>CAZFXD010000007.1:0-44198 GCA_964522795.1 uncultured Myxococcaceae bacterium
CGAGCAGCTTGACGTAGTGCGACTCGCGATCGCGACGAATGAGGAAGATGTTGTCGGGCTTGATGTCGCGGTGCACCGCCCCCACCGCGTGCGCCGCGGCCAGGGCTTCGCAGACCTGCCGCATGATGTGCACGGTGAGCGAAATCGACACCGGCCCCTTCTTCATCAGCGTGCGCAGCGTCTCGCCGCGCAGGGCCTCCATCACCAGGTAGACCGGCCCGTCGGGCGCCGTGACGAAGTCGGTAATCTCCACGATGTGTGGGTGGTTGATGCGGTTGACGATGTGGGCTTCCTGAAAGAAGCGGCGCAGGTGGTTCGGGTCCTGGGCAAACTCGGGGTTGAGCACCTTGAGCGCCACCTGCCGGCCGAGGTGAACGTGCTGGGCGAGAAATACCTTCCCCATGCCCCCCTGCCCCAAGAGGTCCATCAGCTCATACTGGCCGAGCACGTTGCCCACCGGCTCGCCTCGAACGAGCGGAATGTCCGCCTCCACGGGAGGCGACTCGGCGGCCAGGTCGTCGAGGTTCACCTCGATCGACGGCGTCGCGACGGCGGCGTCGGACGAGAACCGCTTCGGCAGCGGTGGGGGCTCTTTCCGCGCCGTCGACTTCTGCAGGCGAGGAATCTCGAGCAGCTCGGTCTTCACCGTGCTGGCGCTGGGGTACCGATGCTCCGGGTGGGCCGCGAGGCAGCGCATGATCACGGTCGCGAGCGGCTCTGGCGCGTGTTTGAGCAACAGGCGCACCGCCTTGAGCTGCGTCTTCCAGGGGTCGAAGGGGTCTGGGTCGCTGAACGGCGCGCGCCCGGTGAGCAGCTCGTACCCCAGCACGCCCAGGCCATAGACGTCGGACAGCTGCGTGCAGCGCCGACCGTTGACGCGCTCAGGCGCGAGGTACTCGGGACGCACCAGAATTCTCGACGTGGGCACTGACGCCAGCGATCGGAACAAGGTCAACCCGGTGTCGACCAGCTTGGCCGGCGGCCCCGGGTAGACGTTGGCCGGGCAGAGGTTGCCGTGCACCAGCCCGGTGCGGTGCAGGTAGGAGACGGCGTCGCAGACCGAGCTCAGCACCTCGACCACGTCGCCCGGGCTCAACGGCCCCTCTTCGGTGAGGACGGTGCCGAGGTGATCGCCGCTGACCGGCTCTGAGACGGCGAACACCCTCCCGTCGCGCGTGTGCCCCACCGTGCTGCGCTTGAGCAGGTGCGCGTGGGTCAGCTGCGTTCGCTCTTTTGCCTCGGCCAGAAAGCGGCCAGCGACGCGCTCGTCCTTTGCCAGCTCAGGTCGAATGATCTCCACCAGCACGCGATCGCGCGAGCGTTCCTCTCGGGCGAGAAACATTTCCGCGGCCGAGCCGTCAGCCAACTTTCGGAGGACCTCAAGATCTTGCACGGGAGTTGGAGCCTATGAAGGTCGGGTGTACGCGCGTCAGTCCCCAAGGTGCGTGCAGGCCATACCTGGGGAAAAGGGCTGGGAGTTTCGGGCCCCAGGCGCACCCTCCCCTCCGGTTCGCCGCCTGGGCGGGGGCCCCGTTGCGAACCGGGCCGCGGTTGGCCGACAATCACGGCGCGTCGGATGACGGCGCGCACCATGAACGCCTGACTCGAAGCGAAGCCTGAGATCTCTAACGGCGATTCAGTTCGCCGCGGCGCGCGCATTCGACGTTCAGGAGCCCGACATGTCGTTTCTTTCGGTGGGTCAGGTGGGCTTTGCCCACGGCGGCGGTGAACCCCTCTTTGAGCAGGTGCAATTCCAACTGGGGCGAGGTTGGACGGGACTCGTCGGCGCGAATGGCACGGGCAAGACGACGCTGCTCGAGATTCTCGCGGGGGTTCGAACACCCGACACCGGCCACGTGCGCTGGCCCCGGGGGACGAGGGTGTCGCTCTGTCCCCAGCGGGTCGACGCACGCACAGCGCACATCGAGGCGTTCGCCGCGGCCGACGATGCCCCAAGATGGCGGGCGCTGTTGCGACTGCAACCCGAAGCGCTCGGACGCTGGGCGACCTTGTCGCCAGGGGAGCGCAAACGCTGGCAGGTCGGTGCGGCGTTGTGGGCCATGCCCGACGCGCTCCTCCTGGATGAACCCACCAACCACCTCGACGACGACGCGCGCGTTTGGCTGGAGTCGGCCCTGCGAGAGTTCACCGGAGTGGGCCTTCTGGTCTCGCACGATCGCACCCTCCTCGACGCGCTCACCCAGCAGACCCTGCGCCTCCACCGCAGCCGAGTTCAACTCTTCCCCGGCGCCTACACGGCTGCGCGGGCACAGTGGGAGGCGGCACGAGCGGCCCTGGAGCAGACGCATGCGGCCCTCAGCCGCGAGGTGAAGCACGCTGAAGCACGCCGGCGGGACGCGTCGGAGGCGCGACAGGCGGCGGAGCAATCGATTTCAAGCCGGCGACGAATGAAGAGCCCACGCGACCGGGACGCGCGCAGCATGGGGCGCACGGTGGTAGCGCAGTGGGCCGAGGCTCGGTTGGGCCGAGGCGTGGCGGCGGCCAACCGCGCGGTCGAACGACTCCAAGACGCCCGACGCTCGCTGGCGCTCGACGGCGATGCCCCGGGTCGATCGATCTTCGTCTCCTACGTGCCCGCGCCTCGACCCGTGCTCGGCCGGTTGGAGTTGGACGGCCTGTGGGCCGGCGGCCGACAACTCCTGGGAGCGGTTCGACGATCGTTCGGTCGACATGACCGCATTCACCTTCGCGGCCCGAACGGCGCGGGCAAGAGCACGCTGCTCCGCGCGCTGTGGGAGCAACTGAACCTCCCCCCGGAGGCCGCGCTCCTTCTGCCTCAGGAGCTTGAGGCCGGGGAGGACCCGCGACAAGCCATCGCCTCGCTCGATCCCGAACGCCAGGCCCGCGTCTGGTCTCTGCTGGCGGCGTTGGGGTGTGACCCGGCGCGGGTGCGCCGGTCCGCCCACCCTTCACCTGGAGAGACTCGAAAGCTCGCCCTGGCGCTGGGGCTCGGGCGCCACGCGTGGTTCCTCGCGCTCGATGAACCCACCAATCACCTCGACGTGCCTTCGATCGAGCGACTCGAAGCGGCGCTCCACGCGTACCCGGGGGCGCTGGTGCTGGTGACGCACGACACCGCCCTCGCGCAGCACTGCACGCACACGCGGTGGGACATTTCGTCCGGAGAGCTCGTCGTCCGGTAACGGCCGCGCGCAGGCTGGGCTAGCCTGCGTTGATGGACCTCGCCTCGGCGCCCACGTGGACCACGCTGCTCGACGCAGCCGGGCGCCTGAAGGCGTCGTGGCCGACCCCGGCGTGGAAATGGGACGGGCGCCTCGTCGCCCTGGAGTGCGCCTTCGACAAGGCGGTGGAAGCGCAGGCCCGCTCGAGTCTGGCGCCGCTGCTCCCCGCGAGCTGGACCTCGGCCACGCTGAGCACCGCGCCCGCTTCGTACAAAGCCGTGGCCGCGCGAACCGGCGGCATGCGCGCGGGCCAACTGCTGTTCGCCAGTCAGGCTGACGACGCGGCCCTGGGCGCGTTCGGGTTGTGGTGGCCGTGGTCGAACGGCGCGCTGGTCACTCTTCGCATCGGCCTCATCGGCGCCGGCGCGGCCGACGAGCCGTTTCGCCAGCTCCGCGAGCTGTTCGGCGTCAAGCCGTAGGCCCAACGCCCCACTGGCACAGCCGATGCTTCACCCCCGGGTGAACCCAAGCCGGAGGTGGCTGGTCATGCATTTTCAACGAACTGTGACGTTGGCCGCGGTGGCGACGCTGTGCGGTTGTGCACATTCTGCGATGACGGGCGACGAGCACCGGGCGGAGGCGGAAGCCGCGCGCGAAGAAGCGAAGGCAGAGGCTGCGCAGTACAACCCGGCCGCCAGCGCGATGCGCTCCTCGGGCGTTCCGGCGACGGTGCGGGGGACGGCGGGCGAGGTCATCGACCCGGCCAGCCTCGAGTTCTGGACCGAGTACAACCCGACGCAGGGACACCTGGTGGAAGCGGACCGCCAGATGCAGCACGCGTTCGAGCACCTCAAGGCGGCGGACCAGCTCGAGAAATACGAAGACGCGGCGTGCCAGGGAGAGTCGGTCCCCGAGCGCCGCGCGTGCCCGCTGCTCGCACCGCACATCGCGTCGGTGAAGGAGAACAAGCGCGGCGTCCTCTTGCAGCTCAAGCCCACGGCTCCAGCCACGCGGCTGACCGCCCAGCTCCAGTGTCACCTGGCCTTCGCCCGGGCACACGACTTCGTCCAGGCGCCCTGCCCCCTGTTCATCAAGGGCGTGGGCATCAACCTCAAAGCGGGCACCCACATCGAAGTCGCCTCGGCCGACCCGGTGGTGGCGGAGAGCGTGCGTCGTCAAGCGCGGGTGATGTTCGGCGAGGCCGCGGTCAAACCCTGAGCGCGGCTCAGACGATGCGGCCGTAGCCGTTGATCTTCGAGGAGTTCGCCGGGTAGCTCCGCCGGTTCACGCCGTCTGACGAGTTGCCTTCAATGGTGTCGACCCAGACCTGGCCGTTCTTCACGTACACGCGCTCAACGATGCCGACGTGATCAGCCCAGCCCCCGCTGCCGTCCCAGCGAAAGGTCACCGCGTCACCGGGCTGCGGGTTGCTCTTGCCCTTCCAGGTGCCGTGTTGCTGAAGGTAATTGGCCACGCCCTGGGCCGAGGCAGTGTTGAGCGAGAGGCCGGCTTTGCGCGCGAGGTAGCTGACGAAGTCGGCGCACCACGCCTCGCTGCCCCGGCCCATGGCGTGACTGAACGGGTTGTTGTTGCCCGCTCCTTCGTGGAAGCCGAGGTGCGATCTCGCCTCGTTCAGCATCTGCTCCACCTGGGAGCTACCCGCCGGGGTGGCGCTGGAGAGCGCCTCGGTCCCCGAGAGGCCCCTGGCGCCGGTGCCATCGAAGCCTGAATCCTGACCATACGGCTGGCGGCTGCCGCCCTTGAGCATCCACGTCCCCGGCGGGAACGACTCGCCGCCCAGGTGGCCCCACGTCTGCTGGCCGACGACGCCGTCGACCTGAAGTCCGTTCTGCTGCTGATACTGGCGCACCGCCGAGTTGGTGGCCGCGTCGAAGGTTCCCGAGGGCGGGCCCTCCAGCAGGCCGCGCTCGATGAGCAGCTCCTGCAGCTGCCGAACCTCAGGGCCCGACGAGCCGGTCCGCAGACACGTGTGCGTGTTGACGGCACCGACCCGGTTGGTGCTGCCGCTGGCTCGGGGTGCGCTTCCGACGGAGGTGGCTCGAGGGGACATGGGGGCGTTCTTTCAAGACCGGGCTTCTAAGTTGTCGGGCGGGCCGCGGCCCGAGGTGCTTGTGGCGGAGCCGCTTCTTCCTCGCAGAGAAACACGAACGAAATCAGGCCCCCAGGCCATGTACGGAAACGTCGTTCACCATCGCTCCGGCGCTACTTGAGCGATTTCGAGATGCGCGTGAGCGCGGCGGAGAGTTCTTTTTCGCACTGCGAGCGAAAGTCAGCCGAGACCTGGCCGAGCACACCTCGACCCGGCGCCGCGTGTTCGCCCTTGTCGTAGGAGACGAACTTGCCCGAACCGGCTTCGAACACGGTGCCGCACAGGGGCTTCGCTTCGGGCAGCTGCATCACCACCACCTCGGCCTTGAGCACGCCCCCGTTGAACCCTTCCGGGTGCTGCACGTCTTTGCCGATCACCACCGGGAGCGTCAGCTCGGTCGGCCGGTAGGCCGCCACCACGCGCACGTCTTTGGCGGCCTGAATGTACGGGTGGGCCGCCTCAATCGACGCGGGCGTCATGGTGCGAGTCCACTGCGGCGGAAGCGGCATGGGTCGCAGCAACCGGCCGTCGCTCGCCCCGGCCATGCGGCCCCCCAGCACGGCCGCCAGCGCCGCGACGTTGAGCGCCCTGGGGGCGCGACGACCGTCCTCTCCGGGGAGGAGCGACCGCAGCAGCTCATCAGGGCACGGCGTGGCGAACGTGGACCGACCTTCGTCAAAGCGAGTCACCACCGGGCGCCACGACTCGAAGAGAGCGTCGAGGTCGGCCCGCATGCCGTCGGTGCCCTTTCCGGCACGCTCGAACGCCACCGCCGCTGCGCCCGGGTCCGCCGCGCTCCGTCGCAGGCTCACCACCGTGTCGCCGTACTTCGACACCTCCACGGCCACCACGCCCCACGTGGCGTGCGAGAAGCGCGGAGGCCCCTCGTTGGCGGGCATGGCGACAAACCCCGCGCCGGTGAGTGCGCCCTCCGCCAGTTGCTGCGCTTCTTCGCGCGTTCCGGACTTCATCTTGAGCGAGAGCGTCGTTTCGTCGGAGAACGTCACCTTTGCCAGGGCGACGATGGAGAGGTTCATCTCGGACCACGGCGCTTTCGGCTTCTGCGCGCAGCCCGCGACGACGAGGAGACACGCGAGGGCGGCGGGGAGCGGTTTCCCCCCGCGCATGGGGAGCGAATCGAGCATTCGGCGACGTTAGCGGGCCACGCGTCGAGGGCAAACGCGATTCCTCGCAAGTCCTGCGCGGCGCCGACGCCCCCCGCAGAAGGTGCAGCAGGGCGCTTGATCTCGGGCAACATCGAGCGCGCAGGCGCCCCACCTGAACGCCCGCCGCGTGGGGCACGTGCGATGCACGCCTCCTGGACTGGACTTCGGAGGTGCGAGCCATGAGCGAGTTCTACGGGGCAGTGAAAGCGCATCACCTCACGGTCCAGGGCCAACCGGCGCTGGTGCACATGGGGGGCGTGGGACGAGAGGCGATTCTGCTGCTGCACGGCGGCTGGGGAGGCGCCCATGTTCACTGGTCGCGGGTCTGGGGCCGACTGGCGCGGGGCCACCGCGTGATCGCGCCGGACCTCCCGGGCGTGGGTGATCCTGATCAACTCGGCCGGCTCCGGCTGGCCGACTACGTCTCGTGGCTCAACGACCTGCTGCACCTCGTCGACGCCGACAGGGCGTACTGCATCGGCAACTCGTGGGGCGCGTCACTGGCGTGGAGTTTCGCCGGCCGGAGCCCGGAGCACTGCCTCGGCGTCATCCTGGTGAACGGCCTTCCCATGCCGCGCACGCCCTCACCGCTCTTGTGGTTGGGGCACCGCGCCATCGGCCGCGGCCTGATGCGCGCCATGCTCAATCGCCGCTCCTTCACCCCCGACGCGTTGCGCCGCGCGTTCGCGACGCCCGACAACGCACCGCTGGAGCTGCAGACCTCGCTCGAGCACACCCCGACCCGGCGCATCGAGACCTTCCTCGACTCGGTCATCGAAGGGGACGGCGCCCCCACCCCGCGCGCCCCCATCATGTTCCTCTGGGGGGAGGCCGACCATCTGCCGGGCACGGGGCTCGCGGTGGGCAAGGCGTTGCACGCGAAGTACCCCATGTCGCGGTTCGTACACCTGGCCAACGCCGGGCACTTTCCACAGATTGAGCGCCCCTCGGCATTCGCAGAGGCCATCGAGGCCTTCATCGCCCAGCACCCGCCGGCCGACCAGGTGGGGCATGGTCGCCCGGAGTTCCGGCCGCCCGCCGCAGCGCAGCGCCACGCCCACTGACGCCACTACGGCTTCGGGTGCGCGTCGAGAAAGTCGTAGATGGTGCCGGCCCAGCTGCTGTTGAGCGCGGGCAGGTGCGTCCCGCCGTTGATGGTCCACAGCTGGACCTCACCGCCTGGGCACCCGGCGTAGCGCTCGCGGGTGGTCTCGGCGCCCGGCAGCACCGAGTCGAGGTCGAGCGGCGCGCCGGCATCGACCCGCCCGCCGGTGCACCCGTATTTCTGCGCCCAGGTGTCGACGGTCTCGATGGCCCCGGGGTACTCGGGGGCGTTGACGGAGGTCTTTCCACCTCCGTACAGAATCACCGCGTCGACGGTGCCGTGCACCTGAAGGATGGCGGGCTGCCCGGTCGGGGCGCAGCGCGTCTCGTCTTTCCACACCGCGCCCGCCAGGCTGACGATGCCGGCGAAGAGGTCGGCGCGATCGCACGCCAACCGATGCGCCATGAACGCACCGTTGGAGTGCCCCACGAGGTAGATGCGCCGCGCATCGACGAGGTAACGGTGGCGCACGTCGCGCACCACGTCCGTGAGGTAGGCCACGTCGTCCACGGGCATGCCGGTGCCGTTGCAGCAGGCGTCGGTCGCGTCCCAGAAACGGTTACCCAGCTGATCCGTCTTTCCGTCCGGCAGGGCGAGCAGGAACGTGCGCTTCTCGGCGAGCGCAGAGAGACGAAAGTAGAAGTCCTGCGAAGCGGCGGTGGCTGAATACCCGTGAAGCAGCACCACCAACGGCAGCTCGGTCCCTCCGTCGTAGGCCGAAGGGATGACGAGCCCGAACGGCCTCGACACCGCCAACCCCGCGTCCCACGGGCCGGCATCGGCGGGGCCCGCGTCGCCAGGCCCGCCGTCCGGAGCGCCGCCGTCTGGGGCTCCGCCGTCACCCGTTCCCGCATCAACGCCTGCATCGGTGGCGCCGGAGTCTGCTCCGCCGTCCGCATTGGAGTTTCCCGCGCACGACGCCGCGCAGCCCGCGGCCAACACGATGAGAAGACGTTTCACGAGGCCTTACATACAAGCCCGTGGCGGTTCGCGCTCGCCCATGTGCGGGGCGAGGCGGTCGAGCGCCGAGGCCACCGCTGACACCGGCGCCGCGCTCGTGCTAGCCGGCGCGCATGGCCAAACCGGTTTCGCTCCCGCCGTTCGAAGGGTTCCCCAAAGAAGGCGTCTCGTGGTTCCGTAGCCTGGCGCTGGCGCAGAACCGCGAGTGGTTCCAGGCCCACAAGGCGGCCTACGAGGCGCTCTGGCTGAACCCGATGAAGTCGCTCATGGCGGAGCTCGCCGGCCCGATGGCGCGCGTGTACGGGCGGAAGATCGGCGCGCCCAAGCACTTCCGCATCAATCGCGACGTGCGCTTCTCCAGGGACAAGAGCCCCTACAAGACCAACATCGCCGCCATGCTCTCCTTCGGGAACTTCACGCCCATGGAGGGGCCGGTGGCGCTCTACCTCCACCTCGGCCTGGAAGAGGTGGTGGGGTTCGGCTTCTATTTTCTCGAAGGTCCGCACGTGCAGCGGCTGCGAAAACGAGTTCTCGACGAGAAGACCGGGCCCGCGGTTCAGAAGCTGGTGAACGCGGCCACGCGAAAGGGCCTCAAGCTCGACGGCATGGAGAAGTTGAAGCGCGCGCCGCCGGGCGTGGACCCGAATCACCCGCGCATCGAGCTGCTCCGGTTCAAGGCGCTGGCGCTCACCAGAGCCGACATTCCCAAGAGCGTGCGCTACTCACCGGCGCTCAAAGGCTGGCTGGTGGAGCAGGCCGCCGCGGCGGCTCCGGTCGTGAAGTGGGGCTTTGCGCAGAAGCTGCTCGGCTGACGCCCGCGTTACGCGCGGAGGTTCTGGATGATGGCCTTGGTCGTCTCGTGCGCCATCTGCAACAGCTGCGTCATCAAGGTGATCATCCGGTTGTAGAGCTGCTCTTCTTTCTGCATCTGGTACATGGCCCGGTCTTCGGGCTTCATGTTCTTCATCACTTCCTGCTCGCGCGTGGTGTACGTCGCGCCGGCGCTGAAGGCCTGATGCGCCAGGCTGTCGCGAGCGAAGGACGACTGCCCCTCGCCCACGGGCGCTCCCTGAAACGCCAGGTTGGTGCCGCCCATCACCGGCATGGCGAGGCTGTCCGCCGAGGCCGCGCTCACCTGGCCCAGCATCGCAGCCGTCGCCGCGGCATCCGCCGCCGGGGTCGATTTCGTCTGCGCGTCGCCGTTCGCAATCGCGGCCGGCGGGCCGTCTTCGGTGTCGTAGGCGGGCAGCGTCTTGGCGTCGGTCAACTTCTGGAGATGCTCCAACCGCTCCACGTGCTTCTGCCCCTCGGCCTTGGTCTTGATCTTCGACGGGTCCATCGCGTTGACGAGCGTGGCGAGGCTGTCGAGGGTCATCTTGCCTACGAAGGGGCCCTTCCCGGCCAGAAACTCGTCGGTCATCGCCTCGGCAGACTTGCCAGAGACGCCCAGCATGGCCTGCATCTCGCGGCCGGAGATCTGAGCGCCGGCGTCTTTGACCAGCGACGCCAGGGTCGGCGCGGCGGCTTTGGGCGCGGCGGCGGGCGCGGCCTCTTTCTCCGCCGGGTCGAGCGTCTCGAACAGGCCGCTGTCCTTTGAGCTCTGTCGGTCCGCCAGCCCGCGCTGCGCGTGCGCGTCGTCCGCGGCTTCCCGCTTCTGGTGGGCCGGGGTCTTGTGGGGGGCCTTCGGCGTCTCCACCGCGTCTTTGGCCGCGGCGTGCTTCGCTCGCTTCGGCGCGGCTGCCGGCGTCTGCGCCTCGGTGACCGCCGGCTTCTCCACAGAAGGCGTGGCGACCTTGCCCGCGGCGTCGCCCGCCTTCGACGGCTTCGAGGGAACGACCGGCTGCTGAACACCTTTGGCAATTCGTGGCGCCATGGACCCCTCGAGCGACGTGATCTTCGAAGACGGCATTATGACGCGCGGCCAGCGCTTTCCAAACCGTTTGGACGACTGTCGCCTGCCGCGCCGCGCGGGTCAGTGCAACCAGCCGAAGTGCTTCGTCCCCGCGGGGACGTAGGCATTGATGAGCGCGTCGGTGGGAACGGCGATGGCCTGCGAGTGATCAAGCGCCGCGGTCGCCGAGCCATCGGGGTTCACCAGCGCGTTGCCGCTCTTGCTGTTGGCGTCGAGGCCGGAGATGAGAATGGGCGCGCCGGCGGCCGCGGCACTCCACGCCGCCGGGGTGGCGTAGCTCCCACCCGAGATCCGCACGATCGAGCCCGCGCCATTGGCGTACACGTTGCCGTCCATGCGCGTCTGGGGAATGCCCCGCGCCGGGTCGGCCTGATGAATAATCGTCTGCGGCGGGTTCATGGCCGCGCCGTTGCTGGAGGTGGCGCAGAGCGTGGTGGCCGCCCCGCAGTACCCGGTGGCGGTGGGGTACGCGACGATGTTGTTGAGCAGCAAGTCGAGCCGCGGCTTCCAATCGAGCGAGGCGGGGAGCGTCCGCACCACGTCGCGATCGCTGCTGTACGACCCCGCGCACAACGGCTGTGACGGGTCCGCGCACCCGGTGATGGAGCGCATATCGGTGTAGAGCCCCACGCCGTCGATGCCACCCACGATGGTGTTGTTCACCAGCTTGGCCCCGGACGAGCCCGAGATCTTCACCGCCCGATCGACCGCCTTGATGTAGCTGTCGATCAGCAACAGGTCGTCGGAGATCTCGAAGAACACCGCGCTCCCCGAGTTGTTGGTGATGCGCGTGGCGGCGATGACCACGCCCACGTTGCTCTGATCGAACCAGAGGCCGTGGCTGTTGTTGTTGGAGATGTCCGAGTTGAGCACCTTGATGCCGCGGTTACGGCTCGTCTTCATTCCGCCCGACTGCGGAGAGAAGGTGAACTCGCCGAAGGCGTTGTTGCCCACCACCTTCACGTAGTCGAGCGTGAGGTTGTCGACGTAGACCGAGGTCACCCCCATCCAGTTGGCGCCGTTGATGGTGACGTGCTCCAGTCTGGGCGCCTGCAGAATGTGCGAGGTGCCGCCCGCCAGGGAGACGCTGATGAACGCCGCGTCAATCACCTCGACGTTCCGCAGGGTGACGTTGTCCGCCGTGCCCTGCACCCGAATCACCCCGTAGTCGTTGGCGCTGTTGGAGAAGCGCATCACCTGCAGGCCTTCCAGCGTCGAGCCAGCGCCGTCCACGGTGATGAAGATGTCTCGCAGCGACGCCTCGATTCCGGTCTTCGCCGCGTCCGTTCCCGCCAGGTAGAGGCGGTGGTTGGTGGCGTCGACCCAGAACTTTCCCGCCACCACTTCGGCCTTGGTCGCCACCTGTCGGAGCTCCGTGGTGTCGATCCACGCCTGGTCCGGGTACTTCCCCACCTGGCCCGCCGTGAGGTTCTGGCCGGTGGTGAACGAGATGCCCGAGCCGTCGGTCACGGGTTGCTCGGTGTAGGCGTGGTACGCGAGCGCCCCTTCGACGATCCACCCGCTGGCGAACTTCTGGGCGCCGGTGAAGACGGGAACTTCCCCCGGGTAGGCGATGATTCGAATGGCGCGATTCCCCGGAATGCTCACGTTGCCCTCGGTGTACTCCCCGCCTCTCACCACCACAGTGGCCGACTGACCTGACGGCACCTTCGCGATGGCCGCCTGGAGCGTGTGGAGCGGCGCGGCCAGCGTGCCCGCGGCGGAGTCCACCCCCGTGGTGGCCACGTACCAGATGGTGCCGGTGAGGGAGGCCAGGCTGTAGGAGATGGGCAGGCTCGCCCCGGGCGCGGTGTTTCCCGGCGCGGTCACCGTGACCGACTTCGTCGCCGTGCCCGTGCCGCCCCGGTTGTCGGTCACCACCAGCGAGATGCTTCGCGTTCCGGCGCTGGCGTACGTGTGGGCAGGGGGCGTGGCACCGGTCGCGGTGGCACCGTCGCCGAAATTCCAGGCGTAGCTGGCGATGGTGCCGTCGGGGTCCGACGAGGTGCTCCCGTTCACCGTCACCGACAGGTTGTTGACCGTGGTGGTGAACGCGGCGGTCGGCAGTTGATTGGGCGCGGTGACCACCACCGACTTCGACGCCGTGCCTACGCCTGCACCTCCGATAACGTTGTTGTCCGTCACGGTCAGCGTGATGGTCTTGGTGCCGGCGGTTGCATAGACATGCGCGGCGGGCGTGACGCCGGTGGCGGTGGTGCCGTCGCCGAAATTCCACGCGTAGCCGACGATGGTGCCGTCGGGGTCCGACGAGGAGCTCCCGTTGACCGTCACCGACAGGTTGTTGACCGCGGTGGTGAACGCCGCGGTGGGGAGTTGGTTCACGATCGAGGGCGCCACGTTCACCGTCTTGACGCTGGTCCCCACGCCGCCGTTGTTGTCAGTCACGGTGAGGCTGATGCTCTTCATGCCCGACGCCGCGTACGTGTGTGGCGCGGGAGTTGGGCCGGTTGCGGTGGCGCCATCACCAAACGTCCACGCGTAGCTGGCGATGCTTCCGTCGACGTCGCTGGAGGCGCTGGCGTTGACCGTGACCGTCAGCGCGTTGACGGTGGCGGTGAACGACGCCGTGGGGAGTTGGTTGGCCGCCGCCACGGAGATGGTCCGGGTCAGCGCGCTCGTCGCGCCCTGGTCATCGGTCACCGTGAGGCGAATCGTCTTCATGCCCGCGGCGGCGTAGGTGTGCGGCGCCGGGGTGGCCCCCGTGGCCTGGGCCCCATCGCCGAAGTCCCAGTCAAACGAGGCGATGCTTCCGTCCGCGTCACTTGAGCTGCTCCCGTCCACGGTGACGGCGAGGTTGTTCGCGCTGAGGGTGAACGAGGCGACGGGTGATTGATTGCTGATGCCGGTGACGATCGACTTGGAGACCGAGTTGGCCAGTCCCCGGTCGTCGGTCACGGTGAGGGTGACCACCTTCGGGCCCACGGTGGCGTAGGTGTGTGGGCCGGGCACAGCCCCGGTGTCCGTGGTGCCGTCGCCGAAGTCCCAGGCGTGGTCCACCAGCGTGCCGTCCGCATCGCTGGACGCGCTCCCGTCGACTGTCACGGTCAGTGCCGACACACTGGCGGTGAACGCGGCCACGGGTGCCTGGTTGGGCGCGGTCACCGTCACCTGCTGCGAGCGAGACGTCTCAAGACTCTGGTCGTCTTTGACGGTGAGCGTGACGGTGTAGTTCCCCGCCGCGCCATACGGGTGGGACGCCGGCGTCGCGCCGCTCGCGGTCTGTCCGTCCCCGAAGTCCCACGTCCACGACACCACCGAGCCGTCGACGTCATGCGAAGCGCTCCCATCGACGGTGAGCTCGAGGTCCATCACACTGACCGTGAACTCGGCGATGGGCGCGACCGACTCTCGAGGCAGCTTCGACTCGCACGCCGCGAACAGCCCGGCCGCGACGAGCACCGCGGCGCGCCTCGACGCGCGGCAGCAGCGCGCGGAGCCCGGCTTGGGGGGGAGCGGCACGGGCGCGTTCGAGTCGGTCATGGTCGAACCTCGATGTTCGGGGCGTTCGGGCGAAATTGTACGTGGCCCCCCACCCAATCAACAGCACGGCCGCGGCCTGGTTCGGCCGTTGTGGCCGGCACGCGACAGGCGCGAGAATGCGCTGACGTCCCCGCGCCAGGCCGGTAAGAAGCGCCGCTTCGGGGAGAACCATGAACCTTCGCAATCGCACCCGGGGCTGGGCCCTGGCGGTCAGCTGTCTTGCCACGTCGGCGCTCGCGGAGAACCCGCCTTCGCTGCTGTCACTCGACCATGCGGCGCACGGCGACGGCCTCTTCCTCACGCCGATGGTGGGGTTCCAGCCCATCACCCTCGCCTATTCGCCGTTTCCTCCCTCGGTGGTGGGGCAGTCGGTGCTCCCTGAAATTCGAGTCGGTGGCCGCATGGGCCACATCGACTTCGCCGGTCGTGGCGGGCTGTCCATGCTCTTCGGTGGCGGTGGGTTTCAGCTCGGGCTGGAGGCGGGCTTCGACGTGCTCCCCCGCTTCCTGGAGAAAGACGGGTACCTCGTGCACGGCGTCGCCGGCGCCAGCTTCAACGGGTTGTTCAACATCGGGTACGCCTCCTCGGTCGCGCCGGGCTTCGGCGTCGACCTGGGCGTGGGCGTCAGCCGCCCCGTCTCCCCCAACTGCGAGCTGGGACTGGAGGCCGGCTTGCGAAACCGCTTCCTCTTCCAGGGCGCGTTCGCCGAGCTGTCCACCGGCCTCTACCTCTCCGTCACGGGCACGATTTTTCCAGAAGGGCCCAAGACGCCCCCCGCGTCGGCGCCTCCGCCCACAGTGCCGGTGGCGAGCACCGCGCCACCCGCGTGCAGCACCTGGCTCACCGATGGTTGGCTGGAGCCCACCCAGGGAACCTGGCAGGACGACCTCACCTTCGACGACAAGCCGGGCAAGCAACTGCGCCGCACGGGCCCGGGCGCCTACGCGGCGGAGCTGAACATGGTGCAGGGCAAGGACGCGTTGGTCTTCGGCGTTCACCACTACATCGACCGCGGCCGGGTCACCGTGGACAGCCGCGACACCATCGTCTTCAAGGGCCGAACCAATTGCCCCGAAGAGCAGGCGGTGAAGTTTCGCCTGCGCCTCGTCGACAGCGGTGGAACGCATGAACTGTTCACCTCGCCGCCTGTGGGCAACGTGCCGCTCACCGGCGCCGGGCAGCCCGACGTGCGCGACTGGGAAATCCGCATTCCCGCCCGCGACGGGTACCCCACCGATGCGCCGTTCAAGTTCGGCGTGGCGGGGGCGTACACGGTGCGAGGCGAGCTCTTGAAGCTCGACGGCGCTCCCACCGGACTTGAGCTCAACACCTCGGGCACGGTGCAGGTCTCGACCGCGCCGAACGTGAGCTTCATTCCGACCGTGCTGACGAAGTTCGACGAGGCCCAGGAGGCCTCACTTCGCACGCTCACCCAGGCGTTGGCGGACGACTACGCGAAGTTTGGACCCGACATCTTCCCGGTGCCGCCGGGGGGCCTGCCCACGCAGGTGCGAAACTTCCGCAACCTGATTGAGGCCGACGCCACCAGCCGCTGGTTCGAGTTCGGGCGCATCGCGGCCACGGTCGCGGCGCTGAACGACACCCTGGCCTCGAGCGCGTTCCTGACGGGCGCGGGCCGCGTGGTCGTGGTGCTCCCTCGAAAAGACTTCGAAGGCGTCTTCGGAAAGGGCGCCGCCGGCATGACGGTGGCGGAGAGCGTGAACCTGAAGGCGAAGGGCGCGGACGCCCAGAAGTATCCCCGTGGCGCGACGCTCTCCTGGAAGGTGATGCTCGTGCCCTCGACCGAGACGTGGGACACGGTGGCGCACGAGCTGTTGCACACCCTGCCCGACGGCTGGGCGGACGAGGGCATGCAGGCCGAGTGCGGGTTCGCGTACCACAACAAGGCGGGGCCCTTCGCGCACGGCGAGCGCATCACCGAGGGCAGCGTGCCGAGTCAGCGGGAACGAAAAGCCGGCATGGAGGCGGTGATGGGGCCGCTGACGTCGTTCTCGAGGCAGTGGATTACCCAGTGCACCTACTGGCACCTGGTGAAGGAGTTCGGCGCGGGGCCGATCGACCCTCCGGTGGTGCTGGTGCGGGCCTTCGTCTCCAACGAAGGCAAGAAGTCGAAGGGTGAGCTCAAGCCGGCCTACACGCTGATGGGCAGCGAGGACTTCCGCCAGGGCACCGCCGCGGACAGCCCGTGGGCGTTCGTGGTGAAGAATCAGGCAGGCGCCGAGCTGGGCCGTTTCCCCTTCAAGCCGCGCTTCAAGGACCCGGACTGGTCAATCGATCGACCGGTGGCGAGCGTGGTGGGCCGCATTCCTCAGCTCCCCGGCTGGGCGGAGATTGAGCTGGTCGGTCCCTCGGGGAGTCTGGACAAGAAGAAGGTGAGCGCTGCACCGCCGGGGGCAGTCTTCAAGAGCCCGGCAGAGAAGAGCACCGTGGCGAAGACGGACAGCGCGGTGGCGGTGAGCTGGACCGCGACGCCCGCCGATGGGCTGAAGGCGCTGTCGTCTCTCTACGTCTCTCACGATGAAGGCAAGACGTGGGACGACGTGGCGTTCGAGACGGCGGCGGACACCGCGACGGTGCCGCTCAAGCCCGGCGCCGCCCAGGTGTGGGTGAAGCTCATCGTCACGGACGGAACTCGGAGCACGGAGACCACGCTCAAGCTGACCCGCGCCCCGTAGCGCGCGGCACGATCAGGCTGGGCGTCGACGGCCGCGAGCGCGACGCCGAGGTTGCACGCCTTGCAGGGCCAGCTCGACGAGCGAGGTCAACCAGCGGTCCGACAGCGGCGCCCGCTCGAGGAGCGAGCGATGAATGATGGCGCCCACCAGCATCGAGATGACCTGGTCACCACGCGCCCCCACGCGCCACTCGCCGCGGGAGACGGCACGGCGAACGAGCACGCGCACCGGGCTTCTGGACTGCTGTTCCATCATGCGCGCGGCCAGCGACGCCACGCTCGCGGCGGACGCCTCCGTCGCCGCAGCGCGGAACAGTGCCCGCCCCATGGGATCACCCATCAACCTCGCGACCGGCCTCAAGACGCCGAGCAGGTCCTCGCGGAGAGCGCCGGTATCGGGGAGCTGCGCCGACACAGACCGCAAGACGCCTTCGAGTGCCGCCGACACCAGGGCTTCACGGGTCGGCCAACGCCGATAGACGCTCGTCTTGTTCACGGCGGCCCGCTCGGCGATGCGCTCGACCCGAAGCCCTTCCACCCCCGACTCGGCCAGCTCCACCAGGGTCTGGGCCAGCACCGCATCCACCACCGGCGCGCCACGCGCCCGGCCCGCATCTCGACGCTTCTGATGCCGTCCTCGCCGCACCGCGACACTCTGACAGCGTCGGTCCAGAAAACGCCAGCGCAACCTCATTGCAACTGTTCGTTGCAATGCGACTATACTGCCACCATGTCTCCAACCCCGCGACACTGGCGCCCGCTCCTTCTCGTCACCGGCGTGTGGACGCTGGTGGCCAGCGCCCAACCCCCGGGGCCCGAGAAGATTGAGGGGTTCTGGCGCGACGGCGACCAGAAATCGCTGGTTCAGGTCTCGCGCAACGCGGAGGGGAGCTGGGACGGGGTCATCGTTGAGGCGCCCATCGCGAAAGAAGTGGGCAAGAAGTTCCTCCGCAAGCTCGTCTACGACCCCGCCACCGCCACGTTCTCCGGATTGATGATCAAACCGGACGACGACGACGATGCGACGATGAACGTCACGGTCACGCTGCTGTCGGACCGTGCGATGAAGGCCGCGGTGAAGAAGTGGATCTTCAGCAAGACCCTGTCGTTTGTCCGGGAAGAGCGCCCGACGGCGTCGAGTGATGCGGGCGCTGGGCCACAGGGCCCGTCGAAGTAGCCCCTGACGTCGGCGAAGGAGCCATGATGCGTATCGCCGTTGTGTGCAACGACACCCGCGGGGGCATTCAGCCCTACGTGGCGCTCGCGCTCGGGCTCAAGGCGGCGGGGCACGAGGTGCGCGCCGTGGCGCCCTCCAATCTGGCGGCAATGTTCAGCGAGGTCGGCCTTCCGGTCGCGCCGCTCTCCGGAAATGTGGAAGAGGTGGTGCGCAACTCAGGAGGTGCGGCCGAGAAAGGCTCGCTCGCCGCCATGCGGCTCGCAGCAAGGGAATTGCCCCGCATCATCGGTGAGTGGACGAAGGAGACGCTCGCGGCGTGCGAAGGCGTCGACCTGATGACGGGCGGCATCGGAGGCATGGCCACGGGGTTGTCGGTCGCGGACAAGCTCAACGTGCCCTTCGTCGAAGCTCACCTGCAACCCATCGGCGCACCGACCGACGCCTACCCGAGCCTGCTGCTGCCAGGCGTCCCCTCCTGGCTGGGCGGGTGGGCCCGGCGGCTCAGTCACCGCCTGTCTGATTCGGCGCTGTGGCTGTCGGTTCGCGGCCCCATGAACAAGGCGAGAGCCTCGGTGCTCGGGCTGCGTGGTGCGCCGCGGGCGAACCTCGGTTCCCCCGTGTTGTACGGCTTCAGTCGCCACGTGGTGCCCATCGCCTCCACGCCCGAGCGTCCGCGTCACGCCACCGGGTACTGGGCGCTGTCTGTGGACCCCGCGTGGCAGCCCCCGGCGGACCTGCAGGCCTTCCTCGAAGCGCCGGGCCCGATCGTCACCGTGGGCTTCGGCAGCATGCCCAGTCGCGACGCAGCGGCGCTGACCGCGCTGGTGCAGGGCGCGGTGCGGCAGGCCGGCGTTCGGGCGGTGCTCGTGTCAGGCTGGGGGGGGCTGGAGAAGAGCGCGCCGACCGCCGACATCTACTTCGCCGATTCGCTGCCCTACGAGTGGTTGTTTCCGCGAGTGGCGGCGGTGGTGCATCACGGCGGCGCCGGAACCACAGGGACCGCGCTTCGAGCCGGGGTTCCGGCGGTCGTGGTGCCGTTCGCCATGGACCAGCCGTTCTGGGGTTCACGCGTGGAAGCGCTCGGCGTGGGGCCGCCCCCCATTCCGCGGAAGCGACTCACACAGAGCACCCTCGCGCAGGCCCTCCGAACCGTGGTCGGCGACGAGGCCATGCGCGCCCGCGCCAAATCGCTGGGCGACCTGCTTCGGCGCGAAGATGGCGTCGCCACCGCCGTCGCGCTCTACGGCGAGCTTGCCCGTCGTTGAGGTCAACGCGAGGCCGAGGTGCTCGAAGGTGGGAGCCCCGGCTCAACTCTGTTTCGTCGACCAAACACGTGGATATTTCAGCAGTCGAGCCGTGGGCGCCACCCCCCACCGGAGGGAGGTCGGCCGCTCGGTGAATCAGCGCGTTGGGCGCGGCCCCGGGTTTGCTCTTGATCGACGTCATGGCAACCCTCGGAAACGTGAGAACTGGAGTGATCAGCGCGGCGCTCGCGCTGGCCCTCTCTTCGGGGTGCGACGGTCGCATCATGATGGGCCCCAGCACGGAGCCGTCGCCCTCCGTCTCTGACCCCGCTGCGCCGCCGCCTCCCCCCTCGATGGATCCCGCCACGCCCTGGAGCCCGAGCACCCCGCCCCCGTCCTCGGAACCGAACACCCCGCCCGTGGACCCGTGCGCGTCGATTCCGGTGAACACGGTGGCCGCGTCCACCCCGCGCATGCACCGGCTCTCACCCGAGCAGTACACCAACACGGTGAAGGACGTGCTGGCGCTCTCTTCGGTGACGGTGGTGATCGATCAACCGGTCTCTGAAGCCATCAGCGACGTGGAGGTGCGCAAGCTCCAGACCGCCGCGTCGCAGTTGGTCGCCTTGAAGAAGCACTACAGCTACCTCCCCAGCACCTGTCCCATCGCCGGCCCTCAAGACGCCGCCTGCGCGAAGAAGTTCATCGACGCGTTCGGGCGCCTCCTCTACCGCCGCGCGCTTGAACCCGACGAACAAGCCACGCTGTACGCGAAGTACGACGAAATTCGGCTCGCCACCGACGTCTCGCCGGCCTGGAGCTTCCAGGAGAGCATCGACATGGTGGCGGAGATCATGCTGCAGGCAGGCCCGTTCGTGTACCTGCAGGAGCGCGGCGTGGCCGACGCCACGTTGCCCTCGGGGACCAACCGGCTCACCGGCTACGAGCGCGCCACGAGGCTGTCGTACTTCCTGTGGAACACCACGCCCGACACCACGCTGCTCGACGCCGCCGCGGCGGGAACGCTGGACACCAGCGCCGGGATGCGCGCGCAGGTGGAGCGGCTGTTGGCGAGCCCTCGAGCCAGGTTGGCCGTCAACCGCTTCGCCCAGTTCTGGATGGGGCTCGACGCCACGGTGCGGCTCCCTTCGCTCGAAGCGGTGCCCAAGAACGCCACGAAATTTCCCGACGACTCCCCCGCCCTTCGCACGGCGATGCGGCAGGAGACCGGCGCCTTCTACGAGAAGGTGTTCTTCGGCACCGGCAGCGACTTCCGTCAGGTCTTCACCGCCACCGACGCGTACGTGAACTCAGACCTGGCCAAGCTGTACGGCGTCGCCGGCGGCCCCACCAGCGCCTCCACCTGGGCGTGGGTGAACCTCGACACCAGCAAGCGCGCCGGCATCTTGAGCCGCGCGGCCTTCACCACGCACCTCGCCAACGCTGACTTCCAGTCGCCCATCAACCGCGGGGTGCACGTGTTCCGCAACGTGCTCTGCGGCTCTCTCGCCGACCCGCCGGCCAACGTCGACAACACCCCGCCCATGAACACGGCGGGAAGCGGGCCGAAGACGGTGCGCGAGCTGACCGAACTCAAGACGGCCGGGGCGAGCTGCCAGGGGTGCCACAGCACCATCAACTCGCTCGGCTTCACCTTTGAGAACTACGACGCGCTCGGCCACCACCAACTGCAGGAGAAGGGCACGCTCAACGGCACCCCCTACGCGCTCGACGTGAACTCGACGGCCACCGTGAAGGCGGCGGACCTCTCGGGCGTCATCAACGGCGCGACCGGGCTCGGGACCGCGCTGGCCCAGAGCGCCGCCGCCCACGACTGTCAGGTGGCGAAGTGGTTCGAGCGCTCCTACGAGCGGAAGCCCAGCCTCGAAGACATGTGCGCCATTCGCGACCTGCGCGCCGCGTTTCAGTCCACACACGATCTCAAAGCCATGCTCATCTCGCTCGCCTCAACCGGTCCCGCCCTCTACGTGAAAGCCCTCGGCCCATGAAAAAGACCTCAGAACTTTCTCGTCGCATCGTCCTCCGCGGGCTGGGAGGTCTGGGCATCACGCTGCCCTTCCTCGAGTTCCAGCGCGACGCCATGGCGCAGACCGCCTCACCGGGCCCGAAGCGGTTCATCGTGTTCTTCGAGCACGGCGGAACCATCTCCACCACCTTCCGTGACGGGAGCCGGGCCGACGGCAACGGCGAGTACCAGGGCGTCAACGCCTGGAATCCCGCGTCACCGGCCGAGGCGCTGGAGCTGGGGGCCATTCACCAGCCGCTGGCCGCGCACAAAGATCAGCTCCTCGTCCTCGGCGCCATCGACAACATGACCGTGCGGAAGAACGGCCCGTACGGCGGCGACCACGGCTGGTCGAACGCCATGGCGCTCACCTGTGCCCGCTGCACCAAGACCGTGACCGACCCCAACAACTCGGGCGGCGACATCTACGTGCCCGCGAGCCGGTCCATCGACTTTGAGCTGGCCGAGCGCCTCAACGCGCGCAACGCGGTGCCGTTCCCCATCGTCAGCCTGCAGGTACCGGCCCACAACTACGGCACGCCGTTCTACCGGGCGTCGAACCAACCCGTGGACGGCGAGTACAACCCCACGGCGGCGTTCAACTCGCTCTTCGCCAACGTGGCCACCGGGGGCGCGCCGAACACCGCCGCGCTTCGCGCCCAGGCCCGCCAGAAGAGCATTCTCGACGGAACCAAGAAGAGCCTGGGCACCTTCAAGAGTCGCCTCACCTCGTCAGACAAGGTGTTGATCGACACGCACCTCGAGCACATTCGGGCCATCGAGCAGCAACTGAGCGCCACCGTGCCGCCGCCCAGCGCGGCCTGTGCCAAGCCTGACATCTCGACCTCGGGCACCACCGCCACGACCGGCTACTACAACGTCAACATCGCCAAGACCGCGCCGGTCATGGTGGACATCATGATCGCGGCGTTCCGATGCGGCTTGACCAACGTGGCCACGCTCAACATCGGCGACTTTCACGCCACCTGGTTGAACCCCACCTTCCCTGCGGCGTACGACATCGGCCATTCGCTGCATCACTCGGCCAACTCCACCGGGAAGACGGGCGCCGATGGAGCGAAGTGGCAGCAGTGGTACGACACCATGCTGATCAACCGTCGCTGGCGCATGAGCCTGCTCGCCCGCTTCATGGACGGGCTCAAGGCCACCCCGGAAGGCGCGAGCGGCACCATGCTCGACAACTCGATCATTCTGGAGACGAGTGAGTTCTCGCTGGGAGCCGATCACTCCAGCACCGACCTGCCCATTCTGCTCGCCGGCAAAGCGGGCGGCCGGCTGCGCACCGGGCGCTTCGTCAACTACAACACCAAGCAGGTGGCCGGCGCGACGACGTTCACCAGCGCGTACGCGACCAAAGCGTCCACCCACAACCTGTTCACCAGCATCTTGAACCTGTTCGACTACCCCGACACGAACTTCGGGTCCGTGGGCGACGCGTACGTGACGGGTCCTCTGTCCGGGCTCACGTAACAGCGCGCGCTCGGCCGCCGAGTGACACCTCGGCGCTGCGCCTTCGGCCTGTCTACTTCGGCGCTGCGGGTGGCGGCGCGGGTGGCGCGGGAGGAGGCGCGACCGGCGGCGGCTCAGTCGCGGCCGGGGCCGGAGCCATCTCCGCCGGAGCAGGCGCGGCCGGTGGCGTTGACGACTCGGGCGTCGTGGGCGTGGCCTCCGGGGCGTTGGCGGGCGCTGCGGGCGCGTCCTCCGCCGCGGTCGACGTCCGGTCGGGCGGTCGGAAGCCAATGCTCAACGCCAGCTCGACGCGGCCGACCGTGTAGCGGCCCGGTTCGAGGTCGACCCCCGCGCGGAAGAGCGCGCCGACAGTGAATTTCTCGAACACCGTCTGCAGGGCAAGCACCGCACGCTCCGGAAATCGGGGCACGCCGGTGAGCAGGAACACGTCCATGCCCGTCTCCAGCCCGAGGTCCACGCGCCAGTGCTCTCCTCCCAGCCCGGCGAAGAAGCCCGCCTGCGGGCTCAACCCGAAATCAAACGCGCCCACCGGCACCAGAGTCAGCGTCGGCCCCGCGAAGGCGGTCATCGTCAGCAGGCCTTCGGTCTTGAGGCCAAAGGTCCACGCCGCGCGAATCTCTCCGGAGCGCTCGAAGGAGTTCCACTGCGCCTCCACGCCCAGGTGACGGGAGGGGTCGTCGCCCCAGGGCAACACCGCGCCGATGCCGACGCCGCGAGAGCTGCCCCACACCGAGAACACTCGCCCGGCGGGCTGGAGACTGCGCGAGGTGACCAGCGGCGCTTCAGCTGCCGCAAGACCAGAGACGAGCACCGTCAGACCAATGGCGATTCGAAGTGAGTTCATGGCGCGGACACCTTGACCCCGGCGATGCCGTTGAGCGGCCCCACCTGGCCGTCACCCGAATCGAGGGCGCTGACGAGAAAGCGGCTCATGAGCTCGACGATGGTGGTGTGCGCGGTCGTGAGGTCCACGGTGGGAGCGCACTTCGCGTCGCTGTCCTGCTTGTCCGAGTCGGTGAACTGGAAATGAGTCATCCCGTCCACCACGGCGAGGATGCGAGGCCTGGGCAGGAGCAGCGCTCCCGTCGAGACCTCTTCCAGCGTGGCCTGGCAGTCCGCCCGGCCCGTCACGGAGAGGCTCGGGAGCGCCAGCGCCTTGAGCGCGTCCTCGTCGCTGCGCTCAGGGTACGCGGCGCCCAGCACCAGCGCGCCGAACTGGCGGCTGAGCGCGAGCTTCGACGCCACCACCCCTCCCAGCGAGTGTCCGGCCACGGCGATTCGGGCCGGGTCGACGAGCCCTTCGAGGAGACTGCCCTTGGGGGGCCGGGCCAGCAGGTCCCGCACCGCCAGCCCGCTGTCAATCTCGAAGTAGGCGAGGTTGAGGACGTGCTCGGGCACCGCCACCACGTAGCCGCGCTGGGCCAACGCATCGGCCAACCACGCGTACCGGAGCGGCGCGACGGCGCCCCCCTGAATAAAGACGACCGCCCGCCGGGGCGATGGGCCGACGACGGGCTCTCCGTTCGCGTCGGCCGGGAACCACACGTGCACCGTCACGGTGTCGGTGTGCCGCGCCCGAATGAGAAAGTCGGCGGTGGCCACGCCTTCTGAGGTCGTGGCGCCGAACTTCGGTGAAGGGAAGCCACAGCCGAAAAGGCTGCTCCCCAGAGACACGGCCAGCAGCGCGCGAATCACCATGGGCCGCCGGATAGCAGCCCGATCATCTCCACGCCCCAAAAAAATCCCACCGGTCGCGCCAGGGCGCGCCCGAGAGCGCGGTCAGTAGGTGCGGCAACCGCAGTTTCGGAACGACGAGTGGGCGACGCCGTGATCGTGCCCTTCGTGCCACGCGTCGTCGGTGTTGCAGCCATTGTCGGTCGACCCGACCCGACACTCCGAGCGGCCGTTAGACCACGCCCCACCCGCGTACCAGTTGGCGCCGCAGCGCCGTGAGCTGTGCGGGGAGCTCCCGGTGGCGTTGCCTCGAAACGCGTTGGTCGTGGCAGCCGACCAGTGGCCGGCGACATCGAGGCCGGTGCCGCGCGCAATGTAGTACCCCATGCCCACGCACGAGGCGCTGTTGCAGGTGGCGATGAACTTGTTCTCCCGCACGTCATTGCCGATCGCGGCGAACGCGCCCTGGTCGCGCCGCTTCACCATCAAGTACGCCAGCGACTGCCGGGCCCCGTTGGGCAGGTCGGAGTACGGCGCCGCGCCCAGAGCCGAGAAGCGATCGTCGGTATGAAAGTGGTTTCCGACCGTGTTCCAGTCGCGACCGATGTTCTCGACCACGTTGCGGGCGAACGAATAGTAGCGCGGCACGCCGGTGCGAACCGTCGCCGCCGAATTGCACTTGGTGCCCACGAACCCCACCGGCGCCGGGAATTCACGCGTGCCCGGGTTGTACAGGTGGTTGTCGACAATCTTCATGTGCCAGCAGTCGTCGAAGTCGATCACGTCGCGGCAGGTGTCGTGAATCTCGTTGCCCTTCAAGACGCCGCCGTTGTGATTTCGCGCGCAGTAGATGGCCCCACCTTCCATGCCGTCGCCAATGCACCACCCGTTGTCGTGAATGTGGCTGTTTCGCACGATGCCGAAGCCGGCGAACGTGACCGGGTTGGAGCGATTCATGGAGATCTCCGAGTTCTCCACCACGTTGTTCGACGCGGCGGTGAGCCCCGCTCCAAAGACGACGCCCAGCACCAGCCCGTGAATGTTGGCGTTTCGAACCACGTTGTTGGTGTCGCCGGGGTTGAACGCCAGCGCCGAGTGACGTCGCACCGGGCCCCAGGTGGCGCCGCAGTTCGGCAGGGTGTGCCGCTCGAGTGGGTTGAACACCTCGACCGACTCAATCAGGTTGTTGTTGCCGTCGACGTTGAGCACGGAGTTCGGGCTTACGTCGCTGGTGACATTGTTCATGTTGAGTTTCAGGAACCGCAGCGTGCCGCCCTGGGCGGTGGTGCCGCCCTCGCACCCTCGAGTCGTCCCTCTGGAGCACACGGTGACGAAGCGGTTGGAAGAGAACAGAGGAGCGCCGATCGCGCGCAGCTCGGCCCACGCGCTGGTGGCGGTGGCCCCGAAGGTGGTGAGCACCGCGCCCGAGGGCACGGTGATGGGGTCGGTCAGGCGAAACACCGCGCCCGGGTGGAGCGAGGCGAAGCCACAGTGGTTGAGGCACGACTGAATCACCCGACGATTCTGGAACTCGGTGTCGCGCGTCCGAATGTCGGTGCAGGTCGAAGAACAGCTCGGGACCGCTTCAGTCTGCGCGACGTCGTTGGGGCCTTCGGACTCCGCCGGTTCACTCTGCAGAATGGAGGACTCCGGGTCGAACGAGGCGAGGCCGTCTTCGGGCACGCCGAGCGCGTATGGCTCGCCCATCTGGCCTTCTTCGGGCATCACCTGGGGCTCGGCGGTTCCACCGCAGGCACACAGCGCGAGGGACACCAGCGACGCGGTCACCGTAAAACGTGTTTTCATTTGGGACTCCTTGGGGGCACTGAAGGAGTTGTCGCGCTCAAGGCGCGCGCCGTTTCGCTTCGCGATTCTGCTCGCGGTGCGTTTGCCACCCACACCGCGAAACTCCGAAGCATTCAGTCGGAAGCGAGCGCGACCTCGCAAGCGCGCAGATGATCACCACTCGCGCGAATCGGCTCCGGGTGTTTCACCGATGAGCCTCTGTCTCATCGATGAGAATTTTTCCTGAGAAGAAACTGGCGGTTGGCGGCGCCGATACCTCGAGCATGAAGACCTACCTCCGCCCACTGATCCACGCCGCAGCCGCTTTCACGCTCTGCGCCCTCGCGTTTTCCTGCGGGCCTCAGTCGTACGCCGAACACGGCGCCGTCGACCTGGTGACCCCCGGAGACACGCGCGTCACCTGGGACGGAGACATGGCCACGGCCACGGTGCCTGAAGGGCTCACCGCGCCGAGCGAACTGTCCGGCGCGCCTGCGGTGGTGTTCCTCAACTTCGAGGGGCCGACGATCTCCCCCGGCGGGTGGGCGCAAGACAACGCGCAGGCCAACACCAGCTTCATCGTCCCCACCGCCACCGCCATTCCCGCGTTCGACGCCACGCCGTGGAGCGAGGACCGCGACGCCACCATTCAAGCCATCGTCGACGGCGTGAAAGAGGACTTCTCCTCCTTCCCCGTCACCTTCACCACCACCCGGCCGACCTCGGGCAACTACACGATGATCGTCATCGGCGGTCAGCCCGGCTTGATCGGGCAGAGCTCGGGCCGGGCCGGCGTTGCGCCGCGCGATGGCGACAACTGGAACGCACACGACGTGGGCTTCGTCTTCTCCGAGAACTGCGCCGACTTCGGGCTCGACCCGCGCGGCGTGGCGTACATCATCTCGCACGAGATCGCGCACACGGTGGGCCTGCAACACATCGACCCCTCGTGGGACATCATGAACGCCTACGCCGGCGACGGCGTGCGGCACTGGGGCGTGGGCGCCATCACCGACGCCAGCGGCGGAGAACAGAACGACCTGCTCGCGCTCGCCGCCGCGTTTCAAGATCAGCCGACCGGTAACGTGGCCTTCGACGTGCTCAAGGTCTCGGTGCGCGGCAGCTACGTGCCGCTGGTGGGCGACTTCGACGGAGACGGGAAGACGGACCTCTTCTGGTACGGCCCCGGGCGCACGGCCGACAGCGTCTGGTACGGGCGCGCGGATCGCCAGTTCACGATTCTCAGCCAGCCGGTCAACGGCCGCTACCTGCCGGTGGTGGGTGACTTCAACGGAGATCACATCACCGACATCTTCTGGTACGGAATCGGCACCGCGGCCGACAACGTGTGGTTCGGCCACAGCACGCGATTCTTCGACACGCACAGCTGGCCGTTGGGCGGGAACATGCTGCCCGTCACCGGCGACTTCAACGGCGACGGCACCACGGACATCTTCTGGTACGGCTCGGGGACGTTCGCCAACAAGCTGTGGCTCACCTCGACCGCCGGCACGGTCACCAGCACCACCGTCGCCATGGGCGGGAACTACCGACCGTTCGCCGGCGACTTCAACGGCGACGGCCGCGGCGACATTCTCTGGTACGGCGCCCAGGGCGGCGCCAACAACCTCATCTGGCTCGGCCAGACCGACGGCACGTTCATCACCAAAGACCTCGGCCCGTCGTCGCCGCTGGAACCGACCGTGGCCGACTACAACGGCGATGGGTGGAGCGACATCCTCTGGTACAGCAACACCACCGACCTCAACGCGGTGGACTTCTTCACCGGCGACGCCGAGTTCGTGCACTCCCCCACCAACGTCGATGGGCCCTATGAACCGTTCACCGGCGACTTCGACGGCGACGGGAAGAAGGACATCTTCTGGTACGGCGGCGGCGTGGGCGCCGACTTCGTCTGGCGCGGCAACTCCAACTCCACCTTTCAGCAGGTCGACGTGAGCTTCCCGGGTGTGTTCGTGCCGCTGGTGGGTGACTTCGATGGGAACGGCGCCGACGACGTCTTCTTCTACGGCCCGGGAAAATCGCGCGACCTGTTGGCCTTCGGGGTCAAAGCCGTCGCGCCACCCACCCCGCCGCCCGCGCCCTGAACGGTCGGCCGGTGGGGCGCGCTACTCCAGGTACACGCGGACGTTCTTCAGCGAGTAGACGGGGACGAACGGAAAGAGCACCGGCACGCTGCGAACGTACGCCTGGTATTCGGGCTGCGGGCCGTACCGTTCGTCCTGCTTGTGCTCAAGCCGCTTGGTCGAACCCATCATGATCAGCACGATGCACAACAGGCCGATCGCCGCCGCCAACCACGCCAGCGGGTGGTGGTACGCCGCCAGCCCGGCCACGAAGTTCCCCAGCCAGAAGATGATCTCGCCCAGGTAGTTGGGGCACCGGACGAACCGATACAGCCCCACATCGCAGAATCGGTCGCGGTGGGCGCGTTTGAAGGTCGACTTCTGGCGGTCCGCCGCGAACTCCAGAGTGAAGCCCGCCGCCATCGCCGCGATTCCCGCCCACACCACGATCGACGAGCCCGCGCCGCTCGCCAGCTCGAGCAGGTTGAACAGCGCGGGTGAGGCCATCAACACGTACAGGAGCGAGACCCCGAGCCAGATCGCGACCTGCGCGGGAAGTCGAATTCCCGCGCCGCGCTGCTGAACCTCGAGAAGCTCGCGTTGATACGAAGGCTCGCGCTCGCGACGGACGAGGAACGTGCCCAGACGAACCCCATAGGCCGCGAGCAGCGCGCACTGCGCCGCCACCGGGACGTCGACCACCGCCCAGAACCGCCAGAGCGCCACTGCCGCGATGGAGGTGATGGAGAACGCGTACCCGAGGCTGACGAAGTACACGAGCCGGTAGAAGCCGAGCACCGACACGCTCAGCGCTATCGCAAACATCAGGCGGGCTTCGACCAGGGCGGCGTCCATCGACAACGCACACCTACCGCCGGACCGATCTCCCGTCACCTGCGAACACGCCCGGTCGCGGCCGCGTCGGACTGGACGCACTGATATAGTTATTGATATACATATACATAAGCATGCATCACTTCACCTTCGACGCCTTGAGCGACCCCACCCGACGAGAGATCGTGGCGGTGCTTCGTCGGGGCGAAATGCCGGTCAACGACGTTGTGGCCGCCGTCGACATCCACCAGTCGGGCGTGTCGCGGCACCTGCGCATTCTGCAGGAAGCCGGGTTCGTCCAGATGCGTCCCGACGGCCAGAAGCGGCTGTACTCGCTGCGCCCCGAACCATTCCAGGAACTCGACGCCTGGCTCACCCACTATCGGTCCCTGTGGGAGGGTCGCCTCGACAAGCTCGGCCAGGCGCTGGAACGCAAAGCCCAGGCTCGCGCGGCCAAACGACGGGAGAAACGAGCATGAGCAAGACCAGGAAGACCATCGCCATCGAGCGGACGTACCGCGCCCCACTGGACGATGTGTGGGAGCTGTGGACCACCAAAGAGGGAATTGAATCGTGGTGGGGGCCCGACGGGTTCAACGTCACCGTCGACCGGCTCGAGCTTCGACCCGGAGGGAGACTCGACTACGTCATGCACGCCAACGCCCCCGAACAGATCGCCTTCATGAAGCGGTCGGGAATGCCCCTCTCCACCCCCGGCCACATCACCTACGTCGAGGTGACCCCCATGACGCGACTCGCGTACCGGCACGCGGTGGACTTCGTACCCAACGTCGCGCCGTACGACGTCCTCACCGTGGTGGAGCTGTCCACCAGCCCCGCCGGCGTGAAGCTCCAGCTGACCATCGACGCCATGCACGACGAGACCTGGACCCAACGCGCCGTCATGGGCTGGAAGAACGAACTGGAAAAACTCGCCGCCGCGCTCGCTTCTTGAACCTCACGTCAACAAGGACTCACTCGTGACCGACAAAATCCGCCCCTTTCTGTGGTTCGACTCAAACGCAGAGGAGGCGATGAACTTCTACGTCTCCATCTTCAAGAACTCGAAGGTGCTGAACGTCAGCCGCTACCCCGACGGGTCGCCCTTTCCCAAAGGCACCATGATGGGCGGCACGTTTCTGCTCGAGGGGCGCGAGTTCCTCGCCCTGAACGGCGGTCCCCACATCAAGTTGAATGAGGCGTTCTCGATGTTCGTGGACTGCGAGTCGCAGGAAGAGGTCGATGGGTTGTGGGAGAAGCTGCTGTCCGGCGGCGGGACGGAGAGCCGCTGCGGTTGGCTGAAGGATCGCTTCGGCTTGTCCTGGCAGATTATCCCCGCCGAGATGCAGAAGATGATGGGCGACAAGGACCCCAGGAAGGCAGGGCGCGTGGTGCAGGCCATGATGCAGATGGCGAAGATTGATTTGAAGAAGCTGCGCGAAGCGTACGCCGGGTAGGAAGAACGAGGCGGAGGAAGGACGACGGGGACACGGCGACGCGGCGACGCGGCGACGGGGACAGGCCCCATTTCCATGCGGCGCGGCCTCGAACGACGATTCGTCCGTGAAAAGGGGCCAGTCCCCGTCTAAGGGGCGAAGGAACGGTGAAACCTCAGAAGACCCTCGCGCAGGTTCCGGGCCTCGATGGCCAGATGCTGGTGCTCCAGGAGCGCGACGGCGTCTTCGTCATTCGATCCGGCGGGCGCGAGTTGATGTCGAGCGCACGCCACCACTCCGAAGAAGAAATGGCCGCCGTGGCGCTCAAGCGCGTTCGCGAGCCGAACCCCGTGGTGCTCATCGGCGGCCTCGGGCTCGGCTACACGGTGCGCGCCACGCTCGACCAACTCCCCGCCAGAGGCGCGGTGGTTGTGTCGGAGATCTCCGCCGCCGTGGTCGAGTGGAACCGCGGCCCCCTCGCCCACCTCGCCCACTCGCCGCTGGACGACGCCCGCGTCACCGTCGACGTGCGCGACGTGGCGAAAGTCGTCGCCACCAGCAAAGGGCGCTTCGACGCCATTCTCCTCGACGTCGATAACGGCCCCAGCGCCATGTCCACCCTCAGCAATCAGCAACTGTACGAGCCGCGCGGCATCGAGTCGCTCAAGGCGTCGCTCAAACCCGGCGGGGTGTTGGTGGTGTGGTCGGCCGGGCCAGACGCACCGTTCCTCAAGCGTCTGTCCAAAGCGGGGTTCGACGCCACCGTCCAGCGCAGCGCGGCACGCCTCGGCGGAGGCGCCGCGCACGTCTTGTTCGTGGCGGCGCTGCCTACGTCCGCGCGCCAGCGCCCTTCGCGGTGAAGGCTTTGAAGATGGCGAGCATCTCGGTGCGCGCCGCTTCGAAGTCAGCCGGCGGAGGCGGGTCGAGCGGAACGAACACCGAACCGCAGTCCTCGCACACCTCGTAATAGAGCGAGTTGCCGCGCCCGCCCTGCTCGATACGGACCAGGTCGACGCCGCACACGCTGCAGGTGCCCGTGGCCTGGTCCGCCAATACGCGCCCCCCCAGAGAACCGACGCCTGCCAGGTTGGCGTGGAGGAGCATGGCGTTCAACTGCGCGCCGTCGACCCACATGCCGCAGTTGTCGCAGGTGTGAATGCGGTCGTCAGCGTTCGACAGTTCGGTCATCTCGGTGCTGCATTGAGGGCAGTTCATGGGAAGGAGCGGTGCGCGATGGCTATCCCACGCGCGCGTGAGGTGCACGGTCTTCTTTCGCGCATCGGGCGCGACGCCACGCCGCGAACACCGCGCCCCTAGGCTCGCGCCACCGGCGTCAGCAGCTTCTGCCGGAATTTTTCGGCCATGGTGCGCTCCCGCTGGGTCAACTCCGCCTCCGCCAGTGCGCGATTCACCAGCGCCAGCGCTTCGGCCGACAGCCCCAGGCGAAACAGCACGTCGGTCAGGGTCAGCATCGCCTCGCCACACCGCGGGTCGAGCTCGAGCGCACGCTCGAAGTACGGGCGCGACGCCGCGTAGCGCCCGAGCCGCGCGGTGAAGTTCCCTCGCCGGAGCGTCAGCGGCAGGTGACCTCGGGCCCGGCCGAGGCCGGCGTCGATGACCGGCAACGCCTCCTCGAACTTCCCCTGGCGCCCCAACATCACCGCCTTGTTGTCGTAGGTCTCCGGGTCGTCGGGAGCCGCGGCGATCGCCCGGTCGGCGTAGTGAATCGCGTCTTCCAGATTTCCCACCACCGACAGCCCGATGGCGACTTCCTTGAGCGCCGTGGGGTGGCGGGGAGCGACGGCCAGCACCTCGGCGTACGCCTTCAGCGCTTCGTCCGTGTCTCCGCTGCGCGCGATGGCGCGCGCACGTTCGAGCAAGGCCTCGGGTGAGCGCGCCTCGTCCTCGTCCCCGGTCGCGGCCGGCGCCCGGTCGGTCGTCGCCACGTGGGTGCAGTACGGGCACGCGTCGTACCGCGGACTGAAGTCGCGACCGCACACCGGACATCGATGCTTCGAAGACATCGTCTCGAATCCCCGTGGAACCCGCCCGAGCCTGACACGGGTCAGTGAGATTTCGCGCCAGATTCGAGTGACGCAACGTGCCGCGTCCACCGCCGCGCCGAGGTGTGTTCTACTTTCAACATGCGCCGGTCGAGATGGAGCGCGCTGGGCCTGTGGGCGACACTCCACGCCTGCACGGCGTCCGTCCCCCCGGGCTTTGATGGGGGCCTGTCCGACGGGGGCCCCAACGACGCCAGTGTGAGCGACGCGGGCGAGACAGACTCGGGCGGCCCCGACGCCGGGCGGCCCGACGCGGGGAGTGTTCGCCGTTTCTTCAGCCCCGATGCCTCGTGGAACACCCCCAACGCCGTCTACGGCGAGAGCACGCGCTACGCCGCCTACGCCGACCGCTTCTTTCAGTGGGCCGGCGGGAGCGACCCGGCCACCATCGGCAAGCTGATGCCGAAGTTCAAGGCGTACAGCGTGCCCATCTACGACCTGAAGACCGCCACCACCACCGCGCGCGTGTTTGAGGCCGTGTGGGCGCAGAACTGGGCCACCCTGGGCAACGTCGCCATCGGCAGCACCATTCCCTGGAACCCGGCGTGGAAGCCCGGCACAGAGAACGACCGCATCATGGCGACCGTGGACGAGTCGACCGGCAAGGTCTTCGAGTTCTGGGGCGTGGGCGAAGCCAAGACCGCGTGCATCGACTGGTTCGGGCCCAACGCACAGGCCGGCTACGACGCCAACAACCCCAACCACCTCTGCCTCGCCGGGCTCAACACCTATGAGAACCTGTGGACCGCCACCGACGGCACCACCATCGTGGGCCGCGGCATGGGCATCAACAAGCTGGCGCTGGTCACGCGCGCTGACGAAGTGCTCGCGGGGCGCATCGAACACGCGCTCGAGCTCACCATCACCAACTCCATGTTCGGCGAGCCGCTGTGCAACCCGCCACGCGGAGACTCCGCGCCGGACGCCGGCGTGCACTGCGGGTTCTACCTGCCGCCGGCCACGCGGGTGGAGTGGACCGCCAGCACCATCAACCGCTGTGCCCCCACGCAGACGCCGCCCACCAGCGCCTATCGTTCCCAGACGGTTCCCGAGGGCATTCGGGTCGCGCTCCACGTCACCGACGCGGAAATCGAGGCGTGGCTCTCTTCTCGCAATTACACCGGAGCCAGGCGACAGACCGCGCGCGTGTTCGCGGTCGCGCTGCGGGACTACGGCGCCATCGTGGCCGAGACAGGCTGCTGGGGGGTCGGAATCGAGACCGACGGCGTGGTGAACCCCACGAGCGCCGCCAAGTGGGCCGCCGCCGGAATCGTCGACGACGGGTCCGCCAACCCGGCGGGCGATCTCCTCGACGGGCTCGTCACCCGGGCGCGGTTGTACGTCGTCGAACCTCCGCCCTAGCCCGCCGCGTGTTCACCGCGAGTCCGCCGCGCGCCGCATCGCCACATGGTGCGCGTCGAGCCAGGCCTCCAAGCGTGCCGCGTGGGCAATCAGCTCGGCCGTGACGTAGACGCCCGCGGTCAGCCGCAGCGTCCTCGCCTCACCCGGTCGCCCAGGTGAAACCACCCGGGTCACCTCGAGCGACACCGACACGCCCTCGACGTCGAACATTCCGAGGTCGGTCGTGTGTGGACCCAACGGGGGCGTTCCCGCGTATCCGAAGGCGGTCAGCATGCGATTCAGGTCGGCGTCGTCGGCGAACACCGCGGTCGCGGCCAGCACGTCCCAGTCTCCGCCGAACCCGCCAGCGGGGGGCCAGTACCGAAAATAGCGAAGCGACTTTCGGGCCAACGTGGCGAGGTCGCGTGGGCTCGACAATGGACACTCGAGTCTAGTGACCCACCTTTGAAAGACTTGAAGATTCGATCGCAGTGGCGCTACCTGCGCGTTCATGAACCTTCGATCCGGCACCCTGGCGATTCTTGTTCTCCTGAGTTCATGCGGCGGAACCCCGTTGGGAAACCCGGACGGCGGTGGAGGAGGCGGGGGCTCCGGCGGCGCGGGAGGGTCGGGCGGCGCCCTCACGGCCCCTGAGCCCGCGGTCGCCGTCACCGGCACCCGCAAGACGTTCATGGCCACGAGCTACGTCGTCCCCTCGGGAATGACCGAGAGCGTGGCCTCGGACGGCGTCGTGCTGTCCGGCCCTGCGACCGGCATGCAGGGGTCCTGCTTCATCGCGCTGCTGGCGCCTGCGCCCGCCGAGAGCGACCCCTTCGCCCAGGCCCTGAGCACCCTCAAGACGTTCTTCGCCTCCGCCAACTTCACTGACCTGCGCGATGAACTCGGCGGCACCAACGTCATGGGCGGCCGGGCGCGCGGCATCTCCGGCGCGGGGTGGAGCTACGTCACCCTCTTCGGGCTGCTGGTCGACGGCGCCGGCAACACCACCGACAGCCGGGCTCGGATTCTCCTCGCGCAGCTGGAGACCACCGTGGTGCCGATGATCGGGTTCGAGGCGGGCGACAACCGGTGCCTCGAGAATCGAATCACCGGCAAGCCGCTCAACTGGGTACTGGCCTACTACTCGCTCCAGTTCCCCTCCTTTCACACCCCGGGCTCACCAACGCTCGCGGCTCAGCTCACCGGCAAGTGGTCCATCGGCAACGGCACGTACTTCATCGGGCGCACCTACGCCGCGAACGGTCACTACGCCTTCGCGTCCGCGTACCAGACGTACAAAGACATCTCGGCCACGGAGATTCTGCAGACCACCACCACCTTCCTCGGCGACGGCCGGTTCCAGGTGGCGGGAGACCGCCTCTCGTACTTTCCCGACAAGGGCGCCGCCTCGACGCACCTGTTTCGAATCATCGAAGAAGCCAACAGCTCTACCGCCTCCGGGTACCTGCCGCGCCTCTACGAACTCAACGTCAGCTCGGTCGATGGCGAGCCCTACGAGTTCGACATCACGCGCGAGCAGAACTGAGGCGCTCGGCAGCACACCCGCCGAGGCGCATTGTTTGCGCCCACGCTTCCCAGCACGAAAGGCATGCACGGCGCGGGGCCCGGCACCCCGGCGCCCAAGGCACGTCTTTTGCTGATCATTTCCTGCCATGAACGAGCCGGGCCTCACCTCTCAGGAAGCGGCCGCACGCCTCGAAAAGTTCGGCCCCAACGAAATCGGGACCGAGGCCATGCCCGGCGCGTGGGCCACGCTGCGTCGCCAGTTGGGCGGCGCGATGTTCTGGCTGTTGGTAGGAGCCACCGCGCTGTCCGGGCTGATGCGGGAGTGGCTCGACGCGAGCGCGATGCTGGCGATTCTGGTGCTCAACACCGCCTTCGCCTTCTTTCAGGAGTACCGCTCGGAGCGCGCGCTCGCGTCGCTCAAGCGCCTGTCCGCGCCGAAGGCCCGCGTGCGACGCGACGGGCACACGCGGGAGATCGCCGCCGCCACAGTGGTGAAAGGCGACGTGCTGGTGCTGGAGGCGGGCGACATCGTCCCGGCGGACGCGCGAATCCTCGAAGCGTTCGACCTGCAGGCCAACGAGTCGATGCTCACGGGCGAGAGCGTCCCGGTGCAGAAGTTCGCCCAGCCGGGCGACAACGCCGACGCCCGCACTGTCTTCATGGGCACCGCCATCGTCACCGGCACGGCGCACGCCGAGGTGACCGAGACCGGCGCCACCACCGAGATGGGTCGCGTGGCCACGCTGCTACAGACCGCCCAGCACCCCGCCACGCCGCTCCAGGAGCGGCTGGAGGTCGAAGGTCGACGTCTGGTGGTCATCTGTGCCGGGGTGGTGGGCCTGGTGGCGATCGCCGGCGCGCTTCGCGGAGCGGCGTGGACCGACGTCGTGCTGGGTGCCGTCTCGCTGGCGGTGGCGGCCGTTCCCGAAGGCCTGGCCTCGGTGGTGACGGTGGCGCTGGCCATCGGGGTGCAGCGCATGGCGCGGCGTCACGTCATCGTCCGCCAGTTGCACGCGGTGGAGACCCTGGGCACCGCCACCATCATCTGCACCGACAAGACCGGCACGCTCACCCAGGGCGTGATGCGCGTGCGCGAAAGTCAGGGCAGCGACGAGCGCCGCGTCTTCGCCGTGGCCGCCGCGTGCTGCGACGCGGAGTACTCAGACGCGCCGCAGGTTCCCTCCATGGGCGATCCGACCGAGATCGCGCTGCTGGAGCACGCCGCGACGCTGGGCATTCACAAGCGCGACATCGAGGCCACCAACCCGCGGACCGAGGTCGTGCCCTTCGACTCCATGCGCCGACAGATGTCGGTCAAACGACGCGACGGGCGCGTCTTCGTCAAAGGCGCGGTGGAAGCCCTGCTCCCCCGCCTGCGAACCGTTCCCCCGTCGCTGCAGACCGAAGTCCGTGACGCGGCCGCGCGCGGACTTCGGGTGCTCCTCATCGCCGAAGGCACGGGTGCGGTCGATGGCCCGCTGGAGTACGTCGGCTGGGTGGGGCTGTCCGACCCACCGCGGCCCGAAGCGCGCCTGGCCATCGCGCAGGCCCGCGAGGCCGGCGTCACCACCTTGATGGTGACGGGCGACAACGCGGAGACCGCCGCCGCCATCGCCCGCGAGTTGGAGCTCCTTCGCGCTGACGAGAAGGCCGAGGGGCGCGTCTTCGCCCGCTCCAAGCCGGGCGACAAGCTCGAGCTCGTGCGCCGCTTGAAGGCCGACAAGCAGGTGGTGGCCATGACCGGCGACGGCGTGAACGACGCGCCCGCGCTTCGCGAGGCGCACATCGGCATCGCCATGGGCAAGGGCGGGAGCGACGTGGCGCGCGAAGCCGCAGCCATGGTCCTCACCGACGACAACTACGCCAGCATCATCGCGGCGATTGAGGAGGGCCGCGGCGTCTTCGACAACATCCGCAAGACGCTGGTGTACCTGCTGGCTGGCAACGTGGGTGAGCTGGTCTTGATGCTGGCCGCCGCCGTGGCCGGACTGCCCGTCCCGCTGCTGCCGCTGCAGCTGTTGTGGGTCAACCTCATCACCGATGGCCTGCCGGCGCTGGCGCTGGCGGTCGACCCTCCGGCGCGCGATGTCTTGAAGCGCGCGCCGCGCTCACCCCACGAGCCCATGCTGGGCGGGCACCAGTGGCTCTACATCGGCATCGTGGGCACGCTCGAAGCCACCCTCGCCTTCGCAGCGTTCGCCATCACGCTCCGCACGCACGATCTCACCACCGCCAGAACGATGGCCTTCTCGGTGCTGGTGCTGGCGGAGACCTTCCGCGCGCTGGCCGCCCGAGATCCGGACCGGGTGTTCTTTGCCACCGGCGTGTTCTCCAACCGCGTGCTGATCGGGGTGCTGGCGGGGTCATTCATGTTGCAGCTGGGCGTGGTGGCCTTCGAGCCGACGCAGCGGCTGTTCCGCCTGTCCACGCTCGACTGGGAGCACGTGGCCATCGCGCTCGGGGCCGGGCTGATCTCGGTCACCCTGATTGAAGTCTTCAAACTCGTGAGCCGGGGCGTCAGCCTCCGAAGGGTGGCCGCATGAAGGTGCTCGAATGGGGGCGTCGACGGGCGGGCACGCCCATCGCTCCAAGGCCGATGGAGGCGATCGAATCCCACGGCGTCGCGGGCGCCGCGCGCGTCACCGGCATGCCGGAAGCCCGGCTCGAAGGCATCGCCTCCTTCTATGACCTCCTCCATGGGCCTACGGGCACGCGCCGCTGCGTCGGAACGGCCTGCACCTTTCAGGGCAGCCCGCACACCTCGAAGCAGCCGCACATCGTGTGCCTGGGCCGCTGCTACGAAGCCCCGGTCCAGGAGGCGCAGACCGCGTCCCGGATTCCCCGCATGAGTCTGCTCTCCGAGCCGGTGGTCCTGCGTGAGGTGTTGGGCCACGTCCGCCCAGAAGACGAGTACCAACTCCCGGGGGGCGAGGAGATTCTCAAGGCCGTGACCCAGAGCGGCCTGCGCGGTCGCGGAGGCGCGGCCTACCCCACCGGGCTCAAGTGGACCGCGGCCCGGAACACGCCCGCCTCCGATCGCTACGTGGTCGCCAACGGCGATGAAGGGGACCCCGGCAGCTACGTCGACCGCCTGCTCCTCGAAGAGAGCCCCCACGCGGTGCTCGCCGGAATGAAGGCCTGCGCGCTCGCCATCGGCTCAACGCGGCTCATCGTCTTCATTCGCGGCGAGTACCCGCGGGCGGCGGCGGCCATGCGCGCGGCCGCGGCCGACGCGAAGCGGCGGGGCTGGCTGGGCGCGCTCGACGTCGCGGTGATGACCGGCGCCGGCTCGTACGTGGCGGGTGAAGAGACCGCGCTCCTGAAGTCGATTGAGGGCCTCCGCGCCGAACCCTCTCCCAAGCCGCCCTACCCCGCCCAGTCAGGACTCCATGGCCTTCCCACGGTGGTGCAGAACGTGGAGACGCTGGCCATGGTGCCGTGGGTGGTTCGCAACCAGCGCCGCGCCGACGTGAAGGTCGTGTGTCTCTCCGGCGCCGTGGCCCACCCGGGCGCGGTGGAGATTCAGTTCGGCACCCCCCTCTCGCGCGTCCTCTCGGAAGCCGGGGGCGGGCCGCGCGCGGGCCGAAGCTGGAAGATGGCGCTCGTCGGGGGGCCGATGGGCTGCGTCCTCTCCGCGGGCGAATTCGACACCCCGCTCTCGTACGACACGCTCCCCGGCCTCGGGCACGGCGGCGTGGTGGTCCTCGACCAGAGCGTCTCCGCCCGCGCGCTGGCGGAGCACCTGTTCACCTTCGCCGCCAACGAGTCGTGCGGCACCTGCACGCCTTGCCGCGTGGGCACGGCGCAGCTGTCGAAGGTGAAAGACCGCGCCTCCTTCGAGCGGCTGCTGCTCACGCTCGAGCAGGGCAGCCTGTGCGGTTTTGGCCAGGGCGTGCCGCGGCCCCTGCGCGACCTGCTGCGCCTATTCCCCGGGGAGATGTTTCCATGAAGCTCCTCGTCGACGGTCGCGAAGTGGAAGCCGAAGGCAGCGTGCTCGACGCCTGCCTCAAGGAGGGCGCGAACGTTCCGCACCTGTGCGCCCGCACCGGTCTGCCCGCGGCGGGGCATTGCCGCTCGTGCCTGGTCGAGGTGAACGGTCGCACGGTCGCGGCCTGCACCACCCCGGTGTCACCCGGCGCCCAGGTGGTGACGCAGAGCCCGAAGCTCAGTGCCTACCGCGCCGACCTCTTTGCGCTGATGGCGAGCGAGGCGACGCTGCGGGGCGAGGCCGCCACGCTGGGGAAAGCCGCCACCTTCCCCACGCCCTACGTCCGCCTCGCGTCAGACGAGCGCCGCGACGAGACCCACCCGCACCTGCGGTTCGATCTCTCGGCGTGCATCAAGTGCCGGCTGTGCGTTCGGGCCTGCGACGAGGTGCAGGGCCAGTTCGTGTACGCCATGACCGGGCGCGGAGTGAACTCACGCCTGTCGTTCGGGCCGGGCGCGTTCGTCGACACCGACTGCGTGTCGTGCGGCGCCTGCACCCAGGTCTGCCCGACCGGAGCCATCTCCGACCGGGACCGGCTGCGCCTGGACCCCGAGGTGCCGGTCGAGCACGTGAAGACGACCTGTTCCTACTGCGGCGTCGGCTGCCAACTCGACGTCACGGTGCAGCGCGGCGACGTGGTGCAGATTGACGGCGCGGTCTCTCCCGTCAATCGCGAGCACTTGTGCGTCAAGGGTCGCTACGCCCACGCCTTCACCAGGCACCCCGAGCGTCTGACGACGCCGCTCATCCGCAAGAACGGCGTGCTCACGCCCGCGAGCTGGGACGAGGCGATCTCCCTGGTCGCCCGCGGGTTTCTGGAGCGTCGGGGGCATGCGGCGGCGCTCAGTTCGTCGCGCTGCACCAACGAAGAAAACTACCTGGTGCAGAAGTGGTTTCGCGCGGGGCTGGGCACCCACAACGTCGACTGTTGCGCCCGGGTCTGCCACGCGCCGAGCGCCGCGGGCATGCGCCGCTCGTTCGGGACGGGCGCCGCCACCAACGCGCTGGAAGACATCGAGAAGGCCGACCTGCTCTTCGTGGCCGGCTCCAACGCCACTGCCAGCCACCCGGTCACCGGCGCCCGCATCAAGCAAGCCGTGCTCCAGGGGGCGAAGCTGATTGTCTTCGACCCGCGCCGCACCGAATTGGCGCGGCTGGCCGACGTGCACCTGGCGCCGCAGCCCGGCACCAACGTGCTGGTGCTGAACGCCATCGCTTGCGCCATTCTCGAAGGGGGCACGGTCGATGCGGACTTCATCGGCGCACGCACCGAAGGCTTTGGCGAGTACGCCAACTTCGTGCGCAAGTTCACGCCGGAGTCGACGGAGGCCATCACCGGAGTGCCCGCCGCCCTGGTGCGGCGCGCGGCCGCGCTCTACGCCGAAGCACAGACCCCCATGCAGGTGCATGGCCTGGGCATGACCGAGCACCTGCAGGGGAGCGAAGGCGTGATGCTCCTGTGCAACCTCGCCATGCTGGTCGGCGCCATCGGGCGGCCGGGCGTGGGCGTCAATCCGCTGCGAGGACAGAACAACGTGCAGGGCGCGGCGGACATGGGGTGCCAGCCCGACCTGCTCACCGGCTACGCCGACCCCGCCGTGCCCGAGGTGAAGGCGAGGTTCGAGCGCATCTGGGGGCGGCCGCTCCCGCTCGAGGCCGGTAAGACGCTCCCGAAGATGTACGAAGCCATCGACCGGGGCGAGCTGACCGCGCTCTACATTCTCGGAGAAGACGTGGTGCAGACCGACCCCGACGCCGAGAAGGTGCGCGAGCGGCTCGACAAGCTGGAGCTGCTGGTGGTGCAGGAGATCTTCCTCTCCGAGACGGCCAAGCGCGCCCACGTGGTGCTGCCCGGAGCCAGCTTCCTCGAGAAGGACGGGACCTTCACCAACGGGGAGCGGCGGGTGCAGCGCGTTCGCCGCGCCATCGCGCCTCCGGGCGACGCCCTGGCGGATTGGCAGATTCTGCTTCGGCTGATGGAGGCGTCGGGACTGCCTCAGCCGTTTCACCACCCGCGCGAGATCTTCGCCGAGGTCAGCGCGGTCGCCCCCAGCCTGGCGGCGGCGACGTACGACGGGCTGGAACGCCAGGGGTTGCAGTGGCCGGTCACGGCCGTGGCCCCCCACGGCACCGTGCGCCTGCACACGGAGAGCTTCACCCGTGGGCGCGGCGCCTTTCAGTGCGTCGACTTCATTCCCTCGCCCGCCTTCACGCTCAAGCCCGGGCAACTGCGCCTCATCACCGGCCGGCGGCTGGAGCACTACAACAGCGGGTCGATGACGCGGCGGAGCGAGAACGTGAAGCTCGCGCCCGACGATCAATTGGAGCTCAACCCCGCCGATGCGCGCGCCCACGGCATTCGCACCGGCGACCGGGTGCGCGTCTCCAGCGAGTTTGGCCACGCCGAAGCGCGCGCGGAGGTGAGCGACGTGGTGGCCCCCGGCGTAGCGTTTCTCACCTTCCACTTTCCCGAGACGGGCACCAACCAGGTGACGAGCGACGTGGTGGACCGTTTGGCCGACTGCCCGGAGTACAAGCTCACCGCGGTGGAGATTCGCCGTGTCTGAGTCGTTCGAGGCCATGCCGCCGCGCGAGGTGGCGGCCCGGGCGGAGGACGTGGGGGTCACCAAGGTCAACCTCGGCACGCCGACCATGCTGCTCCTGGCGGTGCTGGGCGGCGCGTTCATCGGGCTCGGGGCCTGCCTGGCGTCGATCGTGGGCACCGGCATCGCCGCCGCGCCGTACGGTCTGGGTCGCTGGGCCGTGGGGCTGGCGTTCTCGCTCGGGCTGACGTTGGTGGTGCTCGCGGGCGCCGAGCTGTTCACCGGGAACAACCTGGCGGTGATGGCGTGGGTCAGCGGCAAGGTGCGGCTGGGGGCGCTCTTGCGAAGCTGGGGCATCGTCTACGCCGGCAACCTTCTGGGCGCGGTGCTGACGGCGTCGCTCGTCTTCCTCGCGCGGGTGCACGCTGGCGCGGGCGGCGCGGTGGGCGATGCGGTGGTCGCAGCGGCGGAGGCGCGCCTCGAGCAGACCCTGGTGCAGACGCTCGCCCGCGCGGTGCTCGCCAACGCACTCGTCTGCCTCGCGGTGTGGATGGCAATGGGCGCGCGGAGCACCGTGGATAAAGTCGTCGCGCTGACGCTGCCGGTCGCCGCGTTCGTCGCGGCCGGCTTTGAGCACTGCGTGGCGAACATGTTCACCCTGCCCTGGGCGGCGATGATTTCCGCGGAGCGCGGCGCCACGTTCGACGTCGCCGCTGCCGTCCTCCGCAACCTGCTCCCCGTCACGCTGGGGAACATCGTCGGCGGCGCCGGTCTGGTGGGCCTCGTGTATTGGCGGGCCTACCGCGCGCCGCGGACGTAGCCCAGACACCTCCACCGAGTGTCAACGAAGCCTTGCCTCGCACGCAGGCGCAGCGGCAGCCGCCGTGGTGGAGGACTTTGAATCACGGGATTCGGCCCGCGAGTGAAGAACGCCGGGCACAGCTTCGCCAGGGCCGACCCGAACAGGCCGCTCTCGCCGACGTTGGATTTCACTTACGGCGACATCGCCGACTTCTTCGCCCACACGCTCTGAAGCCGCGCGCGTCGAGACACCGGGTACGTCACGCGGTCGAGGACGCGGTGCGGTTGATCTCTCCCATGCGCCCCGTCTGGTAGTCGACAATCGCTTCCTCGATTTCCCGCGCGGTGTTCATCACGAACGGCCCGTAGCGGGCGACCGGCTCCCTCAAGGGCACGCCGGCCAACAGCAGCAAACGCGTCTTCTCGCTGGCCCGAAGCCGAACCGCGTCACCCTCCCCCAGCAGGCCGAGCTGGCCGTCAGCCACGCGCGCGCCGGCGTCTCCGAGCTGGGCCGCGCCTTCGAACACGTACGCCATGGCCGCATGGTCGGCGGCGAGGGGCACGGTGATGTCCGCCCCGGGTTCGAGCGACCAGTCCTGGTACACGATGGGCGTGTGGGTATCGATCACCGCTCGGGCTCCCAGGGCCTCGCCGGCAATCACCCGCACCGTCGCCAGGCCGTCGGCGGAGCGCGCCTCGGGGATGCGACTGCGCGGCACCTCCTGATACCGGGGCCGGGTCATCTTCAGCCGCGCGGGGAGATTGACCCAGATTTGAAAGCCGTGAACCCGGCCGCCCTCTTCTTGAATCCTCGCGCTCGGCATCTCCGAGTGAATGATGCCCCCGCCCGCGGTCATCCACTGCACATCGCCGGCGCCGATGACTCCGCGATGGCCGGCCGAGTCTTCATGTTCACCCTCGCCTTCCAGAATGTAGGTGACGGTCTCGAAGCCGCGGTGCGGGTGATCTGGCGCCCCCACCGCCTGCCCCGGCGGGTAGTCGATGGGCCCCATCTCGTCGATGAGGAGGAACGGGTCGGCCACCTCGAGGCCGTGCGTCGGCAACGGCCGGCGAACAATGAAGCCGCCGCCTTCGCGTTGGCGATGCGATGAAATGACTCGTTTGACGTCGCGGGTGGTCATGGCGCTGTTCCTAACAACGGGGGGCCCGAGTTCGCCACGGTTGACGCCGCCGAGCGCGGAAAGCCCCGCAGGTCAGGGAATGCGCTCGAAGAAATGCACCTGGCCGGTCTCGAGCTCGTACTCCGCGCCCACCACCACCACCCGATCAGCGAGGACCAGCTCTTCGAGCAGCCGGCTGCCGTGGCGGAGGTGATCGACCGACGCCTGAACGTTGGCGCGAACAGCCGTCCGCAGCAGCTCGTCTTCAGAAAGTCCCGGCGTGCGGGTGCGGAACCCGAGGGGCTCCAGGTGAGGCGCGATGCGATCGGTGATGGCGCGAATGTTCTTTGAGTCCGACCCGAGCCCCGTCTGAATCGCGTGCACGGTGGCCGATACGGCGCCACAGCGCGAGTGCCCCATCACCACCACCAGCCGGGTGCCGAACTGAGAGGCCGCGAACTCGATCGA
>CAZFXD010000008.1:0-17228 GCA_964522795.1 uncultured Myxococcaceae bacterium
CTTCTAGGGCAGCGACCGGCGAGCGGTGCGTCGGCGGGCGGTCGGCGCGCGCAAGTCCTGGTACGCGCGGCGCGCGGCTTCTCGCATGGCGTTTGAGATGCCGACCTGCCCCAGCGCCTCTTCGCGAAGCCACCGCACGTTCCCCAGTGACGCGATGCCGCCTGGCGGCAGGGGGGCGGTGACGATCTCAAGCGACAGCTCGCGGTGGGTGAGGGTGCGGTGCACGGTGTCGACCCAGCGCCAACGCGCCGAGTCGAACCGGCGGGCCGCTTCAGCCGTGGGCGTCTCCGCCGACTTCAGTTCATAGCTGGGCAAGGACCACAGCCCACCGAAGAGGGCGTCGGCGCGGTTCTGGGTGAAGGCCAGGGCCCCGCGGTGTGCGAAAGCGAGCGTCAGTAGACGGAGTCGACGCGGAGCCTTTCGTGGTTTGGGCGGAGGCAACTCGTCGACGCGACGCAAACGGTGGGCGTCGCACTGGCCACGAGCGGGGCAGTGGCCACACCGTGGCGCGCTGGGCGTGCAGACCAGGGCGCCCAGCTCCATCAGGCTCTGGTTGAGAGCGCCGGGTTGGGGGCCTTCAACGAGGGCGGCGGCGAGCGCCCACAACCGGCGTTCGCGCGAGGGGGTGCCGGGGAGGCCGTCGACGGCGAAGAGACGGGAGAGCACCCGCGCCACATTCCCATCGACGAGCGGCGTGGCTTCGTCGAACGCGATGGAAGCCACCGCGCCTGCGGTGTACGGGCCGAAGCCGGGAAGTTCGCGAAGGCCCGCGGCGGTCCGGGGGAGGACGCCGCCGTGCACCTCGGCGATGGTCTGCGCGGCCCGATGGAGGTTTCGAGCGCGCGCGTAGTAGCCCATGCCCGACCACTCCGCGAGGACGTCGTCCAGCGGCGCGAGGGCGAGCGCGCGGACGGTGGGGAACCGGCGAAGAAATCTCGGCCAGCGCTCGGTGACGCGCGTGACCTGCGTTTGTTGCAGCATCACCTCGCTGACCCAGATGGCGTAGGGATCGCGGGTTCGGCGCCAGGGGAGGTCGCGCTGCTCGCGCGCAAACCAGCGCAGGAGCGCGCGCCGGAGGGCCTGCACGCGGCGGGGTGGAACCCTGGAATCAGCCACGGCGCCTTGTACCACCTGTGCGGGGCGAAGCGGCGTAGGATGGGGGCTCCGTGGGCAAGAAGCTAGAGAACGAGTTCTCGTGGTCGAAGTCCCGCCACGAGCGCTTCAAGGAGTGCCGACGGGCCTACTACTTTCAGTACTACGCGGCGTGGGGTGGGTGGGAGTCGACCGCGCCCAGGTTCACGCGTGAGCTGTACACCTTGAAGAAGCTCTCCAACCGCTTCACCTGGGCGGGGAGCGTGGTGCACGACTCGGTGCGGTTCGCGCTCCAGGCGACGCAGCACGGCCGAACCGTCGACGGGGCCCGGCAGATTGAGCGGGCGCATGCCGCGATGCAGGACGACTTCGCCTTCTCGCGCCGGAAAGGGTACTGGAACGAACCCGGGCGAAAGCCGTTCTTCGGGTTGTTGGAGCACGAGTACGACGAGGCGGTTCCCAACGACGCGTGGAAGGCGAATTGGGAGTCGGCCAAAGCGGCGTTGGAGTGGTTCTACGGCTCGCGGTGGTTGGAGCTTGCGCGAGAGCTGACCGCCACGCAGTGGTTGGAGGTCGACACCACCAACTTCGACTCCTCGCACTTTCAGCTCGAAGGCGTGCGGGTGTTCGCCATTCCCGACTTTGCCTACCGGGAAGCGGACGGTACGGCCGTGATCGTCGACTGGAAGACCGGCAAGGCCCGCGAGGGGTACGACGATCAGCTGGTGGCGTACGCACTCTACCTGAGCGTGCGCTACGGCTTGCCGATCGAGCGAATGCGCGCGGTGCTCGTCTACCTCAACGATGGCAAGGAAGTGGAAGTCTCGGTGGCTCCCGAAGCCGTGGAGGCGTTCAAGGCCCGGTTTCGCCAGAGCGTGGAGGGCATGCGCGCGCTCTTGTTTGACCAGGCGAAGAACGTGCCGCTCCCTGAGGGGACGTTCGAGCTCGCCACTGACCTGATGACGTGCGCGCGCTGTCCGTTTCGACGGCCTTGCGGCCGAGAGCAGGCCGCGAGAGACGCGGTGGCGGCTGCGGCTACTTCTTCGGCGGGCTGAGGCTGGCGCTCGCGTGCGAAGCCGCCGGCGGCAGGCGTCGGGGCGGCAGAATCAGCGGCGGCGGCACCGGACAGCGGGTGCAGGGGCCACGCAAAGGAACCTTGAGCACCGTGCCGACCTTCAAAGGCGCGCGGCCGAGCTTGTTGGCTTTGCGAATACCACCGACCGAACTGCCGTAGTGTCGCGCGATGCGGGAGAGGCTTTCGCCTTTCTGAATTTGATGCATGGCGAAGTTCTGCTCGGGCCTGGCGGCGAGCAGCGGGGCGATGCGGCGACCGAGTTCCTGCGCGCGCGGGTTGAAGAACCGGACGTGAAAATGGTCGCGATGCTTTCGCGCGTGCATCAGGGCGGCGTTCCGCCCGAAGAAGAGTGAGTCGAGCCAGGCTTTGTCCTCGCCGTGACTGAGCGCGTACTTGTACAAGACCTTCTGGACCCGGCGGTCGACGAGAATGAACTGCACGTCGCACTCGGTGATGAGGGTCTTCACCAGCCACCAGTTCTTCTCGACGTCGATCACGCGCTCTCGCTCGCGCACCCGAATGGGGTCGTCGGTCGGGTAGTAGAACGCGAGGTCCACGTCGCGGCCGTTCTGGTGGGTGTGGTGGGGCTTGAGGTACCCGCCTTCGCGTGCGCTGATCTCGTTCACCCGCAACCGGGGGATGTCGGGGTACCGCGCCTTCATGGCCTGAATCACGCGGATGACCGAGTTGATGGTCTCCTGGGTCCCCCACGAATTCTCGGGGGCCACCACGTGCCAGTCGGGGCTCTGGGGCATCTGAATGCCGTTGATCAGGCGGCCCCGGTCGACGAACCCCACCGCAATGGGGCCGAGGCGCTGAGGGTTCTCCTTCCACAGGCGGGCCAGTTCTTCATCGGAGTATTCGAGTTGGACGATGGTGCCGGCGTCGAGGTCGGTGATGGCGCGCTCCGCGGGTTCACCGTCTTCGCCCTCGCCGGTCTCGTCCTCACCGGCGTCGGCGACGTCGTCGCTCGAGGCCTCGGTCACCTCGACGAAGATGCCGGCGTCGGTGGCTGCGGCCATCATTTCGTTCCAGGCGTCTTCGGGCGAGGGGGTGGGGCGGGCCTGCTCCCGGCTGGTCGCGCCTGAGGAATGAAAGCACGCGAACCCGACCAGCGCGAACAGGGCCAGCAGCAGCGCGTGTGAGGGCGGGAGGCGCTTCATCGCAGTCGGTCAGCGCAGGGTGGACAGCCTTCGCACGACGACCCCGGCGGCGTTCATTCCGAAGGCGGCCGTGACGAAGGCGGCGCTGCCGTCGATCTGATTGCGCTTCTCGCAGGAGTGAAAGTCGTTCTCGCCTCCGGGACACACGCACATGAAGCCATCGGACTCGTGATCGTACGCGAGCTCGACCGGCGTTCGACGCGGCTCAATGGAATAGACCACCGTGATGCCGGTGGGGCGTTGGGTCTCCAGGCCGTATTTGCGCTTCATCAACTTGCGGATGTCTTTGGCGAACGGATCCATGTGCGTCTCGCACAGGTCCGAGACGCGAATGACGGTGGGATCGACGCGGCCGGCGGCGCCCATGGAGCTGACCACGGGAATTCCGCGGGTCACGCACTGGTGCAACAGGTTCAGCTTGGCCTTCACGTTGTCGATGGCGTCGACGACGAAATCGAAGGGCTGGCTGAACACGGGGTCTGCAAGTTCTTCGCGGTAGAAGTCGACCACGGCGGTGACGTCGGCGTCGGGGTTGATGCTCCTCGCGCGGGCCGCCAGGAGTTCCGCCTTGGGCTTGCCCACGCCGCTCACCGTGGCGTGCAGCTGCCGATTCGTGTTGGTGACGCAGACCTTGTCGAAATCCATCAGCGTCAGGCGGCCGATGCCGCTCCGAACGAGACCCTCGACCGCGAAGCTGCCCACCCCGCCGACGCCGACCACCAGGACGTGGGCACGCGCGAGGCGCTCCATGGCGCTGTCGCCCAGGAGTCGGGCCGTGCGGTCGAAGCGCCGGTGCAACTTGAAGGGGCGAGTTGAAACCGGTGCCGCGGGGGGCGGCTGGAGTTGAACGGCGTCCATGCGTCTTCCTCTATCGCGAAAAGCGCTCCTGGAAGAAGTGCTCGGCATTGGCCGTGGTGGTCTGCGTCAAACGCTCGGCCGTCAGGCCGCGAGCTTCGGCGATGGCATCGCGAATGAACGGAAGAAACGCGGGCTCATTGCGGGCGCCGGCGCGGGCAAAGGGCGTCTGGTCGGGCGAGTCGGTCTCCAGCAGCAAGCGGTCCGGGGGGACGGCGCGGGCCGCTTCAAGCGGTTTGCGGGCCCTGGGGCGGGTAACGGCGCCGGCGAACGAGAAGTAGCACCCCAGGGCAGCGAACCGCGGCACCATCTCCCCGGAGCCGCTGTAGCTGTGCAGCACCACGGGCCGGGGAAGGGGCGGCTGGTCACTGAGTGCCTCGAGCATGCGTTCCTGGGCGTGGAGGGCGTGGGCCAGCACGGGCCGCGCGCAGCGACGGGCGATCTCGAGGTGGGCGTCGAAGATGGCGCGCTGCCGTTCCCAGCCGACCACCTCCGCCGTGCCCCCGTCGAGTCCACACTCGCCGATGGCGCAGGCCGGGCCAGTTCGCATCAGCGATTCGAGCCGAGCGAGGTGCCGGTCGTCATCCGCCGCGTTCAACTCCGGGAGAAACTGGGGGTGAATGCCGAGGGCGACGCGGACTCGGGGTTCTTTCGCGGCCCACTCCAGCAGCCCGTCCCAGGCGTGGGGGCCGATGGCCGGGATGATCATCACCCCGACGCCGGCGTCGACGGCGCGGGCCAGCACCTCGGCGCGGTCGGCCGCAAATCTGCTGACGTCGAGGTGGCAGTGCGTATCGACGAGCATGGGTCGGTGAGTCACTTCGGCGGCGTGGGCCACACGCCCAGCGACTCGGCCCGCGCCATCAAGGCCAGGTGGTCGGGCTCGCTCACCTTCTGCCCGGCATCAGGCAACAGGTTCGGCACGTCGTTCTGCACGGTGTACCGAAGGTGCAGGCGGGGGTTGTACAGCGTGTGTTCGGCCGCAAGGTAGACCAGGGGCCCTTTATCGACGGGGCAGGCGAGAACCTCGAGCAGGCGCGGGCTGAGCGACACGGCTGGCTCATAGCGCAATGTGGTGTCGGTTTCGAAGCCGTGCGCTAAACGACCGGCACATGCGGCTCTGTGTGGCGCTCCTGCTCGTTCTGGCTTCTTCTCCCGCGCGCGCGTTTGAGGAGTCGGTGCGCCGCGAGTTGGTGGACGCCGGCGTGCACGTGCCAGTGTTGACCCGGGCCCCCGAGCTGCTCGAGTTCGTCGAGGCGGCCTACCCGCACGCTGAGCGGTCGAGTGGCAAGGAAGCCGCGGTGACGTTCCAGCTCACCATCGGTGCCGACGGGGCGGTCGCGGCCGCCACGGTGTCTTCGTCGGGTGGGGCGGCGTTCGACGAGGCGGCGCTGGCGGCGGTGCAGAAGTTCAAGTTTCGCCCAGCCGAGGTGGACAACGTGCCCGCGGCGGTCCAGGTGGAGTACGTGTACCACTTCGTCCTTCGCGTCGAAGTGGACGCAGGCACCCCGCAACCGCCCCCGCCGCCGAAGGGGCACATTCGCGGGCGGGTGACGGCCCGGGGCAGCCGCGCGCGGGTGCTGGGGGCGTCGGTGAGCTGTCGCCAGGCGCCCGACGACTTCGTGCTCACCGACGAAGACGGCCAATTCGACCTGGAAGCGAACGTGGGGCCATGCGGCCTGAAGCTGGTGGCCCGCGGGTTCGAGACGCTGGACGACGCGCTCGCCGTCGACGCGGCGACCCCGCTCGAGAAGACGTACGCCATGGTGCGAACCGGGCGGGAGTACGAGGCCCTGGTCAAGGGGGAGCGCGAGAAGAAGGAAGTGGTTCGTCGCACGCTGCAGCGCGAAGAGCTGCAGAAGATTCCCGGCACGTTCGGCGACCCGGTGCGGGTGGTGCAGAACTTCCCCGGCGTGGCGCGAGCGCCGTTTCTCGGGGGCCAGCTGATCGTCCGCGGTGCCAGCCCCGATCAGACGTTGACGTTCTTCGACGGCGTGGAGATCCCCATTCTCTACCACCTGGGCGGTGGCCCCTCGGTGGTGAACAGCGAGTTCCTCGACCGCATTGACTTCTTCCCGGGCGGGTTCGGGGCGCGGTATGGGCGGGCGGTGGGCGGCGTGGTGGACGTGGCCACGCGCACCGGCGCCTCAGACGCGGTGCACGGGGTGGCCAAGGTCGACATTCAAGACGCGAGCCTCTTCGCCGAGGCGCCGCTGACCGACGGGGTGTCGATCGCCGCCGCAGTTCGGCGCAGCTACATCGACGTGCTGCTGCCGCTGGTGCTCCCCAAAGATCCTGAAGGCGGTTCACTGCTCGTGCTCCCGCGGTACTGGGACTACTCGGTTCGCATCGATCAGGGGGCCAAGCGCGGCGAGGTCAAGGCCGACGGCGCGGTCACTTCGTCGCTGATGGCGTTCGGCTCCGACGACACGCTCAAGCTCGTGGCCACCGGCGGGGGGCGAGAGCGAGACGTGAATGTCGACTTCCACACGCTCTTCCATCGCCTGGTGGGGGGCTTCACCGCGCGGAGCGGCAACACCACCTTCCGACTCACGCCGTACGCTGGGTACGACCTGGCGGCGATTCAGTTCGGCGGGGCCTCGATTCGCGCGGACGAGTTCGAGGCCGGGCTCCGGAGCGATGTGGGCGTAGAGCTCAACGACTGGTTCACCTTCCGCTTCGGTCTGGACGCGCTGTTCGATCACATTCACGGCGTGGCCGAGCTCCCGGTGTTGGACGGGACGCAGTTCGTCAGCTTCCCCGGGGCCGATCAGAAGTCTCAGACGCAGCGCATCTCGCGCGATCTCGATTCGTTCGACGGGGCGGCGTACGTCGAGGCGGACTTCAAGGTGGGCGCGTTCACCTTCACTCCGGGGCTGCGCTTGAGCCACGCGTTTCTCGACAACCAGACCCGCCATGCGTTCGACCCCCGGTTGTGGGTTCGGTACGATCTCTTCGAAGGCACTCAGCTCAAGGGGAGCGTGGGGCTCTACACGCAGCCGCCCGCGGCGCAGAACATGGAGCCGCCGCCGTTGGGCACGCCCACGTTGACGCACGAGAAGGCGTTTCAGACCTCCCTCGGCGTGTCGCAGAAGCTCACCAAGTACCTCAACATCGATGTGACGGGGTTCTTCAACCGGAGGTTTGAGAACGTGGTCTCTCCCGGCCCCACGACCGTCAACGCCGATGGAAGCGTGACCCGCGAGCGGTTCTCCAACGACGGGCTGGGGCGGGCGTACGGGCTTGAGGTGATGCTCAAGCACGACGTGTCGGATCGCTTCTTCGGGTGGGTGGCCTACACCTTCAATCGCTCCGAGGAGCGGCGGGTGGGGGGAGACGACTACGTGCTGACCAGCTGGGATCAGACCCACATTCTGACCCTGGTGGGCAGCGTGAAGCTCTTCTGGGGGCTCGAGCTGGGCGCGCGGTTCCGCTACGTGACGGGACGACCCAAGACGCCGCTCGTGCACGATGGCGACCTGTACGCGGTGGACGCGAACCGCTTCAACTCTCAGCAAGGCGTGTTTCGTTCGGCGCGCTTGAAGCCCTTTCACCAGCTCGACCTGCGGGTGGACAAGAACTTCGTCTTCAACGCGTGGACCCTGACCGCGTTCCTCGACGTCCAGAACGTCTACAACGCGAAGAACGTGGAGGCGACGTTCTACGACTACCGCTTCCGTCAGGAATACGAAGTGCCTGGCATTCCGGTGCTGCCGGTCATCGGGTTGAAAGGGAGTTTCTGATGCGACTCCTGTCTGCCTTGTCCGTGGTGCTGTTGGGCGTGGGGTGCGTGGGGCCCAGCGACGATCCGACCAACGTGCACGACCTCCGCGTGCTGGCGGTGCAGTTCGAGCCGCCGGAGATCATGGCGCCGCGCTGCACGGCCGACGCCACCAACCTGGCGGTGTTCGCGTTTCCGGTGAAGATGACGGTCCTGGTGGCCGACCCGGCCGGGGCCAACCGCCGCCTCGACTACGCGGTGCGCGCCTGCGCACGGTCTGGAGATCGCCGGTGCGACGACGAAGGTGACTTCAAAGAGCTCTCCCGGGGGACGATTCCGTCGGGTGAATCTCAATTCATTCTCAGCCCGGGCGGGGCGCTGCTGGACGAGGTGGACCCCAGCACCAAATTCAACGTGCCCTTGCTGGAGAGGGTGGCGGAGTACGACGCCTACGGCGGGCTGGGCGGGCTGCGCATGCCGGTCGACTTCGCGGTGAAAGCCGGCGACGAGGCGGTCGACGCCCAGAAGCTGATGGTCTTCAGCTGCCCGCTGCTCCCGGCGATGCGAGCGAACAAGACGCCGGTCCTTCCCGGGGTGACGTGGAACGGCACGGTCTGGGGCGAGACCGACGTTCCCGAATTCAAAGGCGAGGGTCCGTTCGACCTGGCGCCGCTGCCCTTTGAAGAGCGCCAGGAGACCTACGTGGTGCCGAGCTTTTCGCTCAAGCCGGTGACGCTGGTGGAGAGCTGGAAGATCGCCTGGTACGCCGACATGGGGCGGTTGTCTCCGCAGGAGACGGGCGGCACTGACGTGGATGGCACCACCGGGCGCCACCGCGCGCAATGGAAACCGGGGTCGACCGCCATGGCCGGGACGGTGCACTTCTGGTTCGTGGTGCGAGACGGGCGCGGCGGTATTTCGTGGCTGTCGCGCAGCGCGACCTGGGCGCCGTAACGGCCCTACTTGCCGCCCGGGCCTTCGCGCACGCCGATGGCGAGTTGCCCCAGGCCGGCGGCTTTGGCGAGCTCCATCACCTCGACCACCTTCCCGTGGGGCACGCCTTCGTCGGCCTGAACCACCACCAGAGCGTCGGGGGTCTTGGTGCGGGCCTGTTCGAGCGCCACCTTCAACTCTTCCAGGGTCACCACCGTGCCCGCCAGCACCAGGCGACCGTCGGCGAGAATGGCGATGGCCACGTCGCTCGCTCGGGGCGCCACGTCGGACGCGCCGCCACGGGGCAGGTTCACCTTGAGGCCCGCCTTGGCCCCACCGCCACCGGCCTGGCTGACGATGACCGAGCTGGTGACCATGAAGATGATGAGGAGCACGAGGAAGATGTCGGTGAGGGGCGTGATGTTGATGTCGGAGAACACCGAATCAACGTTGCCGTCGTCGTCCCCGGGAACGCGCCCGATGGCCATGGACTACCCGCTCCCCGACGGCGCGTCGCTCTTCTCCGGGGCGGGTTCGGGCGGGCGTTCGCGAAGCAGCTCGACGAACTCTTCGCCAATCAAGCGGAACTCGATGGCGATCTTGGCGAGCCGGGACTGGAAGTAGTTGAAGAACACCACCGCCTCGACGGCCACGATGATGCCCGCGGCGGTGACCACCAGCGCTTCGGAGATGCCGCCCATCACCGCCGCCGAGCCTCCGGTGCCGCCGGCTTCGACGTCGAGGCCGAGATCTTTGAACGCCCGCATGATGCCCACCACGGTTCCGAACAAGCCGACGAAGGGCGTGGTGGCGCCGATGGTGCCCAGAATCCACAAGCGGCTCCGCAGCTTGAGCAGGGCGCCCGAGCGCTCGCGCTCGACCGCGGCGTCGAGTGAGGGGCCGGTGGTCTTGGCGGCGCGCTCGAACCCCGCGCGAAACAAGTCGGCCACGGGAACCGAGGAGCGGTCCGCTGCGGCGCGAGCGGCCGACAGCTCGCCCTTGAGCAGGTGTTTGGCGATGAGCTCGCCCAGCTGCCTGGACCTGGCCGAGACGCCCCAGATGGCCATCAGGCGCTCGACGGCCACCGCCAGGGCCAGGATGGAGGCGATGACAATCACAGCCAGGGTGATTCCGCCCACGCGGGCCAGGTGCAGGAGTTCGTCGAAAGTCATGGACGTGGGCATGTCATAACGACAACCTGCGGCGAAAGTCATGGCTTCTGTGCGGATGACGATTTTCGTGGCGGCCCTTTCGGCGGGCCTGGTGGGCTGCCCCAAGCGGGTCACCCCGGAGCTGCAGGGGAAGAACGCCCCCACCACGGGCGAGGCGCTCCGGCGGCGGGTGGAGCGGGCGCAAGCGCAGGTGAGCTCTCTCAAGGGGGACGCGAAGCTGAGCATCGAGTCGCCCGACGGCAGCGGCAGCACGACGCTGTTCGTGGCCGCGGACGAGGTGGGGCGCATTCACATCGAGCAGGTCGACTTCTTCGGCAAGCCGCAGTCGGTGATGGTGGTGAGCGAGGGCCGCTTCGCTCTGTTCGACGTGGAGAAGAACACCTTCTACCAGGGCACCGCCACGGCCCGGGTGCTGGAGCGGTTCGTGCGCCTGGCGCTCGAGCCGCGCGAGATGAACGAGCTGCTCCTGGGGCGCGCGCCGCTGATTGACGGCCAACCGAGCATGAGCGTCAACCTGGGCTTGCAGACCTGGCAGCTGTCGATTCGCGGGGCGTCGGCCGGCGTCTCGGAGTTGGTGCAGGTGGACCCGGAGACAGAGCGTGTGGTTCGGGCCACGGTCGACCGCGGTGGGCGCACCGTGGAGCTGAGCTTTGGCGACTTCAGCGAGCAGCAGGGCGTGCGTCTGCCGGAGCGGGTCTCCTACGAAGAGGCGGCGCAGCGCACCCGGGCCACCCTGGCGTTCAAGTCGGTGGTCCTCAACCGCACCCTGGAAAGCGACCTCTTCGTGTTGGAGGCGCCGAAGGGCGCTCAGGTGGTGTCGGTCGATTCGATGCCGTAGGGCTTCATTCGAAGTAAGGGGTTCCTCGACCGCGGGACCGCGCGGGGTACAATCGGAGCGCGCATGGCAAATATCCGGTTGGGCGACTTGTTGGTGAAGGCGAAGGTCATCAACGAGACTCAGCTCAAGGGTGCGCTCGCGGAGCAGCAGCGGTGGGGCGGCAAGCTGGGCGAGATTCTGGTTCGCATGCAGGCGGTGACCGAAGACACCCTGGTCAAGGCGCTCTCCAAGCAGCTCTCCATCGCCGCAGTGAACATCGACACGATTCAGGGCATTCCTCCCCAGGTGAAGGCCAAGGTGCCTCGCGACCTCGCGCTCGATTACGCGTGCGTGCCGCTCCAATTGCGCGACGACGGGCGAACCCTGGTGGTGGCGCTGGCCGAGCCGCAGAACATCCGGCACCTGGACACGCTCCGCGCCGTTTCGCGCTGCAAGGTGGTGCCGCAGGTGGCGGGCCGCACGTCGATTGGAAAAGCCATTCGCCGCTTCTACGACGGCGACGGAACGTCGGCCGACCAGGAAGCCAGCTTCAAGTTGATGGACAAGCAGGGCAATGAATTCAAGGTGGACGACAAGACCCAGCAGGTGATGAACCCCGGGCCGCCCACGCGAACGGTGACCGCGATGACGGCGGCGGCGTCGCCCGCGCCGTCGGGGACGGTGCCACCGCCGCGCCTGATGGCGGTGCCCGAGCAGTCGGCAGCCAAGAACCCTTCGGAGTGGCTGCGCAACCTGGAGGATTTTCAGCGGAAGGAAGTCGCGGCGATCAAGGCCCTGGTCGAGATTCTGATCGAGCGGGGCGTCTTCACCCGAGAAGAGTATCTGTTGAAAGTCAAAGGCGACCCTCGGAAGTAGCGCGGGGTGTTCCTCCTTTCCCACCACCACCCGGATGAATGGAACCGCTGCTACACGCTGGGCGGGTTCAAGGTGTGCGCGCGGTGTCTGGGTGTGTACCCCGCGGCGCTGCTGATGCTGGTGGCCGAGTTCGCGCTGCGGGCCCCGCTCGTCGCGAGGTTCGACGCGTGGATGGGGACGGCGCTGGTTCTGCCGGCCACGGTGGACTGGGCGGTCGGTCGCTTTCGGCCCGGGGCAGGCTCGAACGCGCAACGGACGGCCACGGGGGTGCTGCTCGGAATCGGGCTCGGGCGGTCGCTGTACATTCACGTGCAACAGCCGTTCCCGACCGTGCTGATCGCCCAACTTGTCCTCGTGACACTCGTAGTTCTCCCTGTCATCTTCGCCACTTATTCACGGCCTCGCGGGGGCTAGATCAAACGGTCGGGCGGTGCGTTTAACGCCTGACAGCACGAGGGATGAGGTTGGCACCTGAGACTTCAGACGAGCAGTTGATGCTCGACTTCAAGTCTGGCGACGCGCGGGCGTTTCGGACGCTCGTGGGCCGACACCGAACGCCGGTGTACAACTTCATCCTGCGGTACGTGAACAACCGCCAAAGGGCGGAAGACGTGCTGCAGGAAACATGGCTCAAGGTCGTGCGCTCGAGCCAGGAGTACGAACCCAGGGCGCGCTTTTCGACCTGGGTTTATACGATTGCGAGGAACCTCTGCGTGGACGCGGCGCGAAAAGAAAGTTACCGGCAGGCCGAGTCGCTCGACGCGCCCGTGGGGGCCGCCGACGCAGACGGGCCGTCGCGGGGCGAGGTGACGGCCGACGTGGAGAACGCCAGCCCTGAGCGCGCGGCCCACAACCGCGGGCTGCGGCCGCTGATTACGAAGGCGCTGGAACAGTTGCCCGCCGAGCAGCGTGAAGTGTTCATGTTGCGCGAGTACAGCGGCGTGTCGTTCAAGGAGATCGCGGAAGTCACCGGGGTGAACGAAAATACGGTGAAGAGCCGCATGCGCTACGCGCTGGAGGGGTTGCGCAGGCATTTGGAGTCGGCGGGTGTTGACGGCGACTTGAGCGAAGAAGGAAGAACGGTGGCGTAAGGACCATGGCGAGCGCTCCACATAGCTACGAGGACAAGCTCCTCGACTACGCCTACGGCGAGTTGCCCGAGACGGAAGCGTCGTCGGTGCGCAGCCACGTGGAGTCGTGCCCGACGTGCAAAGCGGCGCTGGCGCACATCGAGACCGTGCGCACCGCCATGAAGACGATGCCCATGGAGCCGGCGCCGGACGCGGGGCTGGAGAGTCTGCTGGCTTATGCCGATCAGGCCGCGCGGCGAAGCGCAGCGGGGTCGGGTCGGGCCCGGGCCGGGTGGCGACGGTGGCTGGGGCCGATGACGGCGATTTCTGCGGTGGCGAGCGTGGCGGCTGTGGTGGTGCTGGTGGGGGGCAACGCGAAGAACCTGGCCCCCGCAGCGAGCGACGCGTTGTCGGGCCAGCCTTCGAACGAGCTGGCCGCTCCGCGCGACGCTGACGCCAGAGCCGCGCAGGGGTTCAACAACAAGCAGATCCGCAATTTCGCGCCGTCGCCACGCCCGGAGACGGCGGACGACCTCGGGGCGCCACCGGAGCTGTCCACCCGCCGGGAGCAGAAAGCGCGCGCCGACAAGGCGATGGCCGACTCGAAGGAGAACGCCGTGGCCGGGCTGAGGGCGAGTCCGATGGCTCCCGCGGAGGCGGACGAAGCGTCTTCGGCGGTCCGGGGCGAGGGGGCGAGCCTGTCGGGCAAGATGGCGGCGAAAGATGCCCGCCCGCCCGCGCCATCGCCCGCCAGTCCCAGCGTGACGGAGGCCGAGGCGAAAGTGGCGAAGTACGCCGAGCCGTCTCGTGCGGCGCAGAACCTGGCTGACTACGGGCGAAGCGCGAGCAACGGCTCCGGCGCGGCGCAATCAGAACGCCTGGCGGAGAAACCATCGACCTTGTCGTTGGGGGCCAAAGCGGGGCCGGTGCCGGCCGCCGCGGCGCCTCCGCCGCCGGTGGCGCAGGCCACGCTGGAAGCGGCGGCGCCCGCGGCCAAGGCCGTGGGGGCCGCCACCGCGCAGGCCCTGGCGCCCGATGAAACGCCGGCGCGTCAGGTCGCCCTGGCCCGCGACGCGCGCAAGCAGGGCGACCGCGACGCAGAAGTTGAGCACGCCCAGCGGGCGCTGGTGCTGGGCGCGACCGGCGAGACGCGCCAGGCGGCGCTCGCCGCGCTCTGTGTGGCGCTCGACGACCTGGGGCGGGTGAGTGAGGCGGACAAGGCGTGTGCGTCGCTCATGGCCGAGTTCCCCTCGTCTCCCGAGGCGAGGGTGGCGAGCCACCGAACGTCGCCGGCCTCCTCTTCGGGCACCTCGCGGCTGCGTGCGGTCGACTCGTCCGATGCACCCATGCCGGCGGCGAAGAAGAAGGTGGCGCCGGCCGATACACTCCCGGCGAGCCCGATGCCCTCGCAGGCCAAGTAGCCGAGGCGGCCGACCACCTGACTGATGGCGCGGCGGTGCGCTGGCCTTGGTAGGGTGCGCGGCGCTTGGCTCCCGACGGCACGCGAACAGTCCACCGCCCCCGTGGACAGGCGATGATTGAAGCGGCACTTGTGATGCCGATGGCCGTGGTGTTGTTCCTCGCCATCTTGCAGTTGGCGCTGCTCGAGCACGCGCGCCTGTTCACGGAGTACGCGGCCTTTCAGGCTGTGCGGGCGGGCGTCGTGTGGGGCGGCAACCTGGAGCGCATGCAGGACGCGGCGCTGGTCGCGCTGCTCCCGACGCTGGGGCGGACGGACGACCTGGCGTCGATGGCGCTCACCTATGGCAAGGCGTCGGCCACCCAGGCGGCGGTGGCGAAGCTGGCGTGGCCGACCTCGGTGCCACGCGAGTGGAATGGCGTGCCGTTGCGAGGCCTGGTTCGCGTCGATCCGGTTCGCCCTCGGGCTACCAGCGAGCTCGCGCAAGTGTGGAAGCTGCAGGGCGGGGCGCGGTGGAAGGAGATCGACTTCGACGGGGTGGATGCGTTTCCCCAGCACCGCGATGACACCGCGCACGAGCAGCACCTGGAGCGGCCGACGGATGACGACGCTGACGAAGCGAGCCTTCGCGCCGCGACCCGCCTGACGATTCGACTGCGGTACCTGTACGAGCTCAAGATCCCCGTGGCGAACTCGTTTCTCTTCGTCGCCTGGTACGCGGTGAACTCAGGCCGCGCGCTCTTCGGCTCTCTCGAACGGCCGAACACCCGACCCCAGAACGTCACCGGCAGCGGCGACGTGAGCGGCCTCCCCGGGGGCGAGAAGGGCGTCACCCGGCGCAATGGCTGGGCGGTGCTCGAACCCGAGGAGATGGGCGTCTTGTGGGCGCTCTCGCAGGGAACGCTGGGGCTCGCCGCTCCGGGGCCGGCGAGGCGCTATTTCATGCCGCTCTCGGCCACGCACACCATGCGCATGCAGTCCAACGTGCAGCGCAAGTGGTTGGTGCACGACACGCCCACCCGAGGGAACGCGCCATGATGTGGACGCGAACGCTCCGGCGGGCCGCCCGGCGCCGAACAGGTCAGGCGCTGGTGCTCGGGGCCCTGCTGATGTTCGTGGTGTCGCTGGCGGCGTTGACCACGGTGAACCTCGGTTACGCCGTGGCCGAGCGGGTGCGGCTGCAGAACACCGCCGACGCCGCCGCCTATTCCATGGCGGCGATGGAGAGCCGCGCGTTCAACCTGTACGCGTTTTCGAACCGGGCGCACGTGTCGCACCACGTCTCGGCGATGAACTGGCAGTCACTCGCGTCGTTCACGTACTTCATGGAAGCGTTCATGGTGGACTCGGTGGGGCTGATTCAGACCATGAACCCCTGCGTCAGCCGGAACCTCCTGGCGCGGGCGATGTGCGGGCCGCTCCAGGCCATTCCCGGGGTGGGGGCGTTCATCAGTGCCATCGGTGCCATCGGGACGCTGGTGAAGAATCTGGCCCACGTCTTCGTGAGCATGCTGGCCACGGCGGATCCGGACCGGGTGATCGGCCGCATGGTCATTCCGGCGCACCGGGTGTTGAACCAGGTGATGTCAGGGGTCTCGAGCGCGATGCTGCTCTCCACCCTGGCGTACGCGCAGGGGACCGCCGCAGACGTGGTGGCGGCGAATGACCCTGAGCTCGCCGCGACGTCACCCCCGCGCATTCTCTCCGGCGCTCTCTCGGCCTGCATGCTGTCCCGGTCGCACGTGCGGCAGGCCTTCGAACCGTTGGCGTTCTGGCAGGCCATTCCCCCGAAGGAACGGAGCGATGCTTCGGCGGCGTCGCTCGCCAAGCGGGTGATGGGGAACATCACCAACGCCACGCGATTTTCCTGCGATCGCGACGGGAGCAACCTGCCGTCGTTCTGCAAGCTGGGGTGGATTACCGACCGCGAGCCGACCGAGTTGCTGCCGATTCCGCCGGGGCTGAAGAACGCGTTGGGGTTTCTCGACGGCGCGCACCAGGAGGACGGCGACCGGGTGCCGGGCTGGAAGCTCGGGCAGACCAAGATGCTCTCGTACAAGCTGGCGCGAGGGAGAAATGAAGCGCCTGGCTCGTTGATCGAGCATGGCGGCAACCTCATTCGCGACTGGACCGAGCCGCCCGGCACGCCGCTGTCGATGCTGGCGCAGGGAGACAACATCGGCAGCGACGACCTGTACGACTTCGGCCCGCTCACGCGCGTTCCCCTGCTCGGGTGCGGGGCGTCGGCCGACCCTTCGCAGTGCTGGGGAGACCCCGCGCGCCGCAAGGCCAACAACTCGCGGGCCAAGCTGCCGTTTCGCCACATGCTCAAGACCAGCATCTGGGCCATGAACCCCGAGGAGGGGCCGGTCGGGGGCATTCACTATCGCCTGGTGCACGCGCGCCAGGATGGGACGGTGTTCCCCGCTGGGCGCGGCGCAGTTCCTCCGGCAGGGACGCAAGGCATCGATGCGGAGCTCGGGTTGAATCGAACCATGAAGGGAATCTTTCCCGTGTTCACCGCCAACGTCCGAGGCGTGGAAGACGGCAACCACCCGTGGGACGGCCTGGTCTCGTTCCCGAACTTCGAGCCCGGGCAGTTTCAGTCGGCGTGCTCGGGGCCGAGGTGGGACGGGCAGGCCGACGTTCATCAGGCGGCACTGCGCCCCGAGGACTTCAATCAACCCACCTCGTGGGCGATGCTGAACAAGACGCCGGCGCAGCTGCTCAACCCGCAGAGCGCAGCGACCGGCGTGGGCACCAACCGGCCGGCGCTGCTCAACGCCGCGGCCTCGCTCTCGTGGATGCGCGGCTCAAAGGCTACCCGGCTCGTGCTCGACGACACCCGCAAGTCGTTTCTCGGCAACGCAGGCATGACGGCCATCGCGCGGGGACAGACCTACTACCACCGGCCCGGCAACTGGGCCGAGCCGCCGAACTTCTTCAACCCCTACTGGCGGCCCCGCCTGGCGTCCGTGCTGCAGGGGCGGGCGACGTTCCCGCTCATCGACGAGGCGCTGGCGTCGTTCCCGGG
>CAZFXD010000008.1:17328-41318 GCA_964522795.1 uncultured Myxococcaceae bacterium
CCGCGGCGGCACCAGAACGCCTTCGCCCACGCCAGCGCAGTGACCACCCAGTGGGTGGAGCCGGCCTATCGGGACCTCGACAGCGCGGAAGACATGCCGGTCACCAACCTGTTCGTGGGCTTCGAGAACTTCTCGGTTCAGCTCTCCGAGGCCGAGCCGCTCAAGACGGAAGGCAACGCCAAGCCCCCCGAAGACATGACGCTGGGGTTCTTCGCGGACCGCGTGCTCTCGGCGGTCGGAGGCGGCGTGGGTTGGGCGGAGCGGAGGTTCGAGTTCGACCCGCTGGGGTTGGTCACCGCCACGGCGGCGGTCGACGTGCGCAACCGGGTGCTGCCGAGGAGCGTGGTGGAGGGCGCGCCCACGGTGGGGCGGGTGGACGCCTGGGGAGGGCGCCGGCTGGGGCTGGTGCGGTCGACCGCGAGATTCTCGCTGCTCGCGTCGGACTGGCACTTGAACGACGGCGCCGACGCCGAGATGCACGGCGATCAGAAGGTCGCCGGCGTGCACCGCGACGGGAGCGATCATGGCCTGCGGCGTCAGTTGCGGCGCATGGTGCTGCTGGGCGTGCTGCGCGACTTCAAGAGCGTGCCCGGCTGGCAGGAGGTGTCGAAGATCACCGGAGGCCTGCTGCCGGACCCGTTCGGCACGTTCGTGGTCTCTCACAACTACGGGCTGGAACCCGACAACGGCGTGCTGCGCGGGTGTGAGCACGATCCGGGTTACCCGGCGATGGACGGACTGAACAACCTCTCCAAAGCGTCGCGCATCGATTCCGAGCGCCGCAATTGCTACGACACCGTCCCGTTTCGCGAGCGGGCGGGGTACTCGGACAGCCGGCAGATTCAGATGTTTCGCCACCGCGGGGCGTTCTTCATGGGGTGCAAGCAGGCCATGGCCGATGACCCGTCGGAGCCAAGCGCGCCGCGAAGTTCGCTGGGTGACGCCAACACCAAACAGGTGGACTGCGAGTGACGGCGCTCCTGCTTTCCATGGTGCTGGTGGGGTCGGCGGCCGAGGCCGGCGATTTCCTCGTCTACCCCGGGGCGGGGCTGACTCGAATCGGCGGCGAGCGATGGAACGCCAAGGATCACGCCGCGGTGGCCTACTTCGTGACCGACGATGCACCCGCCGTGGTGGCGCGCCGGCTGGCCCAGGCGGCGAGAGACGACGGGCGGGTGGTCAGCGTGGACGGCAGTGAAAACGAGCGGGTGGTGAGCGTGATGTTCACCCGTGAGCGGGTGTTGAAGTCGGTGATTCTGGTGCCGCACGATCGCCAGACGCTGGGCTTCTCGGTCCTCCGCCGCCTCGACGTGCCGCCGCCCGCCGACGCCGCCACGCCGCGGCTGGAGGGCGCGCTCCCGCTGGCCGAGGACGGCGCGCCAGGCAGCGGGGAGCCGAGCTCGCGGTGGTGGGTGATGCCGCGCGCGATGGGCGAGACGCGGGCGCAGGTGGCTGAGTCACTTTCCAGGGCGGGGTACCGGCTCTCACTGGCAGCGACGAAGAAGAGCGGGCTGCAGTTTGCCGCGGTGCGCGGCGCCGAGCGGGCGGAGGTGGAGCTGGTGAGCGTGTCGGCTACCTCCACGGTGGTGGCGATTCGGTGGGCGGGGGCCCGATGACGTTCACGGCGCTGTCAGTTTCGGCGGCGCTGTGGCTCGTGGCTACGCCGCTCTCCAGCGTGACCGCGCTGCTTCGGGAAGGAACGCCGACGCGCGCGGCGGTGGGCGACTGGGTGTCGTACGAACTGGGGGGTGACGACGTTCGACCGACCTACGTTCGCCTCGGGGTGGCGGGGGAGGCGAGGGACCCGGGAGGCCAACCGGCCCTGTGGTTCGACGTGGAGCTGGCGGACCACCCGAGCTTCAACTCGCCGCTGCTTCAATTGAAGCTTCTCGCCTCGAGGGCGAAGGGCCTGCAGTTGGGGTCAATCTCCCGGGCCATCGTGGCGTTCGGGTACGACGAGCCGCGTGAACTTTCGGACGAGGCTCTGCAGGCGATGTTGCAGCCGGAGGCGGGTGAACCGGGGACCCCCCCATCGGTCAAGTGGACGCTCAAAGACCGCCCGGCGATGCGCCTGATGACGCCCGCGGGGTCGGTTCGCGCGCACGCGAAAGAGGTGTGGGTTGAGACGACATTGTGGAAACGCCTGTGGCTATCGGAGGATGTCCCGTTGCTTGGCGTGGCCCAGGTCGAACTTCCGCCGGTGAAACGCCGCATGGAGTTGCGCGGGTTCGGTAAAGGCTACGCGTCGAAAATCGAGATGCCGAAATCGGGGGATTCCAAAATCCGCGTCGAGGGGTACCATAAGAGCCAGCCGTAGAACGAAGCGGGAGCGACACGTGACGTTGAAGCCAACCACTCGACGGGCAATGCAGCGCGGCCAGGCGATGGTGGAGTACTCGCTCATCAACTGGCTGCTCATCGTGGCCCTGGTGCTCTCCACCTCGGTGAAGTTGATCCCGGGGCCCGCGGGCCCGATGAGCATCATCGAGATGTTCCTCGACGCGTATCAGGCCTACTACGACTCGTTCTACTTCGTGCTGAACCTGCCTTTCCCTTAAGCAGGGCGGCGATTCGCAGCGCCGTGGCGCGGAACGTCTGCGCGGCCGCGGCGGTTGAATTTACGCGAGAAGTTTTCCCACTTTTTCCCGCTGCCAAGTACCATCACGTGCGTCCGTGCGTGGGTGTTTCACCCACCTCACTACAAGAGAGTGACCGAAATGTTGAAAGGGAAGACTCCGCTGGTCATTGCGGTTGCGCTGGGGGTTGCAGCCTTTCTGGTGGCGTGGTCCGCCATCAAGCGCCGCGAGCAGGAAGTCAAACAAGGGTGGAACCTGGTCAACGTATTGACGGCGAACCAGGACATTCCGGAAGGCACGGTCGTCACCCAGGACATGGTCGTACAGCTCCAGGTCCCGGAGCAGTTCGTGACCACGTCGGTGATTAAGCCGGAGTCTGGCACCTACGTGTTCAACCAGAAGGTGCTGGTGCGCTTGCAGAAGGGCGACCCGCTGCTCTGGTCGCAGTTCGAGACGGCGAAGGCCGCCGAGCGGCTGTCGGCCAAGGTGCAGCGCCGAACGCGCGCGGTGACCATCGAAGCCTCCAAGAAGACCTCGGTGGGCGGCTGGGTTCGCCCCAACGATCACATCGACATCATCGGCACCTTCGCGCAGCAGGATTCGAGCGAGAAGTTCGCCGTCACGCTGCTCCAGAACGTGATCGTGCTCGCCACCGGAAAGATCACCGGCACCACCAACGTGAACCTGATTCCGGAATCACAGCGCGACTACAACAACGTCTCGGTGCTGGTGCTGCCTGAGGAAGCCGAGATTCTGGTGCTGGCGTCGTCGCTGGGTGAGTTGACCCTGGCGCTGCGCAACGAGGACGACGTGGACCTGCTCGACGAGCGCGCGTTCACCAACATGAAGACGTTGCTCACAGGCGAGCGCCGCAAGAAGTTGCAGCAGGAGCGCCAGGCCACCATCACCATCATTCGCGGGGCGGGCAGCGATGCGGCCCCGACGCCGGCGAACCCCAAGTAACGGCCCCGAGGCTTCGCCGAAATGCTCGCGTCCACAGTCGCACTGATGGTTGCCGCCTCGGTGTTCTTCTTCACCCTGGTGGTCGTGTCCGTGCTGAGCAAGGCCTACGAGCAGTATCAGGAGAAGTACGTCGTCAAGCAGATGACCGACTTGAGCGACATGTTCCTCTTCATCGATGCGCGCCAGATGGTGGTGTTGAACTTTGCGTCGATGTTCCTGGTGGGCGCGTTCTCCTGGGTGGTGTTCGGGCCCGTGTTTGGCGCGGTGGCGTTCGTGTTCGGGTTCTTCGTGCCGGGGCTGGTGGTGGACTTCTACCGCAAGCGCCGCATCGCCCGGTTCAACCAACAGCTGACCGATGCCCTGCAGGCGATGGCCAACGCGCTTCGCGCCGGCCTGACCTTTCAGCAGGCGATGGAGCAGATCTCCCGCGAAGGCGTGGCGCCCCTGGGCCAGGAGTTCAGCCTCTTCGTGAAAGAGTCGAAGCTGGGCGTGCCGGTCGAAGAAGCGTTCCTCAACATGGCCAAGCGGGTGGGGTCAGACGACCTGGAGTTGGTGGTGACGTCGACCAACATCGCGCGGCAGTTGGGCGGGAACATGTCGGAGATGTACGAGACGCTCGCCGGGACCATTCGCGAGCGCTTCCGGCTCGAAGGCAAGATTCAGTCGATGACCTCGCAGGGCAAGATGCAGGGCTGGATCGTGGGGGCGATGCCCCTGGTGATGGGGCTCATCTTCAACGGCATGCGGCCCGACCTGATGGGTCCGTTGATGCAGCACTGGGCAGGCTGGGTGCTGGTGGCGGTGGTCTGTCTGATGGAAATCGCGGGCATGTTCATCATTCGCCGCATCGTTAATATCGACGTCTGAGACTTCTCTGATGATCCTTCCGCACCTCACGCACGTGGTCAGCGAACTGGTCCTCGCCCAGGCGGCCGAGCCGTCGGCGATGATGTCGGTGCCCATGACCTTCGCCGGGGCGCTGCAGGTCCTCGCCGGGCTGTGCGCGGCGCTGGCGGGTGCGCTGCTCGCCTTCGGCGTGTACGCCAACTTCGTCGAGCCCGCGATGGCGCACGGCGATGCGCCGCGGCTGACGGCGGGCGGCGGAGCGGTGGCGGTGCGGCGCCTGGGGGCGCTCAACCGGCGCTTCCTCTGGCCGTCGTACGAGGCGCGGCTCCGCAAAGATCTGATCAAAGCCGGCGACCCGATGGGCTACCAGCCCGAAGACATTCTCGCCCTGCAGGAGATCGGCTTCGTGGTGGGTCTGGTGCTGGGCGTGTTCACCGCCAACGCGATGGACAAGAACCTGCTCACGGGCCTCGTGGCGGCCCTGATTGGCCTGTTCTTCCCGCTCATCTGGCTGTCCGATCAGATCAAGAAGCGCCATTTTCTGATTACGCGGGCGATGCCCTACAACCTCGACCTGCTCACCCTGGCCGTGGAAGCCGGTCTGGATTTCACCGGCGGACTCGGCAAGGTGGTGGAGAAGGGGCGCGAAGGTCCGCTCCGCGACGAATTTGCCATCGTGCTGAAGCAGCTGAAGATGGGGAAGACGCGCGAAGAGTCGCTCAAGGCGCTCGCGGCGCGCGTGGACCTCCCGGCGCTGACCCAGTTCATCAACGCCGTGGTCCAGGCCGATCGCATGGGAACGAGCCTGGGTAAGGTGTTGCGGCTCCAATCGACGCAGCTGCGCATCGAGCGGACCCAGCGCGCCGAGAAGCTGGCCAACGAAGCCCCGGTGAAGATGCTGCTGCCGCTGGTGCTCTGCATCTTCCCCACCATGTTCATGATCATCTTTGGGCCGATTGCGTTCGCGATGACGGTCGGTGAAAGAATGAAGTGAGCGAGCCGCGTCGGTTCTCGCTTTCCATCACCGCAGGGTTACACCAGGGCACGCGCCGGCCGATCGACACCTCGGTCGTGGTGGGCGCCGACGAAGCGTGCGATCTCGTGCTCAAAGACGCCGGCGTCTCGGGGCGGCACGTGCGCCTCGAGCGAGAGGGCGACACGGTGTTCGTGCTCGACCTGGGGAGCACCAACCCGGCCACGCTGGCGGGTATTCCGGTGGTCGGCCGCGTGCCGCTGGCGCCCGGGGCTGCGCTGCAGCTGGGGACCGCGTCGCTCAGCGTGAGCGTGGAGCCCGTGGTGGACGGGGAGGGCAGCGCGGAGGTGCCGGTGACCAGCGAGACCGCCGTGGGGTTGCCGCTGGAACCTGACCCGGGGGCGACGGCCGACGACGGGGCCGAGCCCGGTGAGGCCACGTCAGACGGGGAGGCCGACGCGCTCGCGGCTTCGTGGACGTCTCAGCTGCCGCCGCTGGACGCGTTCAACGCGGGGCGCGTCTCCCGGCCGCCGCCGCACCTCAAGTTGTTTCGACCCGACGTCGCGGAAGAATCACCCACGGTGGGCATGGAGATTCCCGCCGGCGAAGAACCCACCACCACCGGCGCGCCGGTGGTTTCTCCCGGTGGGCCGGAGCCGGCGCTGTCCGCAGAAGGGCCAGACGCCGCGGCCGTGAGCGGTGGAGTGGAGCTGCGCGACCCGGTCACGGTGGTGCCCGACCCCACCGACGCCGACGCCACCGCCCTGCGCGAGATCGCCCAGGTCCCGCGCGATGTTCCGGCCGAAATCGAGACGCGTGAGAATGCCGTCCCGCTGCGCGTCGCGCCCCGGCCCCCCTCGGCCGTTCGGGCGCGCACTTTGGGGGCTGAGCTGGAGCGCCGGTGGAGCGCGCTCAGGCCGCAGGTCCGGTTGGGCACGCTCCTCGGGTTGGTGGCGCTGCTTTTGGTGGTGAGCGTGGCGATTGGGCGGGCCGTGGTGCGCCATCGGCTGGACGCGCTCCCCGACGAACCGGTGCAGCTGGGCGCCGGCCCCCTTCGCTACTCGTTCGGCCAGGGCGCAGGCGTGGACTACCCGCAGCGAAAAGAGAAGGCGTTCTTCTTCGAGGTCCACAGTCCCACGGCCGTGGCGGCCTTCATTCACCTCCAGGCGAAGAACGTGTCGAACGGCGAGCTGCTCCTGCGCGCCAACGGGGAGGACGTGGCGTGGGTCCAGGCCGACCCCGAACGGCCCGAGCTGGACCTGGAGATGCTCGTGCCCCACACGCTGGTGCACCGGGGCCTGAAGAACCAGATCTCCTTCGAACGCCGCGGCGAGTCGACCGACGACGGTTGGCGAATTTCGGAGCTGTGGGTGGAGTTGTACTCAGTGCCTGATGTCAGCGAGGAGGAGAGACTCAGGCGGGCACAGCAGACACTGGAGCGTGCCCGGCAGCTGTTCAGAGACCGCGAGATCTCCAGCGAGAACGCCTTTCGGGCGTGGAAGGCGGCCAAAGAAGCCTGGGTGTTGTTTGCGTCGCTCCCCGCGCCGCGCCGCGCCGCGCAAGAACAGGTGGCGCAGCGTCAGGTCGAGCTGACTGCGTTGGAACTTCACGGTCGCTGCGCGAGTCTGATGTTGGACGCCCGCAAGAGCTTTGAACTCCACGATCTTGAGCACGCCCGAGAAATTCTCGATGACGTCGAAAGGCACTTCCCAACCCCTGAACATCGCTGCCACAATCTGGCCCTCAAAAGAATCGAGGAGTACGGACTGTGAGTCGAGGTAGGACAGCCTGATGGCGCCCCCCAACGGCAGTGTGCCACCGCCGAAGAAGCCGACCGTGTCGTCGCCGGGCGCGCGTGCGGCCGTGACGCGCGACGCGGGCTCGACGCCGCTGTTGCGAGTCAAGAAGGGGCCTGCCGAGGGTACGGACTTTCCACTCGAAGCCGACGAGATCGTCATCGGCCGCAGCCCTGACAACGCCGTGTCGCTGCCGGACACCGCGGTCTCCCGCAAACACACGCTCATTCGAAAGACGCCCACCGGTTGGCTGGTCAGCGACATGGGCTCTGGCAACGGCACGCTCAAGAACGGCGAGCCCATCGTGGAAGAGACGCCCCTGGTGCACGGTGACGTGCTCTCGTTGGGCGACTCCGAGTTGGAGTTGGTCGATGCCCGCTCGCGGGCCGTGGTGCCCCGCCGTTCCGCCCCCGGGGGCGACCGCTCGCGGCCGGTGGTGCGCAGCTCGCGCATGCGCCAGGCGCTGGAGCAGGAGGAAGCGCAGACCCGCCGGCGCCGCAACTTGCTGATCGCGACCCTGATGGTCACCATCGCCGCCGGTGCCGCCGCTGCGTACAAATGGCAGGCGGAGTTGAAGGCGCTGGCTGATACCGACCGTGGGCGCAAGCAGGCGGCGGAACGCAAGCTGGGTGAGCTGAAAGAGCAGTGCAAACGCAACGTCAAAGATCGCAAGTGGGAAGAGGCGAAGACGTGCTTTCAGGAGGTCGCGGCTCAAGCGCCCAACGACGCGGCCACCGCCCTCGCCCTGGAGCGGATCGAGAAGGAGATTCCGTCGCAGGCCGCGATGGACGCCGCCAATGACGCGCTGGAGAAGGGCGACCTGAAGACGGCGGTGGAGCAACTGGCGCTGGTGGCGAGCGACACCATCATGTTCGAACGGAAGGCGCAGCTGTTCGCCAAGCTCGACAAGCAGGTGAAGGAGCGGCTGGAGAAGGTGCGTGCAATGTTGCCGCTGGCGGCCACGCCCGAAGCGCTGGATGAAGTCGAGAAGATCGTCGACGACGTGCTGGCCGCCCAGAAGGGCAATCGAGAAGCGCTGAACGACAAGGCGGCCATCGACGCGGCCCGTAAGAGCAAGCGGCCGGCGAAGACCGGGGGCGGCGATGGTCGGCCGAAGGACGATGGGCCCAAGCCCTGGTCCGAGGTGCAGGAGAAGTTCCGCGCGGGCGACCTCTCGCTCGCCTACGCCAAGGCCGAAGAGTGCGCGGGGAAGTTCGATCGCTGCAACGCGATGAAGCGCGACATCAACGACTTCAAGCTCCGGTTCTCCCGGCTGGAACAGCTGAGCTCACCGCAGGAGCTGATCAAGCTCTGCAATCTCGAGCAGTCGATCTCAGGCGGCGGCGCTTCGAAGTTCGGCCGCGATATCGGCACGCGCATGGGGTCGGTGCTCATTCCCAAGATGTCGGCGGAGAAGTCGAAAGAGAACTGGTCCGGGGCGATCGAAATCGCCCAGATGATTCTGAAGTGCGACCCCACCAACGTGGCAGCCAGCGGCGTGGCCTCGGAAGGAAGCCGCAAGGCCAAAGACATCTACTACGCGGCGTACGGGAAAGAGAAAGACGACCGCGACCTCGAAGAAGCCGCGCGCTTGTACAAACAGGTGCTCTCGGTCTCCAAGCCCGGCGACGAGTGGTACGACAAGGCGAAGGACCGCCTCGCCAAGCTGAGATGACCGGCCCCAAACAGCCGGACCTGTTTTCGATTCTCCATACGCCGCGCGCCGCCGAACCGCGTGCGGCCGAACCGCGTGCCGCCGCGACGCCGACCGCGGCCACTCCCGCGGAGGCGACCCCGGTCCGCCGACAGGTGCTCACCGTGGCCGCGCTGACCCAGGCGGTGAAGAGCGCCATCGAGCCCCGCTTTTCGCGCGTGTTGGTGCAGGGCGAGGTGTCGAACTTCCGGGGCCCCAACGCCAGAGGGCACTGGTACTTCGCGCTCAAGGACGAGGGGGCCACCATCGACGTCAAGGTGTGGGCCAGCACGGCGAGTCGAATCAAGTTCGCGCTCAAAGACGGGCTTCAGGTGGTGGCGGATGGTGCGGTCGAGGTGTACGCGCCGCACGGGCGCTACTCGCTGGTGGCTCAGACGCTGGAGCCTGCCGGGGTCGGGGCGTTGGCGCTGGCCTTCGAGCAGCTGAAGGCTCGGTTGACGGCCGAAGGGCTGATTGGCGACAAACGACAGAAGCCGCGGCGGCCCCTGCCGCTACTGCCGCGCCGCATTGGTGTGGTGACCAGCCGGACCACCGCCGCCCTGAAGGATTTTCTCAACATCGTGTACCGACGGCACCCGCGGGCCTCGGTGCTGCTCTCCGAGAGCCGGGTGCAGGGAGAGGGCGCGGCGCTCGAGGTGGCGGCCGCGCTTCGGCGGCTGTATCGCACCGACGTCGACGTGATCGTCGTCACGCGCGGCGGCGGTTCTCAAGAAGACCTGTGGACGTTCAACGAGGAAGCGGTGGTGCGCGCCATCGCCGAGAGCCCGGTGCCGGTGGTCTCGGCCATCGGCCACGAGATCGACGTCACCCTGGCCGACTGGGCCGCCGACGTCCGCGCGCCCACGCCGAGCGCCGCGGCCGAGTTGGTGGTGCCGGTGGTGGCCGAGCTGCAGGAGCGGTTGGTGGTGCTGCGGGGGCGATTGACTCGCATCGTGCGCGAGCAGCAGCGGTCACGGCGCCAGGCGCTCCTGGCCCTGGGCCGCGCGTTGCCCGACCCGCGTCGGGCCGTGTCTGAAGCCCGCTTGTCCCTCGGCGATCTCGCCGATCGCCTGGAGGCCGCCACCTGGGACGGCGTGGAGCGGGCGCGCGCGAAACTCTCACGGAGCACGGAACGGTTGGGCGCGCAGCGACCGACTGCGCAGCTGGCCGCCCGCCGTGGGCAGCTGGCCGCGTTGTCGCAGCGGCTCGCGGTGCGCACGCTGGCCACGTCCAGAGCAGAGCGCGAGCGGCTGACAGAGCTCCGCCTGCGGCTCTCGGCGGTGTCGTTCAAGCATCGGGTTCGGGTGGAGCGGGAGAAGCTCGCGTCGTTCACCGGGCGCCTCGACGCCTTGAGTCCGCTCAAGGTGCTTGCCCGCGGGTACGCCATCGCATTTCGGTCGCGCGATCGGGTGGCGGTTCGCCGCGCGGCCGACGTGAAGCCGGGCGATGAACTCGACGTGCGCGTGGGCGACGGGGCCGAGATTCATGCCGTGGTGGGGCCCTCGAGAAAACGCTGACAGCTTTTCAGCGCGGCGCCTTTCGACTACAGCGTTCACGTGGCCAAAGACTCCAAACCTCCCGCGGGCAAAGACGTCTACAGCGATGTGGTGGCGCGGCTGGAGGCCATCGTGGAGACGCTCGAGGGCGGCGAGCTCTCGTTGGAAGACTCGCTGGAGAAGTTCGCCGAAGGCGTGGCCCTGGTGAAGAAGGGTGAGAAGCTCCTCGCCGACGCCGAGAAGCGAATCGAGGCCCTGATGTCAGACCAGGGGGCCACTGAACCGCTCGACGCCGAGGCGCCCGTGAAGAGCAAAAAGGGCGGCCGAGGCGGCGAAGAAGACGTGCCCTTCTAGACGCCATGAACACGGTGGGACTCGACGCGTACCTGGCGACGGCGCAAGCGCGAGTCGAGGCGCTCCTCACCTCGCACCTCGACGCGCTTCGTCCGCACACGCCGCCCCGGCTACATGAGGCGATGGCGTGGTCGCTGCTGGGTGGGGGCAAACGCCTGCGCCCGGTCCTGTGTCTGGCGTTCTCCGACGCGGTGGGCGCGGGGGCTCCTGAAGTGAAGTCTCCGGCCGAAGCGGCCGCGGTGGCGCTGGAAATGGTGCACACCTACTCGTTGATTCACGACGACCTGCCCTCGATGGATGACGACGACCTGCGTCGCGGCCGCGCCACCAGCCACAAGAAGTTCGGTGAGGCGATGGCGATTCTGGCGGGCGACGCGCTGCTCACGCAGGCCTTCTCGGTGCTGGCGGAGTGCCGCGCCGACGCCGAGGTTCGCGCGGCTTTGAGCGGTGAGCTGGCCCTGGCCGCCGGCGCTCGGGGCATGGTGGCCGGGCAGGTGATTGACATCGACAGTGAGCGACCGGCTTCTCTCGACGTGCTGATGGACCTGCACCGGAAGAAGACGGGGGCGCTGATTCGGGCTGCCTGCCGCATGGGGGTCATCGCCGGCGGCGGCGACGCGGGGGACAAAGACGCCGCCACGGCCTACGGGGAGGCGGTCGGGCTGGCGTTCCAGGTCATCGACGACGTGCTGGACGTGGTCAGCACCCCCGGCGCGTTGGGCAAGCCCACCGGCCGAGACGCCGAGAAGTTTCGCGTCACCTTCCCCAAGCTGATTGGGCTGATCGACTCGCGCGAGCTGGCGCAGGCGCAGGTTCGCGACGCCCGGGCCGCGGTGGCGGTGCTGGAGCCGACGCTGGGGCCGCTGGCGATGCTGGCCCAGTACGCCATCGAGCGGCACTCGTGAGCCTGTTGTCCCAGGTGACGGGCCCGGAGTCCGTTCGCGCGCTGCCCGAGCGAGAGCTGCCCGCGCTGTGTGCCGAGCTGCGCGCGCGGATGATCTCGGTCTGCGGCCGGGTGGGTGGGCACCTGGGGGCATCGCTCGGCGCGGTGGAACTCATCGTGGCGCTGCACCGGGTCTTCCACGCTCCCTTCGACGCGCTGGTGTTTGACGTCGGCCACCAAGCGTATGCCCATAAGTTGCTCACCGGGCGCGACCAACGCTTCGACACGCTGCGCACGGCAGGCGGAGTGTCGCCGTTCGTGGACCGCGCAGAGAGCGCGCACGACGCCTTCGGGGCGGGACATGCGTGCACGGCCATCTCCGCGGCGCTGGGGCTGGCGGCCGGGCGCGAGCTGTCGGGGCACGCCGGCCGAACCGTGGCGGTGGTGGGCGATGGCGCGCTCACCGGCGGGCTCAGCTTCGAGGGGCTGAACAACGCCAAGCGGCTGGAGCGGGGACTCGTGGTGGTGCTCAACGACAACCAGATGAGCATCTCCAGAAACGTGGGTGCTGTGCCCGCCATGCTGGAGGGGCATGCGCGGGAGTTCTTCGAAGCGCTCGGGTTCGTCTACGTGGGCCCGCTGGATGGCCACCACCTGCCCGCGCTGGTGGAGGCCTTTCGCGCCGCCAAGGCGTCGCAGAAGAACGTGGTGATTCATTGCCGGACCCAGAAGGGCAAAGGCTTTGAACCCGCCGAGTCTGATGCCGTCACGCGTGGCCACGCCATGGGCCCGTGGGAGCTGCGCGACGGCAAGCTGGTTCGGTCTCGGCAGGGGGCGAAGACGTACAGCGAGGCCTTCGCCTCGGCGCTGGAGGGGGCGATGGCCCGCGATCCCCGCGTGGTCGCCGTCACCCCCGCGATGATCGAAGGCTCGGCGCTGGGGAGGGTTCAGGCGCAGTTCCCGTCGCGAGTGTTCGACGTGGGCATCGCGGAGCAGCACGCGGTCACGTTTGCCGCGGGGCTGGCGGCCGCGGGCCAACGTCCGGTGGTCTGCATCTACTCCACGTTTCTGCAGCGGGCGGTGGACCAGGTGATTCACGACGTGGCGTTGCAGAAGCTCCCGGTGGTGCTGCTCGTCGACCGCGCGGGGCTGGTGGGCGCGGACGGCGCCACGCACCAGGGTGTCTTCGACGTGGCGTTTCTCCGGGCGGTGCCTGACGTGGCGCTCTGGGCGGCGCTCTCGGAACAGGACGCCACCGACATGCTCGCCGCCGCGCTTCAGCGCGAAGGCCCGACTGCGATTCGCTTCCCCCGGGGCATTGTCCCGGCGCCCGGCGGGCCCACGGTGGCGCCCTTCGCGCCCGGCCAGGGCCGGTGGCTCCATCGCGCGAACGAGGCGGGGCTGTGCGTCGTCTCTCACGGCCCGCTGGGCCTGGTCGCCGTCGAAGCGGCGCAGCAGGTGCCGGGGGTGTGGGTGCTCGATCAACCAGCGTTGAGCCAGGTGGATGTACCGGCGCTGAACGAGGCCGCGTGGACCTCGGGCTACGCGGTGGTGGAGGAAGTCGCTGCCGTGGGCGGGCTGGGCGACGCAGTTCGACAACTGGTTCCGGGGGCTCGCGTCGCGCAGGTGGCGCTGCCCACGGCGTTTGTTCCGCACGGCAACGTGGTGTCGCAGCGCGAAGCCTTCGGGCTCGACGCCCGGGGCCTGGCGGCCCGGTTCCGCAGCCTCCTGGGCCAGCGATGAGCAAGAAGGAACGCCTCGACGTGCTGCTGGTCGCACAGGGGCTGGCCGAGTCCCGCCAGAAGGCTCAGGCCATGATTCTCTCGGGGGCGGTGGTGGTGGGTGATCACCGGGTGGACAAGCCCGGCACCCGCGTCGATGTGCAGGCGGCCATTCGGGTGCGGGGGGAGACCTTGAAGTACGTCTCCCGGGGCGGGCTGAAGCTCGAAGCGGCGCTCGACGCCTTCGCGCTCGACGTAAGCGGGTTCGTCGCCGCCGACATCGGCGCCAGCACGGGCGGGTTCACCGACTGCCTGCTGCAGCGGGGCGCGGTGCGGGTGTACTCCATCGACGTGGGGACTGCGCAGCTGCACGAGAAGCTGCGCCAGGACCCACGCGTGGTGTCGGTGGAGCGCTTCAACGCGCGCGAGCTCGATGCCACCGTGGTCCCCGAGTCGGTGGACCTGGCCGTCTTCGATGTCAGCTTCATCTCCCTGCTCAAGGTGGTGCCCGCGGTGCTGCCCCGCTTGAAGCCCGAGGCGCTGGTGATCGCCCTGGTCAAGCCGCAGTTCGAGGCGGGGCGCGAAGCCGTGGAGAAGGGCGGTGTAGTGCGCGACGAGGCCGTGCGGTCGGCCACCATCACCCAGGTGGCGACGGCGCTCGATGGGCTCGGCCTGACGCGCGTGGGGTTGATGGACTGCCCCATTCCCGGGCCCAGCGGAAACGTCGAAGGACTCTACGCCGGTCGCCTTCAGCCCCGGTCGGCGCGGTAGTCAGCGAGCGAGAGCGCCTGGCCGAGCGTGCGGCCCACGCGCAACCACAGCGCGCCGGTCGCGTCGGTGCCCAGCCACAGGCTCGAGGTTGCTGCGCTCCCGTCGCCGCTCTGAATTCGGAGCAGCTCGGGTTTCTCTGGCACGTCGATGACCACGGCCTCGGAGGGCAGCGCGTTGGGGAACGAGGCCATCAGGTACGCGTCAGACTTCTGCCCCAGCTCCACGGCTACGAAGCGCCGGCCGATGGACGGGGTGAAGGCGGCCGACCCGGTGTTGGCCATGGCCCCGGTCGCGGCGTTGAGGAAGTACGCGCCGCTCGCACCCACCGCGAGCAGGTATTTGTTGTCGCGGGTCAGGTGCAGGTCGGTGAACTCGCCCTGGAGCACGGGGCTCTGCCACACCAGCTTGGTGCCTGTGCAGCCGCCGGCGACCGTGCGGCAGGCGAGAATGGTGGTGGCGATGCCGCTCCCCGAGTCGACGCGCGAGGGAATGAAGACCACGGTGCCGTCGGCCTTGAAGATGCCTGACGGGGCGCGGCTGTTGGCGTCGCCGGCCAGGTCATGGAGCACGAAGCCGGGGCCGTCGGCGCCGTCGGACGAGCGAACCTGCGCCACGATGGCCCGTGCCCCGCTGCCCACCTGTGCGCCCGTCCACAAGAGCAGCGAGAGCACGCCGCTGACTTCGATGGGGTCAGCGGCCAGGGCTCCGGACGCGCTGGTGGACCAGTCGACCGCCGCGGGGGTGCCGGTGTTGGCCACCTTCTGAAGCGCCGCCATGCCGCCCGCGCCGCCCGGTGTCCAGGTGACGAGATGATCGTTGGCGGTGGTGATGGTGCGCGTCGATTGAAAGAGCGAGTAGGCGACCGTCTGAAGCGAGTCGTTGAGGTACGCCGCGCCAGACTGGGGGTCGACCATCCACCGGAAGCCGGTGGAGCTTCTGGGGAAGAAGTAGGTGCTGTTTCCGCAGAGGAACGGCAGGGTGGTGTTGGAGGCCACGACGGCGCCCTGGGCGTTGAAGCGCCCGGCGCCGGTGCCGGTCCCTGTGGTGGCGCACCCCACGAAGCTGGCGGGCGTGGCCCCGCCGTTCTCGACGGTGAAGATGGTGGGGAACGCGCCCGACGTCCCCAGCGCCGCGGCGGCGCTGACGGGGAAGAACTGCACGAACGTGGCTTCGGAGCTTCCGGTGCGGCCATCGTTGCAGGTGGCGCTGGCGGCGAAGCTGAGTTGGGCCGTCAGGCCGCGCGCAGCGAAGAGCGACTTCAAGTCGGCACGGCCCAGGCTCACCGTGGCGGTCGCGCCCGGCGTGAGGGCCTTCAGCACCACGCCGCTCTCGAGCAGCGAGAGCGTCTTGACCGTGGCGCAGCCGGTGACGGTGACGGTGAGCGTGAACGACGGGGCCACCACCAACGGCTCCGGCGTGGTGACCTCCACGCGCGGTGGGTCAGCGCCCGGGGGCGGGGTGGAGCCGCTGGCGCATGAGGCGATCAGCGCCGCCGCGCACCCTGCGGCCAGCGCGCGAAGTGGAGTCACTTCTCGAGGACGATGAACTCGACGCGGCGGTTCATCTCTCGGCCCTTCGCCGTCAGGTTGGGCGCGACCGGCTTGGAGTCGCCGTAGCCCTGGGCGTCGATGCGGCTGCGATCGAGGCCCTGCGAGACGAGGTAGTCGGCGACCGCGCGGGAGCGCTCTTCCGAGAGCGCCTGGTTCTTCTCTTTCACGCCGCGGTTGTCGGTGTGTCCTTCCACGCGCAGCCGCTTGACGTTGTTCTTGATCACCGCGTCCACCACCTGCTGCAGCAGTTGGTACGAGTCGGCGAGAATGGTCGCCTTGCCCGTGGCGAAGTGGACCTGCTGGAGGATTTCAATCTTGTCGTCCTTGAAGACGACGAGCGACTTCTTCGGCGCCGGCTGGAGGTCGAACACCAGCGGCATCTTGCCGCCGACGGCGACCTGCACTTCGCGCGTCTGGGAGAGGAACCCGTCGGCGCTCACGTTGACCGTGTACGTGCCGGGCGCCACCTCGACGCTCTCGGCCGTGCCGGTGTCTTTGGTGGTGGCGGAGAAGTCTTTGGCGCCGCGCAGCGCGACCGCGGCCGCGAGCGGCTTCTTCTTCCCGGTGACGGTGATGTCAAAGGTGGCCTTCTTCTCTTCGGGGGAGAGGTTGATGTCCTGCTTCACCGTGCGGTTGGCGACCAGCTTCACCTCGACCTCGGCGTTGACGTAGCCCTCCCTGGAGACGGTGAGCTTCACCTTCTCTCCGGCGAGGTCGTGCGACTGGTAGAACCCCGCCACGGCGTCGGTGGCGACCGGCGGTGGCCCATTGCTCGCGCCCGCGACCGAGACGATGGCGCCGGCCACCGGCTTCTTGCTCTGGGCGTCGACCACGTTCCCGATGATGTTGGTGGGCGACTTGACCGAGGTCTTGTCGACGGTCTTCTCGCGAATGGTCTCCACGATCTTGGTGGTGCCCTTCATGAAGGGGTCGGCAGCGAATGACGCGCCGAACACGAAGTTGAACGGCGGCGTGGCCGGGATGCCCAGACCGACCGAGCGCGCGAGGCCGAAGTCGACCGCGGCCAGGAGGGTGAGATCTTTGATGGCCGTGATCTTGAGCCCGGTGGTGAAGACCTGCGGCATGGTCGAGAACGCGTCGACCTTGGTGTTGTCCGGCGCGGTCAGGCCGCCCGCCGGCACGCCCAGCGGCATCTCGAACCCGTACTCCACGAAGGGGGTGACGAGCGTGAGCGGAATTTCGAGCGCGGCACCGAACGTGACGCGGTTGAAGCGATTGACCTGGAGCGCGAATTCTTCGGACGCGGTCAGGGTCTGCTTCACCAGATCTTTGGAGGTGTCCACGATGGCCCCGCCGGTGAGGTGCAACACCACGGGGGCGTACGGGGTCAGCTCGCGCGCATCGAAGGTGATGAGCGCGCGCGGCGCGAACGCGACGGCGAACCGCCCCACGCTCTGGTTGCCCACGCCGGAGAGGGTGGAGAGGCGCAGGTCAACGCCGGCGTAGAAGCTCTTGGCGAAGTGGTGCGCCAGCTTGACGCCGAACTGCATGTCGCCCAGCGATTGAATCAGCGTGGGCGAGGTGCGCGAGTTGGAGTTCGCGCTGGCCGAGTAGCCCAGGTAGGCCTCGACGAAGTCCCACACCACCATCGACGCGCCGACGGTGAGGGCGGTGCGAATGTCGGCGGCGTTGCGCACGGGAAAGTCGGTCAGGCTCATGTACGAGGCGAGGGCCGACAAGCGCACCACGCCGCGCTCGCCCAGCTTCGCGCTGCCGATGCGGAGCGCGGAGATGCTGGGGCCGGCGGCGCTGACGCGGTGATTCTCCATCGCGAACACGTCGTTGCCCCAGGTCGACGGGCTGTGGGGCTCCGAGCCGGTGGCGAAGCGTTCCTTCTGAGAGATGATCTTCGGCTCGTCCGCGGCCGGCTTGGCCTCGGCCGCCGGCGCCGCGCTGGCTTTGGCTGCGGGGGCGGCGGCGGGGGTTGAGGCCGCGGCGCTGGGTTTCGGCGCGGGTTTCGCGGCGGGTGGTGGCGGCGGCGGGAGCGGGGTCGGTGCCGGCGCGGGGGTGGCGGCGGGCGGGGTGCCAGCGGGGAATGAGCCCCAGTCGTCACCGCCTTGAGCGGCCTGAGCCGAGGCCGCGCCGGAAATCGTCAGCAGAGTCCAGAGAATCAATGTGTTGTTGGCCAGCATCTCGCACCTTTCGTGACGGTGTCGTCAGAAGCGCGGGCAGACTACCAGACGCGTCGGGGGGCGGTGAGAAAGTTGCCATCGATGAAGGGAAACCTCGCACCATTCTTTTTGTCCGCGGAACCCCAGTACAATTGCTGAAGTCGATCAGGTCATGGTGCGCGTCCTTCTTCTCTGTGTGTTCGCAACCGCTGCAGTGGCCGCGAACGCTCGTCGCCCGCAGGTCGACACCGCCGCCATGCGCGAGGCGATCGACTCCGGTCGCAACGACGCGCCGAGCGCGAGCGCAGCCTCGTACGCGCACTTTCTGCTCGCGCGCATGCGGCACTACGAGGGGAACCACCGCGGCGCCCACGACGAGCTGATGTTGGCGCTCGCCACCGACCCGCAGAACCCCTACCTCAGCACGATGGCCGCGGAGCAGCTGGCGCGCCTGTCGGAGTACGAGCGCGCGGAGGCGGCGCTGACCCGCGTGCTGGAGACACACCCCACGTACCACCCGGCGCTGGTGCTGCTGGGGCGCGTGCTCTACGACGAGAAGAAGGCAAGCCGGGCGAAGCCGTTTCTGTCGAGGGCGATCAAGGTCAACCCCGGGGACATCGACGCGTACCTGGTCTTGACGCAGATCCACCTCGACGAGCACGAGTTCGGGCGCGCGGTGGCGATCGTGGAAGCCATGGGCGAAGCGCTCCCGGGAGAGCCGGTGGGGTTCAAGCGCCTGGGCATGGCCCTCGCCGAGCGCGGTGAATGGCCAAAGGCGCGCGCGATGTTGCTCGAGGCGTCGCGTCGCGACGCCGGCGATGCCGAGGTGTGGACCGCGCTGGCCAGCGTGTACGAAGCCGAAGATGAGCACGACCTGGCCCAGGACGCGTACGACCAGGCGATCGTGGCCGACTCGGATCAGATCGACGTCTATCTGGCGGCGGGGCGGCTCGCCCTGCGCCGAAACGAGCCGGTGAAAGCCAAGGCGTACTTCGACGGCGCGCGCGGCGTGTCGAAGGAGGCGGAGATCGCGGTCAAGATCGCCTTCTCGTACCTGGCGGCCCGCAAGCTGAACCTGGCGGCCGAGGTGCTCGACGTGGCGCGGGTGGAGAACACCGAAGTGCGCCTGCACTTCTATTCGGGCCTCGTGCACGAGCGGCTGCGGGAGTGGAAGAAGGCGGCCGACGCGTTTTCTTTGGTGCCGAAAGACTCCGGCGACCTGGCGCTGGAGGCCCGGGTGCACCAGGCCTCGTGCCTCTCGATGGCCCGGGAGCACGCCGCGGCCCTGGCCGTCCTGCAGGCCCAGGTGGCCGCGCACCCCGACGACGTCGCGCTGCTGGCGCAGCTCTCGCGTGTGCTGGAGCGGGCGGGGCGGTTGAAGGAGGCCGAGCTGACCCTGGCCAGGACGCTGCAGAGCCACGCCACCCCCGATTCCTTCGAGGCCATGGCCGGTTTCTATGAACGTCAGGGGCGCGGGCGCGACGCGATCGCCCTGCTCAAGAAGGCGCTCAAGGCGTCGCCCAACGATGAGTCGCTGCTCTTCACCCTGGGCGCGCTCTACGAGCGCTCGGGCGACATCACCGCGTCGATGAACAACATGCGCCAGGTGTTGGCGCTGAACCCCGACAACGCCAACGCCATGAACTTCATCGGCTACACGCTGGCTGACCGGGGCCTCGACTACGACGAAGCGGAGCGACTGGTGAAGCGGGCCCTGGAGTTCAAACCCGAGTCGGGCGCCTTCCTCGATTCGATGGGGTGGGTCTACTTCCGCCGCGGTGAGTACGAGCTCGCGGTGCAGTACCTCGAGCGCGCCACCACCCTGGCGCCCGGGGAAGTGACCATCGACGAGCACCTGGGCGATGCGTACTCGCGCGTGGCCCGCACGCTCGACGCCGAGCGCGCCTATCGGCGTGCCCTGGAGTCGCTCAAGAGCAGTGGCGATGCTTCGAGCGCATTGGCCCAGCGGGGCAGCCTGGAGCGCAAGCTGAAGAAGTTCGGCCGCGCCACCGCCGACCGCTGAAAACACGGCGAGAACTCGCGCCCGGCCCCGGCCCCGTGCTGTAAGGTCCGGCCCATGGGGCGAACCGAAGAGACCGTCAAATCGAAGGATGGCACCGAGCTGTTCCTGGAGTGGTCGCCGGTGGGGGCCGTCGCCAAAGCGACCGTCTGCCTCATTCACGGGTATGACGATCACCACGGCCGCTACACCCACGTGCGCGACGCGCTGAACGCCCAGGGCTTCTCGGTGGTGTCCTGCGACTACCGCGGCCACGGGAGCGCGGGTGGGATGCGCGGTGCCATCAACCGCTTCTCCGAGTTTCTGGAAGACTTCGACGCGCTCTGGCTCCGTGCGCGGGAGCTGTCCGGCGCCACGCCGTTGTTCCCCCTGGCCCACAGCCTGGGCGGCCTGATCCTCACCCACGCGCTCGTTCGAGGCCTCGAGGGCGCCAGAGGGGCGATCTTGAGCTCGCCGTACTACGCGCTCTCGCTCACCCCACCGCCGGTGAAGCTCTTCTTCGGTCGACTGCTGGGCAACCTGTGGGGCACCGCGCCGATTCCCACTGAGATCCGCGCCACCCAGCTCAGCCGAGACCCGGAGTGGGTGAAGAAGACCGACGCCGACCAGGTGCTCTTCCGGGTGCTGCGGCCGCGCTTCTTCAACGAAGCGACCGCCGCCCAACTGGCGCTGGCGGGTCAGGGACCGAAGATCAAACTGCCGCTCTACATGTTCAACGGGGGAAACGACCCGCTCGTCTCGTCGCCTGCGGGAAAAGCGTTCTTCGACACCATCGGTTCAGCCGACAAACAGTACAAGGAGTACCCCGGCATGCTGCACGAGACGATGAATGAGCTGGGCAAGGAAGAAGTGCTGGCCGACATTGCGCGATGGATTTCGGCGCACGTGTGACCTAAAGAACCCGCCGTTCGCAGCGCTTGAACAGGAGTCGCTTCCCATATGTCGCCGACTGACCAGACGAACATTATTGGAAAAGGCATCACCATTCGGGGCAGCTTGTCCGGTGGCGGAGATGTGGTGGTGGAAGGCCGGGTGGAAGGTCAAATCGCCCTCAAGAACCACCTCACCATCGAATCCACGGGCAAGGTCGAGGCCGACATTCGCGCCGAAGACCTGACCATCAACGGCGAGGCCAGCGGCAACATCGACGCGGCGAGCAAGGTGTCCATCAACACGGGCGCCAAGGTGAACGGCGATATCAAGGCGCCGAAAATTGTGATCGAAGATGGGGCGGTCTTCAACGGCACCATCGAGATGGACGTGACGCTGCCTGACGACATTTGAAGGGGACACACACGATGGCCAACACAATCATTGGTTCGAGCATCGTCATCGACGGGGAAATCACCGGCGATGAAGACCTGGTCATCCAGGGCACGGTGAAGGGCAAGATCGCCCTCAAAGAGAGCCTCTTCGTTGAAGGTTCGGGCGTGGTGGAAGCCGACATCGACACGCAGAACGTCGACATCGCCGGCCGCGTCACCGGCAACATTCACGCGAGCGACAAGGTCGAGCTGAAGACCGAGTGCCGCGTGGTGGGCGACATCAAGGCGCCGCGCATTCTCATCGCCGACGGGGCCTCGTTCAAAGGCAACGTCGACATGGACTCGAAGGGCTGATCGATGGCCGCCACGAAGGAATTCGGGTCGTCGCCGTCCAAGGCCGAGAACACGGTCATCGGGCCGTCGATTCTCATCAGCGGCAAGCTGTCGGGTGACGAAGATCTCACCGTCCGCGGCCGCCTCGAGGGCGAAGTTCAGCTGTCGAAGACGCTCATTCTCGAGCCCTCGGGCATCGTGAAAGCGAACGTGCGCGTGCGCAACGCCGTGGTCTCAGGCGTGGTGGTGGGCAACATCGTCGCGGAAGAGTCGGTGGAGCTGACCAAAGAGGGCCGCATGGTGGGCGACATCAAGGCGCCCCGCGTGATCATCGTCGAAGGCGCGAGCTTTCGCGGTCGCGTTGACATGGGTGATCTGCAGCCGTCGCGCAACGCGGGCGATCGCCCGGCGGCGCGCCCGGTGGTGCGGGCGCAGGTTCGAGCCGCGGCGCCGTTGCCACCGGCCAAGCCGGCCGCCAAGGGCGCGGTGGCTCCCACGGGTGGGGCGCGACCAGCGCCTCCGCCGCCTCCGTTGATGCGCGGTGAAGCGGTTCGACCTCCGGCTCCTCCGGTGGCGCCGTCGTTCGCCGACGCCAAGAAAAAAGTCGTCGTCAAAAAGAAGAAGTAGACGATGAGTGAGTCGGCCGACGCCGGAGCTCCAGCAGGAGCGGTGATTGCGCTCGGACCGGGCCCGGAAGCGTCGGGCTCCGTGTCGGCGCCTGTCCCGACTCCGGCCGCTGCCGCAGAAACGCCCGCCAGTGCGAAGCGGAAGAACCCGGCTCCGGCGCTGATTTCGATCGAGCGCATCGACGCCGATGGCGTCTTCCAGCTGCGTGACGCCGGCGACATCACCGCCCTGGCGCGGGACATCGCGAGATTCGGGCAGCGCTTTCCACTCGACCTTCGACTCCGCCCGCCGGACCGCTTTCAGATCATCACCGGCTACCGACGGTTCGAAGCGCTGCAGTTTCTCCAGCGAGACCAGGTGCTGGCGAGACTGCACACCAACCTCACCGACGATGAGGCGCTGGAGCTGGCGCTGCTCGACGCGGTCCACAGCGCCCCGTTGACGGCAGCGGACCTCTCCCAGCTGCGTTCCCGTCTGCTCACCGAGGGTCGGTTGTCACGCTCGGCCAAAGACATTCTCGAGCGCGCCGAGCGACCGAACGACGAGCTGGCCCCCGAAGGCGTCGGCGAGCCGGACGAGGAGGGCGAAGAGGTCGACGCTGACGAGCTCGCCTCGGACGTCACGCTCCGCCTGGGCGCGATCAACCAGGACCTGTCGTTGTTGGCCGACGTGTTCGCCGATCTCGAGGCCGACAAGCGCGACGCGCTGCTCGAGCAGCTGCGCTACTCGGCGGAGTTGGTCTCGTTTCTCGAGGCCAAGCGGTGACGGAGGGCTCGCCGCCGGTGGCGAAGGCCCGGCTGCTCGAGCTCCTTCGGCTGAAGGCGTTCGAAAAGAAACAAGTCACGCTCAGCTCGGGCAAGACGTCGGACTTCTACATCGACTGCAAGCGGGTGATTCTCACCGCCGAAGGCCACCACCTGGTGGGCGAGGTGTTGGGCGCCGAGGTCCGGGCGCGGTGCCCGAAGGTGACCGGGGTGGGTGGGCTGACCATGGGCGCCGATCCGATCGCCTCGGCCATCAGCACGGCGAGCTTTCCGGGCCCGCGGCCCTTCGACGCGTTCTACGTGCGCAAGGAGCCCAAAGGGCATGGCACCGCGCAGTGGGTGGAGGGCCTGTCGGCCTTTGCTTCCGGGGCGCACGTGGCGGTGGTGGAGGACGTGGTCACCACCGGGGCCTCGATGGTGAAGGCGATCGAGCGCGCGAAGTTGGCTGGGCTTCACGTCGACGGGTCGTTCGCCCTGGTCGACCGCGAGGACGGCGGGCGCGAGGCGATCGAGGCCACGGGCGTGCCGCTGTGGGCGCTCTTTTCGAAACGAGACTTCCTGTGAACCGATGGCTCTGGGCCGCGTGTGTGTTGTCTGTGGGGTGTACCACCGCGCGAGTGCCTCGCATCGGCGACCCGCCGCCGGCGCTGGACGACGCCGCCGCCGAGAAGACGTACCGCGTGTTGTTCGAGAGCGTGAGCGATCACAAAGCCATCTACGACGGGTTCGACACGCGTCTGTTCGTCGCCGCCACGTTGGAGACGCCGGAGTTCGTCGACGCGCGCGTGCGGCGCCAGGGCATCTTTCGCCAGTGGACGCCGGCGCAGCTCGACGAGGCGCTCACCAGTGAGCGCACCCGGCTCGACAGCTTCACCGAGGTGTTCTTCGCCGTGCACGCCAACGATCCCAAGTCAGACGACTTCGACAAGGCGAAGTCGATCTGGACGGTGGGGCTGACCGCAGGCGCGACCCGGTTGTCTCCGGTGTCCATCAAACGCGTCGGGCGTGCGTCGCTCGATATGCGGTCCATCTACGCCTACGTGGACACCTTCTGGGTGGGGTACCGGGCCCAGTTTCCCAAGGTCGACACCCAGGGGCCGATTCAGTTCACGGTTTCGTCGTCGCTCGGGCAGGCAGTGCTTGAGCTGACGGGGAACGGGAAGTAGCTCGCTTCAGCGCGCCCCGAGGCGTCGCAGCAGCGTCTCGGGGTCCTCTTCGACCACCAGG
>CAZFXD010000009.1:0-40980 GCA_964522795.1 uncultured Myxococcaceae bacterium
GCCCAGAATCTCTTCCCGCTCGCGCTCGAGGTATTCGCGCAACAGCTGCATCAGCCCCGCCACCTCTTCTGACGGCCGGCTCCAGTTCTGCGCCGAGAACGCGTAGAGGGTCAGCGCGTCGAGGCCAAGTCTGCGGCACGAGCGGGTAATCTCCCGAACGCTGTTGGACCCTTCGCGGTGGCCCTCCAGTCGGGGGCGCCCTCGGGCCTCGGCCCAACGGCCGTTGCCGTCCATGATGATGCCGAGGTGCTTCGGCAGCGGCCGCTGCTTGGCACGGTGTTCCAGTTCGGCGACAGAGGACGAGGGCATCGGTCGAAAAATCACCCTACCCGTTCGAGCCGCTCGCGGGTAGCCCGACTTTCGTCTGGGGGCGAGATCTCGGCCCCGCCGCCGGGACCCGGGCGCGCCGCTGCCTTCAGGGTTTGGGGTGCGCGGCGAAGAAGTCGAGGGCCAGTTCGGACATCGAGGTCCCCGCGTCGAGCGTGGGGTTGATGATGTTGGCGGGCCATTGGTGCGGGTTGACGGCGTTCGCGTTCTGAACAAACACCACCTGGGTGTTATTCACGCACCCATCGGCCACGCGGCGGGTGACGCTGGTGGGGTTCCCGCCGTCTGCGGGAGCGCAGAGCGCGCCACCGGTGACAGACGTACAGGCCAGGTGCGTCTTCCAGAACTCGAACGCATGGTCGAACGCGAAGATGTACCGGTTGAACCCTCCGTCGGCGTGCAGCAGCCACCTCGCGCAGTAGGGGGCGTTGGCGTCGGCGGGCGCGTGGACCATCAGCATCGCCGCACGGCCGTTGGCGGGCAGCGGCGTGGGCGGCACCGTTCGAGCGTCTCCCGGCACCAGGCTCCCCAGGTTTCCCGCGGACAGGGCGGCCGCCGCGAAGATGTCGCCTGCTTCGAGCGCCACGCGATGCCCCATGACCGCGCCCGCGGAGAACCCGGCCAGGAACACGCGCTTGGCATCGGGCCTGATCTTCCCCGACACCGACGCCACCACGCTGCGGATGAACGCCACGTCGTCAGGAGCCCCGCCGTCGGGCGTGAGCCACCCGGTATCGACGTAGTACCCATTCCAGTTCCACGGGCCGGGGGTCCCGGTGTCACTCAGCTTTCGCTCGCCGTCAGGGTAGGCCACCGCCCAGCCGCGAAGGTCAGCCTCATTGGTCAGCGTGCCGCCGAACTGAAACTGCTCGGCGTGCTGCCCCGCGTCGCCCCCTTCAGAGCCGTGCAGGGCCACCACGAGTGGGTTGCCGGCGCGGTAGCCCGTCGGGACGTGCAGCACGTAGCGGCGAGCGCCCACCGTGCAGTATCGACTCCCGAGCACCCCATCGCCGGAGAGAATGGTTCCGCCGTCCGAAAGACACGGATTGCCCGCAGCGTAGGTGAAGCCGGCATCGCCATTTCCGCCCCCCGCGCCGCCGCCAGCTGAGCCGCCGCCAGACCCTCCCGCACCGCCTGCCCCACCCGAGCCTCCGCCCACCGAGCCGCCACCGAACCCTCCGGCACCGCCACCGGCAGTGCCGCCCGTGCCCCCTCCCGTGGAGCCGCCGCCGGAGCCGCCCGCGGTGCCACCACCGCCTCCGCCTCCGTCCGAAGCACCGGCAGGCGCGCCGCACGACACGCCGAGCGCCACCGACAACCCCAAAAGGAATGGAGCGAATCTCATGTGACGACAACTCCCGCTGTGCACCGGCCGCTGCGCAGTTTGACCGATCTTCCCCGAGCGCGTGTAGCATCCGCCCCGGCACCATGGCTCCCCGCATCATTGGCCCATATCGCGTCATCGAAACCCTGGGCTCCGGCGGTGTGGGCACGGTCTACCGCGCCATCGACCGCCGAACGGGTGAGCAGGCGGCGCTCAAGCTGCTCTCCGCCGGCCCGGCCCTGGACCCCAAGGCGGCGCGGCGCCTCGCGCGTGAGTTCGAGACGCTGGAAGAGCTCTCCCACCCCAACGTGGTGAGGGTCTACGACACCGGCGTCTTTCAGGGCTACCCGTACCTGGCCATGGAGTTGGTCGAAGGGCTGACGCTCCGCCACTACCTCGCGCTCCCCGAAGACGACGCCCGTAGCGAAGAAGGCCTCACCCGGGCCATTCGCGCCCACCGCACCACCTTGAACGCCGAGGACGACGACGTCGACGCCAACGACGACGAAGTCGAGAGCGTGTGGTCGGTGGCCGGGTACCAGGACGAGATGGACAGCGATGACTTCGAGACCGGCCCCGAGTCCGTGCGCGCGCTCGCCAACCTGGCCGACGAACCCGACACCGTGGCCTCGATGTCGGGCGACTTCGCCCTCCCCTTCGACGTGCCCGCCACCGATGACCCGCCGGAAGCGCAACAGGCCCCGGTGATGGACCTCGACTCTCTCAACCGCCCAGAGCGCGTAGGCCGGCTCAAAGACGCCGTGCTGCAGCTGTGCCAGGCGCTCGCCTACATCCACAGCCACGGGCTGATTCACCGCGACCTGAAGCCCAGCAACATCATGGTCGATGAAGACCGCCTGGTGCGGCTGATGGACTTTGGCCTCGCCAAGTTCGTGGCCGACGACGCGGCGGTCACCGCCGACGGGCGCCTGGTGGGCACGTTCCGGTACATGGCCCCCGAGCAGATTCTGGGAGAGCAGCTCGACGCGCGCACCGACCTCTACGCGCTGGGGGTCATTCTCTACGAGCTGCTCACCGGCCGGCCGCCCTTCGACGCCAAGACGCCCTACGAGCTGTGGCAAAAGGTGCTGGAGACCGAGCCGGCGTCCATCGCCTCGCTCAACCCTCGCGCCGACCGCACGCTCTCGCGCATCGCGCACCGGTTGATTCGAAAAGAAGCCGACGACCGCTTTCAGACCGCCGAAGAAGTCTTCGAGGCGCTGGGCGAGTGAAGAAGACGTTTCACCCCGGCGACGCCGACGCCAAGACACGAATCGACGTGTACGTAAAAGACGCGCTCGGGCTGTCGCGGGCCGACACCAAGCGCCTGTTCGATGAAGGCCGCGTGCGCGTGGGCCACCACAAGGCGAAGAAGGGCGACACCGTGCAGCCCGGCTCCACGGTGGAAGTCGACGTGGTGGAGACCGGCACCGGCGTTCTTCCGGAGCCCGACGCGTCCCTCCGGGTGCTGTTCGAAGACGCGGCGCTCCTCGCCCTCGACAAACGCGCGGGCCAACCCTGCCACCCGCTCCGGCCGTCCGAGACCGGAACGCTGGCCAACGCCATCGTGGCGCGCTGGCCCGAGTGCGCCGCGGTGGGTGACAACCCGCTGGAGGCGGGGCTGGCGCATCGCCTCGACACCGAAACCTCGGGCGTGGTGCTGGTGGCCCGCACGCAGCCGGTGTGGAAGGCGCTCCGCGCGGCGTTCACCGAGCGCACCGTGACCAAGAAGTACCTCGCGGTGTCGAAGGGCCCTCTCGCCGACGAGGGAGAAATCGGCGTGCCGCTGGCGCAGAAAGGCGACCATGTGCAGCCCGCGCCCGAAGCGGACGACGAGGCGCGCGAAGCGTTGACGCGCTTCACCGTCCTCTCGCGCAAAGGCGCCTGGTCGCTGGTGGAGCTGACCCTCGTCACTGGCGTCATGCACCAGGCGCGCGCGCACCTCGCCAGTGTGGGGGCGCCCATCGCGGGCGACACCCGTTACGGGGGCGTGGCGGTGCCGGGCCTCTCGCGGTTCTTCCTTCACGCGGCCGAGGTCGGCGTCAAACACCCCATCACCGGGTCGATGCTCACGGCGAACAGCCCGCTCCCTGAGGACCTGCGCTCAGCGCTGGAGACGCTGGGGCTGGCCGCGCCGGTCTCAAGCGGGCCCGGCCCGAGCGGCGCTACTCGCTAGACCGCTTTCGCCTTGAGATGGTCTCGGGTCGGCGACGGGATTTTCGTCGAGGCCGCGAAGCGACAACCGAGCGTGCTGGTGGGCACGCGAGCGCGGAGCGACAAAGGCATCGGCGGAAAGACCAAGCCAAACGAGATCATGTCAGGGCGAAATCGGTTTAGGCGTTCGAACCGCCGGAGGGAGGAGGCCCGCGCGACGAATCGCCGCCGCCCCCACCACCGCCGGAGCGTCCGCGGTTTCGTCCCCCACGGCTGCGGCGACGGCGCTTGCTGCCGCCGTGGTCGCTCGGGGCGTTGGGCGACACCGCCGGGGCGGCGCCTTCCTTCCACGCGGCGAGCTCGGCCTCGAACTGCCCGGTGGCGCGAACCCACACCTCGAACACCTTGAGGCCCTCGCCGAACAGCGGGTGCCCACGGAATCCGCCCAGACCACCGCGACGGCGGCGAAGGCCGGCATACGTCCGCTGGGACAACAGCAGCATGCGGCAGCGCTCGGCGATGCGGCGGGGCAGGCGCGCCGTCTGCACCAACGTGGAAAGGAGCCCCTCGGCGAGCTGCGCCACCACCGGTTGGCCGTGGGTGGGGCCCTGCGGTTGGGTCATGAACGCCAGCGGCAGGAGCAGCGCGGCGAGCAACATCGAGTCGTCGAACAGCGCACCGTCCGCCACCAGCTCATCGAGGGATTCGGCGAGGCGGAAGAATCGCGTGCGCTCCTCGTCGCCGCCGTTGCGAATGTCGGCGTCGAGCGGGGGGAGCAGAATCTTGAGCGCGTCGAGGGCGATGAGGAGCTTTAACGCCGGGGCTGCGTGGCCTCCGCGGATGAGTCGGAACGTCTCTTCGAGCAACCGCGGCGCAGAGCAGCGGCTCAGGTCCTCTACCGCGCCTTCCATCGCCGCCAGGGTTCGCGGCTCGAACTGAAAGTCGAGCTTGCACTGGAAACGAACCGCGCGGAGCAGCCGCACCGGGTCTTCGCGCAGGCGAACTTCGGGGTCGCCGATGGTGCGGATTTCTCCCGCGGCGAGGTCCTTGAGCCCGTTCACGTAGTCGAGCACCTGGCCCTTCACCGGGTCGTAGAACAGGCCGTTGATGGTGAAGTCGCGGCGCACCGCATCCTCCACCGCGGTTCCAAAGGTGTTGTCCTCTTTGATGAAGACGTCTTTGTGCGGCGCCGCCGCGGACTCGGCGGCCCGCGTCACCACCGGAGCCGGAGCGGCCACCGAGGCGGGAATGGGGTTGGGCGCGGTAACGAAGGCTTCTTCCGCGTCGCCCTCGCCGTCGTCACCCGCGTCGTTGACGTCGGCGTCATCGCCCTCGTCGTCGCCGGCGTCATCGCCGCCGTCCTGGGTCTCGTCGGCGGTGTCGGCGCCCTCGTCGAGCAGCTCGGCTTGCACCGGCGCGAGCGGGGCCACCGGGTCCGCCGCCAACACCAGGTCTTCCGCCGCGGCCTCTTCGACTTCGGTCGGGTTCTTGCGGAAGGTGGAGACCTCCAGCACCTTCCCGCCACGGAAATAGACGTGGGCGAGGCGAAACCGACGTCCCACCAGACGGCAGTTCTTGAACAGGCGCTTCACCTCTTCAGGCTTGGCGCTGGTGGCGATGTCGAAGTCTTTGGGCTTGATGCCGAGCAGGGCATCTCGAACGCAGCCCCCCACGAGGTACGCCTCGTGGCCGTGGTTGCGCAGGCGGAGCAGCACCCGGACCGCGTCCACGTCGAGCACCCTGGGGTCGATGTCGGGGGCATCGCCGGTGTTCGGCAGCAGCTCTTCGATGGTCTTCTTCGGGCGCAGCTCGTCGCGCTCGGACGAGCTGGCCTCGGCTTCAACGGGAGCCGGCACGGAGACTTCAGGTGTGACTGGCGGCGACTCAAGCGTCGGGGTGCCGGTCGCGTCAGGTTGCGAATGCGCCATGAGCCGCCGTCTATACCCTACCTTCCCTGCGGGGCGCACCCGAGGAGAGTGGCCGTCACGCAGAAAGCCGTTCGGCGTCACCCGACACGCATTCGACGGCCGCGTGTCCGCTTTTCGGGGGGTAATCCGTTTATACGGCGGACGAAGAGGATTTCTGACCACGAGCACACAAATCGAGTCGCTGTATCGAGCGCTCTTTCCGCCGCTCCGGGAGAAGTGTCGCCGCATGCTCAACGACACAGAGGAGGCACAGGACGTGGCGCAGGAGACCTTCATTCGATTCTGGAAAGTGGGCGACACCTCCTTGCCCCCGCCCGCGGTGCTGGGGTGGCTCTACAAGACCAGTACCCGTCTGGCGGTCGATCGCCTTCGCCACCGCAGAACCGCCGGCCACGCCAACGAACAACTCGAGGCCACTCCCGCGGTGAACGCCGGCGCCCCGGACGCGGCCCTGGCCGCGCGGCACCAGTTGACGGCCCTCGCCAGGACGTTGTCGTCGGAGGAACTGGAAGTCGCCATTCTTCACCGTGCCGACCGGATGACCCAGTCGGAGATCGCGACGGTCACCGGACGTTCCGACCGAACCATTCGGCGAATGCTGGTCCGGGTTGACGAGCAACTGGAACAAATCGCGAGGTCGGCCTCATGACCCAGACACGCCACCCCTCGTTCTTCGAACTCGATCAACTCCACCTGGGTCACGAAGCGCCTCGGGTGCGCGCCCATGCCGAGACGTGCCCGGAGTGCCGCGCGCACCTGGGCGCGCTCGAAGTCCCCATCGCCGTGCCGTCCTGGGTCCCCGCGGCAGCAGCCCCGCGAACGCCATTCTCGTTTCGCCGACTGTGGCTCCTGGCTCCGATGGCGGCGGCCCTCGGTGTGGGGGCACTGATGGTGCGCCCCACCGCGCCGCCAGCAGAGCTGGAGAGCGCCGGCGTGAAGGGCGGCGCGCCCGCCGTCGGGCTCTACGTCAAACGCGGGAGCACGGTGCTGCTTTGGGACGGGCATGCGACATTTGCCCCGGGTGATTCGGTGCGCCTGCAGATCGCCCGCGCGGGGTTCACCCACGTTCGCGTCGAAGGCTCGACCGGCGTTCTGTACGACGCCGAGCTCTCTGCGGCACCCAGCGAGCTGCTCCCTGTGAGTTGGACACTCGACGCCGCGCCCGGACCAGAACAGCTCTGGGTCGCGTTGACTGACGCCGGTGGCCGAGCGTGGCGAACCTCCCTTCGTCTGGAGAAGACTTCTGCGGCGGAGCCTCACCCATGACCTCCCTTCTTGTCGTTGGCGCGAGCCTTCTCGCCCTCGCGGCCACCGAGCAGTCCAACGCCCCGGAACCGCGGCGCGTGGCGATCCTGGTCGGGAGCAACGAGGCCATCAGTGGGCGGCAGAAGCTTCACTACGCACACCTCGACGTGGAGCGGGTCGCAGACGTGTTGCTCTCGACAGGCCGCTTCCGACCCACCGACGTGCGTCAGCTGCTGGAACCCGCGCCTTCGGCAGTCCTCAAGGCGATCGACGAGGCCCTGGCGTCGCTCAAGGACCAACCGGGAGAGACGCTCTTCCTCTTCTACTACTCGGGTCACGCCGACAGCCGCGCTCTCTACCCCGGCGGGACCGCGCTCGAGATTGAAGCGCTGAAACAGCGGCTCGAGTCTCCGGGCTCAACCGTGCGCGTGGGCATCATCGACGCGTGCCGGGGCGGCGGCTGGACCCAGGCGAAAGGGTTGTCGCCAACACCGCCGTTCGAAGTGGAGATTCCGCTGCAACTGGGCGCGGAGGGGTCGGTGTTGATGGCCTCGAGTAGCGGCCTGGAGAACGCGCACGAGACAAAGTCGCTCCAGGGTTCGTTCTTCACCCATCACCTTGTCGCGGGACTGCGCGGCGCGGCGGACCGCTCGGGCGACGGCGTGGTGACGGCCAGCGAGGCCTTCGAATACGCCAAAGCGCTCACCGTGCGTGACACGGCCATCGAGACCAACGCCGCGCAACACCCCAGCTACAACTTCAACCTCCGGGGACGCTCGGACCTGCCGCTCACCACGGTGGCCGCGAGTTCCAGCACCCTGGCCGTGAGTCAGACTCGCGGGCCCCTGCAACTGATTCACCTCTCCACTGGCCTCAAGCTGCTCGAGCTCGTGGCGGGCGAACGAACGCTGACGCTGGCGGTGCCGCCGGGTCAGTATCTGCTCAAGCGAGTCGACGGGGACGACCGCTTCGTGAAGCAACTCGAGGTGCACGCGAATGAGAGCGTCTCGGTTGCGGAGGACTCGCTGACGCTCCAGGGTGAAGCTCGACTCGCCACCAAGGGGGAGCCCGAAATTCACGCGGCAGACCGAACCACGCTTCCCGCGCACACCATCGAGTTGGGTGTTGGCGGCGGCTATTCATACAACGTCGTTTCTCCCCTGCTCTCCAACGTCTCTCTGGGCGGCATCGCGCTCGACGGGCGCGCGCGGTGGGCGTTCACCGACCGATTGGAGTGGGCCATCGCAACGCTCTCGGCCTCCTACCGGTTCGGGGAGCACGGCGTGCGAGAATGGGTTGTGGCCGGAGGAATGCTGGAGTGGGGCCTGGGGTTCTTCAGCGACAGCCCCGAAGCACTGTTCCCCACGCTCTACTATCGCGTCGGCGCGAGCGCCGCGTACCGGGAGTGGCTCGGGGGCAATCAGTCCCTCAACGTGGCGGCCGAAGTCTCAACCCAGGGCGAGTTTCCCGGCGGCCTGGGCTCGCCCAACCGAAATTACGCCGGCGGCTCCATCGGCTATTCCCACCTGTTCGCAGACATCTTGAGCGTGAACGTCGGGGTGAGCTTTCACCAGGCGTTCGGGGCGGCGACAGCGCTCGCGCCCAATCACCTCTTCGTCAACTCGACGCTGTCCCTGGGCTCGGTGCAGTGGGTCGGCTTCAAGCACTTGTCGCTCGTCGAGCTCCACCTGGGCCCCATTTGGAGCGTCTACGGCGACGTCGAGTTGAGCTTCAACCTGGCCGGTCGTTGGAACGGGCAGCGCTTCGTCGTTGGGTCTGCCTGGGTCTTCTGACCGTCTACTTGCGTCGGGTCCTCGGCCGCGCGTCGTCGATCAGCGCCAGGTAGTCGATGCTCACGCTGGCGGGCGCCCGGGGGGGAGCGCCGAGGGCCGACAGCTTGGAGCCGAACGCCGCGATGATGTCGGGCACCGGGCGCACGGCGTTCACGAACGCCGCGGGCCCCTGGAGCGCCTCTCCCAGCGACTTGGCCACATCACCCAGGGGAATTCCGCGGCGCACCAGGTCCTGCATGGAGTTCGCGAGCGAGAAGAGGTTGAACCCGAACGTCTGCACCAACTCGATGCCCACCCGCACCACCTGGGGCGCGGTCAGATGCCCATCGGCCATCAGCACCAGCGCCGCCTGAAAGTAGTTGAAGGTCGGCACCACGCGGGGGCCGTAGCGCATGAAGTGCGAGGGCGGCGTCAGGCGGTCGAGGTTGATGAAGATGCGGCGCACCGGGTCGAACGGCTCAATCGACTTCCACAGCTCCATCGCCCGCTCGAGGTCGTCTGGGTACACCTCGCCCGCGCGGAGCACCGCGCGCACCGTCTCTTCGTCCACCCGGCGTGAGACCATGTCGGCGTAGAGCGAGTAGATGAACGCGTCGGCCTCGGCGTCGTCGCCGAAGAGCACTTCCTCCGTCATCACCGGCGTATGCGCCCTCGACTCGAGCAGCACCGGGAGCTTGTAACCGAGCTGCCCCTTGAGCGCCTTGAAGCGCCCGCGGAGCAGGTTCTTCACGTTGTCTTTCAAGACGAACTCGTCGAACTCCACCCCGTCGAGCTTCAGCTTCTCGGCCAGCACCTCGCGCATCTGGCGCGGGCTCCCCGAGACGATGCACAGCCGCGCGTCGGGGTTGCTCTTGAGCTCGCGAATCAGCGCCGAGGCGCCGGGCACCGCCTTCTTCTCGTCGGCCTTCTGGAACGCGGTTCGCAACAGCTGCCGGAGCGAGTCGAAGTCAGTCTTCAGATAGGTCTTGTCCAGATCCCATCGATAGACGCGCTGTGGAGGCGAAGGAGACACGGGGGGCAACCGGGCGGTGTGTGCGGCGAGCGTAGACGAGCCCCCGCGTTTTCGACATCAGCCAGCCGCCCACGGCTCACGACAGCGTCTGCGGCAGCCCGGCGCGAATGACGCCCGCGAGGTCGCTGGCCACGGCACGGGCCGCCACCTTCCCTGCGTTGGTCACCGCGCGGGCGTTCGAGCGCCCGTGCGCCTTGATCACGATGCGGTCAAAGCCCAGCACCGGCGCCCCGCCGTACTGCTGCCAGTCCGTCACGTCTTTGAGGCGATCGAACCCTGACGACAGCAGCGCCAGCCCGGCGCGCCAGAGGAGCTTTTCTTTGTACGCGTACTTCGCCAGCTCAAGCACTGTCTCGTGCACCCCTTCGAGCATCTTCAGGGCCACGTTGCCCACGAACCCGTCGCACACCACGACGTCGGCCGTGCCTTTGGGAATGTCCACGCCCTCGACGTTGCCGAGAAACTCGATGCCCGGGAGCGACTTCAGCCGCGCGTGGGCCTCCACCACCCGGGCAGGGCCTTTCTGCGCCTCGGTCCCATTGGAGAGCAGTGCCACCTTCGGGCGCTCGTTCTTCGACACGATGCGCGAGTACGCGCTCCCCATCACCGCGAACGCCACCAGATCGTCGGCCGTCACTTCGACCGTCGCGCCGACGTCGAGAATCAACGAAAACGGGTCCTGCTTCGAACCGCGCACCGCCGAGGTGGGGTACACCGCCGCCAGGGCCCCGCGCCGAACGCCGGGAATGAGCTTGAACGCGTCGCGCGAGGCCAGCACGCAGGCGCCGGTGTTGCCGGCGGAGACCAGGGCCTCAGCCTGCCCCGCCGCGACCAGGCGCGCCGCCACCGCAATCGACGCGTTGGGCTTGGCGGCGAGCGCCTTGGCCGGCGATTCATCCATTTGCACGAACGCCTCAGCATGATGCACCGACAGGTACTCGGCGGCGTACTGCGTGCGCTCCAATGACGAGGCGATGGCGGCGTTGTCGCCTACCAGCACCACGTGCATGGGCGTCGACTCCAAGGTGAGCCGTGCCGCGCCGTGCACCACCGCGTCGGGCCCGAGGTCCGACCCCATCACGTCGAAGGCGATGGTGACCGGTCGGCGTTCCATACCCGCTACGGCTTGTCGGACTTGCTCGTGTTCGCGCTCTCGCGGTCCAGACAGCCCTTGGTCAGGGTGTACTGGTACGTGCCCAGCTCGTCGCGCCAGTACTCGCCGGTGTAAGGCCAGTAGAGGTGGTCGTCGGACACGGCCACCGAGTACTTGTACTTGCGCACCGTCTCGGTCTGGCCGCCCTGCTGCAGCTGCGCCTCGAGGAACTCTTTCTCTTTGTTGGTGGTCTCGAACTTGATTCGCAGGCCGTCGGCCCGCAGCTTCTTCAAGGCGCCCATTTCGAACTCGAGCTTCGACTTCGACATCAAGCCGGCCTTGGACACCAGCTGCTCGCGCTGGAGCTTCAAGCCTTCAATCAGCACCTTGGACAGGTCGCTGAACTTGAACGCGTCGGCCTTGGTGCCCAGCTGGTCAATCTCGCCTTCCAGCTCGGCGATTGAATCCACCGTCTTCTTCAGGTCTTTGTCGGTCAGCGCCAGGCCGAGGATGCGCTCGAGGATGATGTCGGTCGAGGTCGGCTCCACGTTCGACTTGTTCTTGCGCTGCACCTCGGCGAGCACCCCGTAGTAGTCGGCGGCGGGCATGTTCTTTTCGATCAGCGCCGAGAGCTGCTCCTGGACCGGACCGTAGATGCGCTCGAAGTCCTCCAGCACGATGAGCGATTCCCGGTAGCGGCAGTTCTCGAAGTAGATGACGGCCTTCAAGATGAGCGCTTCCGGAAAGTACTCGTCTCGGAAGAAGGGCGACGACAGCGTGATGAGGTTGCCCAGGGCCTGCTCGTACTGGCCGATGCGGTAGTTGGCCCACGCAGACTCGAAGAGCGATTCCAACCACTGAACGCCACCGCGCTCGACCTTGCCGAAGTAGTGGAGCGCGTTGCGGTTCTGACGGGCGCCGTAGTGCGTGCGGCCCAGCTGCATGAACGCCAACTCACGGAGGCTCTGCATCAACTTTCCTTCCGCGGTCGCGGCTTGCTCAGGCGGGAGGCGGGTGGCGCGAACCACCTCTTTCATGGCGTTGAGCGAGGCTTCCAGCTTGTTGTCGCGGAAGAGCGCCAGGCCCTCGAGGTATTTCGCCTTGGGGAAGAACGGGTCGCCGTTGGGAATCATCAGCACCAGGCGGCGCAGCTCTTCGAACGACTTGTCGGCTTCGCCCTTCTGTTCGGCGTCGTCGAGCGCCTTGCCGCGCACGAAGTTGTACCGCGCCAGCAAGTAGCGGAACTCGCTCTTGAACCGGTCGGGGAAGTCGGCGTTGGCGTACTTGGCGATTTCGTCCAGCACCACCGTCTCGTTGACCGTCTTGCGGCTGATGAAGAACAGCCACTCCAGCGAGCTCTTGAAGAACTTGCTCGACGGGCCCTTCGCCAACACCCGCGAGAATTCCCCCAGCGACGAGTGATACAGCCCCATGCGGTACAGCGACTTGGCGAGCAGGTAGTTCGCCTCCAGGTGCAGCGCCGCCATCTTGGGGTCATTCATCAGCTCGCTCGAGGCGAGCGCGGCCTGCTCGTACTGCTCCTGTTTGAAGAGCGCGGCGGCGGCGTCCAGTCGCTGGCGGTCGCCGGTCTTGCCGGTCAATTCCACCCCTTCGAGCGACATCATGGGGGCCGATTTGGTCGGCGCTTCTTTCTTGGGCGGCGGGGCGTCGGCTTTCTCGGCCGGTTTGTTCAGGTCGAGGCCACCCTCGGGCAGCGGCACGGCGGCCGAGTCGTCCTTCTTGTCGTCTTTCTTCGTGTCCTTGCCCTTGGACTTGGTCTTGCTCTTCGACTTCGAGCCTTTCTTGCCCAGGTCGAGGCCCTGAAATTGCGCCGAGGCGGTCGTCGAAACCCCGAACGACACCACACACAGTCCCACCAGAAGGAGCGAGCGTTTCATGGCTACCCCTCCTTGAAGTCGAGCGGGAAGAAGAACGAGGCACCGAAGTCGAGCATGATCTGATTGCGGAACGAAGAGAGGTCGGTCGTGCCGGGCCGCTTGAACGACTCGAAGTACATCGCGTCACGCACTTCGAACCGCACCGTGAACCAGCGCGTCACGAAGAAGCGGAACCCGGCCGAGAGCGTTCCACCCACCGTCACCGTGCTGGCGGGCCCGTACATCACCAGCGTGGGGCCGGCGGCGACGAACATGTTGAACTGGAGGAACCGCTCGGCGATGAGCGAGAGCTTCCCGTAGAGCGGCGCCCACTCGAAATCAGCGCCGGCCAACAGTCGAATTTCTCCGAAGGCGAAGCCGCTCTCGAGCTGCGCCGGCGTGGGGCTGACGCAGGCGATGCCCACTTCACAGATTTGTGCCGAACCGGACACGGCGTTGAACGCGTACGACGCGCGCAGCCGCACACCGAACTGCTCAGCGAAGTGGTACGAGGCGAGCAACCCCACCATGTACTTGGTGAAGAAGGCGTCCTTCACTGAGAGCGTGAAGGAAGGCGAGACCTCGAAACGCCCGTCCATCAAGAACGTGTGACCGGACACAGGGCGAACGCGTTCGCGCAGGGGGCCGCGCGAGTCCTTGTCGACTTCGGCCACGTCACCCGCTTCGTCTTCGCTGCGGCTCTGGGCGGCCGCGGGAAGCGTGACGAGGACCGCACTCAAGAGCACCAGCCAGGGTCGCATTATTCGGCCTCCCGGTAGGTGGACTTGAACGGAATGAAGACGGAGACACCGACGTGGAAGAGCAGCATGTTCTGCAGCGCGGCCTTGGTGGTGCCGGTGGGCTGGTCGACGTACGACGTGTTGATCAGCGCCACGTTGACGGCCAACCAGTCGAGGGTCACAAACCGCATGCCCACGCCGAGGTCGAAGGCCAGGTTGAGCCCGCGGAGCGCGGTGGTCTCTGTGCGGAGCACGCCGGCGCCGCCCATCAAGTAGGCGTCAAAGTGCAGAATGGAGTTGAAGATGGCAGCCTTGCCATAGAAGGGGCTCCACTCCAGGTCTCCCATCACCGACCAGGTGGGCACCGAGTTGAAGATGCGCGCCTGGAAGTTTCGCTTGGCGGCGCGGACGTCATCGGTGGGGAGCAGGCTGTAGAGCGAGCCGCGCACCGAGAACGCCATCGCGTCGGACAGGTAGAAGGCCGCGCGGAGCGCGCCGCCCCACTTGGCGTAGAACGCGTCGTTCACCGAGACCAGGAAGTACGGCGCCAGTTCGAAGCGGTGACGCTTGCCGTACAGCTTTCGCTGCACGCTCTTCACGCGGTCGTCCTGGGTGATGTCTCGTTCAACCGGCGCGCCATTCGCCGCGGTGGCGGAATCTGCGGAAGGTACGTCGGTGGTGGTCGCCGAGGTTGAACCGGCGCTGGTCGACGCGGCCGGCTTGGCGGCGGGCGTCTTGGACTTGTCCTTCGCGCCTTTGGCCTTGTCGTCCGGCTTCACGTCGGTCGAAGGCTCGTTGAGATCGAGGCCTTCGAACTGGTTGTTCTGCGCCCAGGCAGCTCCGCTTCCGATCAAACAAGCAAGGAGCGCGAACCTGTACGAGGCTCCGCTCCGAACCGGAAACGGGAAGATGCTGCCACACCCCTTCGCTTCGTCGCGATCGGCCAAAGTGCCGCAGACTCTACCGGTGGACCTCCGACCCATCAACAGAATGGACACTTCGTTGTCGATTCGCGAGATAGACGGCTGGTGGTGCTGTGCTACGGTTCTCAAACCGGTGAGCCGATCAATCGTCGCCAGTCTCGTCCTTGCGCTGTCTTCCAGTTCGCTCGTCGCCTGTGTGGTGTCGACCGATCTCAACGTGACGTGCGCCCTCAAGAAACGCGCGCGATCGGCCGACGGCGGCTTCACCGACATGCGGGTGCCGGTGCTCTACAGTGAAATCAGCGCCAACCGCGACTTCATCGCGCTGGGCGCGACCGACTGCGAAGATCTGGTGTGCGTGCGCGACAGCCAGGCAGACCCGGTCACCGACATGAGCGCGCCGGCCATGGGCTACTGCTCGCGCCCCTGCACCCCTGGCAACGACAACCCTTGCCCATCGCAGGACTCGTCGCTCGATAAGAACCCCAAGACCAAGCTGAGCTGCCGCGCGCTGCTGTTGTCTGACGACACGCTGTCCATGGCGTGCTCGGACCCCGTGCGGTGCGCCGAGCTGGGCGGAACGCGCTCTCCGTACTACTGCGCGCGCGGCACCACCGTCGACGCAGGCATGTAACGCGCACCGCGCGTTCCGAACCTCTCCCCCGCCGTGCACCCACCCTTCGGCTACTGCGCCGGCAGCCGGTACTTCACCGTCGCTTCCACGTAGTCGGTCGCGACCGTGGCAGTGCCATTCCCATTGGCGCCCACCGGCACGATGGCGACGCTCGTCCGCCGCTGCGCCTCGAGGAGCCTGGCCGCGTCGCCGCTGGTGAGCGCGCCGCTCACGGCCGCCGGGTCGCTCGCGCCGGCTGTGTTGGTGCCGAGCGGTGAACCCCACCTGCCGCTGATGAAGGGCAGCAGCATCACGCCCGCGCGCGGCACAAAGCCCCCGTCGGGCGATGGGCCCATCGAATCCGCCCCGGCGCGGGCCCGCACCGCGAACCCCACGAAGCTGGCGCCGGTGGGAATCAGCCGGCCCTCGAGCGACACGTGGAAGACATGGCTGGGCGTGCGGCGGGCGGACTCCAGCTCCCACACGTCAGACGTTGCACCGCCGTACATCACGGTGCGCCCGCGCTGTTTGTCGTACGCCAGGCGGAAGCCCAGGCGCCCCGAGGGCCGACCTGAACCTTCGGCATCGGAGATCGACGCCAGCGCCCAGCGCGTGCCGAACCACTCCCAGATGCGGTCGGCCGAGAGGTTGTCACTGGCCACCACCGGCGGCCCGAACTGAAAGACCCGCTTGCGCTCGGCATCGTAGGCGAGGTTCTGCAGCGTGATTTTTGGGGGCCCGTTCTGCGGGTCAATCACCAGCCACCCCGCGTCAGTGCTGAACTGCCGCTCGTACATGAGCGGGTTCTGCTGGAACGCCGAGCTGCCGGGGAGCACCACCACGGTCTGCCGCGATTCGTCGTACGCCACGCCCGGGCCGATGCTGGCCGCGGGCATGGGGTTGAGCGTGGTCCACACTCCATCGCGGAAAAGAAACGTGTCCGTGAAGCCCTGGTAGTTGTTGAAGGCGAGGTAGCCGCCGTTCTGGGGCACGAGCCCACTGCCGCCGATGCTCACCACCCCGCCCAGGGACGGCTCGAAGTACATGCCGTGGGCGATGCGCGCGTTCGGGGTGACGGTGTTGACGCGATCCCAGCTGCCGCCGTCGAAGACCCACGTGCCGGCATCAACCTTGACGCAGCTCGAGGCGATGCCGATGCACGAGCCCGTCCACGGGAGCTGGGGTTCGCCGGCACCGCCGTAGAGGACCACCAGTTTGCTCCTGGGGTCGTAGGCCATGGACGCCAGCGTGCGCACACCGGGCGTGCGGTTGGGCCAACCGTAGGTGTCGAACCCGACGCCGTCCCACATCAGCAGGTCGTCGAACCGGTAGGGGCCGAACTCGCCGCCGTAGATGAGCGTGCGGGCGAGGTCGTCGTGGTACGTCATCGCCACGTTGGCGCGGGGGCCGGGGGTCAGACGCGACAGCGACCAGGCGGTGGAGAACGACGCGCCGTCGAACGTCATGGTCTGTGGGTTGGCGAGGTCACCCACAGGACCCGGTGCGATGCCGCCCCAGACCACCGCGTTGCCGCGAGCGACGTCGTACACCGCGTGGCCGCTCGACCTCGGCGCCACCATGGAGAGGGCGACGGTCGTCCAACCGCCGTCGAGGCGCCCCACCGCCGCAGACGCGGACTCGCTGCCGTTGACGCGGGTGCCGCCGAACACCTCGTACCGATCGTTCCGGGTGTCGTAGACCAGCGCGTGCGCGTAGAGCGCCTCGGGACCGTCGAGGGCCGCCAGACGCGACCACGACTGCCCGTCAAACTGCCACGCGTCCTGCCGGGCCGTGCCGTCCGTGCCTTTCCCGCCGTGCATCACCACCACGCGTCGCGCGTCGTCCCACACCATGGCGTGGAGCGAGCGGGCCGAGGGTGCGGCGACCAGGTCGGGCTTGCTCCAACGCTCCCCGTTCCACTCCCAGGTGTCGCCCAGCGCGTTGCCCTGGGCGCTGCGGCCGCCGAACAGCACGATGACGCCGCGCTTCGCGTCGTAGGCCATGGCGTGATCGGAGCGCGCCTCCGGACTCACCGCCCCCATGAACTGGCGAAAGGAACGACCCGTAAACGCCCAGGTGTCCGCGGAGAACTGGCCCGCCACCGACGTCTCTCCACCGAACAAGACGCTGCGTTGGTTGCGCGCGTCGTACGCCATCGCCGCGCCGGCGAGCCGAGGCGGGTTGCCGTCGCGCTCCGGGTCGATGGTTTCAATCGACTGCCACTGCTCGCCGTTCCACTCCAGCAGCGCGTCGGTGGGCTCGCCGCCGCCGTCGGACCTGGCGAACGTGCCGCCGAAGCTGACCACCCGCGCGCGGGCGCTGTCGAACGTGACCGCGGCGCGTTTGAACGCCGGCGCGGCCCGGTAGAAGCGCTCTCGCCAGACCCAGGCCCCGCTGGTCGACAACACCCCGGCGTCTTCGCGTGCGAGCGCGGGGGTCGCCCCGAGTTCCACCACGTCCGAGCGGAGCAGCGCGGCGGAGTGCGCGCCCCGCATGTCAAAGCGGTGGGGGTTTTCGCGGCCGTGACCTTCTTCGCCGAGCGAGGCCACCAGCTCGGTGTCTCGCACCCGCACCCGCGCGGAGGTATTGCCTGCGCGGTCCACCGCGGCGATGTGCACCTCCAGCAGGTCGACGTTGGGGAGCGTTAGCGATCCTGACCCGAAGGCGCCGACCTGAATCGGCGAGGCGGTCGGCTCTGCGGTCTCCCACACCACCAGGGCCACCGAACCGTCGTTGGGCGCTCGAACCCGGAAGGCGGGCTTGCCCTGCGTGGCCTCGCTCCCCCAGGGAACGCGCGTCAGAACCACGGCGTCGGGGGTATCGACCGGTGGGGCCTCAGGAACGATGGAGTCAATTCGAAACGCCGCCGGCACCGTGATGCTGTTCTTCAGCTTGTGGAGGTCCTCGAGGTCGATCTGCACATCGCAGCTGCGCTCCACCAGCGGGGCGGGCGAGTTGAAGGTGCACCGGTAGAGAAAGTCGCGCTGGTCGCCCGCTTCCAGCACGCACGTCACCGCGTCCGCGCAGGCGGACAGCTGCGGCGTCACCACCGGCTTGGTCGTGCGAAACGACACCCGGGTGCTGCTGGTGGTGCTCATCACGTCCGCCGCGGCCAGCACCGAGAACGCGTCGCGATCGAGCGCGACCGAGACCTCGCCTTCAATGGCGGGCCGGTCGTTGTCGATGACCTCCACGCAGTAGCCGCTCGACATCTGGCACACCGACGGCTTGAAGCAGTCGTCGTCCGAGGCGCAGCGAATGAGCGTGCCCTTCTTGACGGTGGTGTCAAACCCGCACGCCGTCACGGCCAGACAGCTGATGAGTGCGAGGCGTCTCATGGGGGCAACCGGTAGTGAAGCGTGGCCTCGACGTAGTCCGTCGACAGCACCGCGGTGCCGTCTCCGTTGCGCCCCAATGGCGCCACCGAGACGTTGAGAATGCCTTCCCCGGTCAACAGGTCCGGCAGCTCGCTGCCCTGAATGACCGCCGTCAGCGCGGACAGAGTGACCGGGTCGGCCGTGCTGGAGGCGAGCGGTGGCGACCACGTGCCTCGCCGCCAGATCGCCAGCTCGACGCCATCTTTCTTCACCCAGCCCGCGTCGGGTTGCTTGAGAAAACTCTGTCCACCGCTGTGGAGCGTGACCGACACCTCGTCAACCGCTCCCTCGACGGGAATGCGCATGCCGGCCACCGAGATGCCGAAGCGCTGCGAAGGGCGCCGCTGCGCCGACTCCAGCTCGAACAAGTCACTGGTGGTGCCGCCGAACATGACGGCGCGCGCGCGCTTCTTGTCGTACGCCACCCGGAAGCCGACGCGGCGCCCGGGCGTTCCCAGGCCTTCGGCGTCGGACACCGCGGCCTCGGTCCACCGCTCGCCGTCCCACTGCCACAGGCGGTCGGCGCTGAATTGGTCAATGGCCTGCAGGGGCGGCCCGTAGCTGAGCACCGCCTTGCGATCGGTGTCGTAGACCAGGTTCTGCACCTGGAGCAGCGGCGGCCCGGTCGGAGGCGAGACCACCGTCCACCCCGCGTCAGGCCGTCTCTCCATCACCGCGCGTTGCGTGAGGTAATCAGAGCGCCCGGGCAGCACCACGTGGGTGCGGCGGCGTTCGTCGTAGGCGATGGCCGCGCCCGACGCGAACAGCGGGAGGTCGTCGGCGTCTCGCGTCCACCCGGCGTCGACGGACAGGTGCCACACCTCGCGAAACCCGATGGGTGGGTAGGCCAGCGCCGCGTAGCCAGTTGAGTCGGGCACCAATGACGTCCCGCCGACGCACATCAGCGCGCCGCGGTCGGGGTCGTAGGTCATGGCGTGGGTGAGCCGAATCGTGGGTGAGGTGATGGGTTGCCGCTCCCACAGACCCGCGTTGTAGACCCAGGTGCCGGCGTCGACCGAAGCGCAGCGGGTGATGAAGAGGCCCCCGTCGTTGTTACCGGCACAGGCCGCGCCGCCGTCGACTGCCACCTGTGGCTCGCCGACGCCGCCGTACATCACCATCGCCTGGCGCGAGGGGTCCCAGGCCAGCGAGGCGTACGTCCGGATGCCGAACGAAAAGCCGTTGCTGTTGGAGGGGGGCTCGAGCCACCCCACCCCATCCCAGATCCACGTCTCGTCGTATTGATAGGGGCCGAGCTCGCCGCCGGTCATCCACACCTGGCCGGTGCCTTCGTTGTAGGCCATCGAATGGTTCACGCGCGGCGAGGGCGAGGTGAAGTTCAGGTGGTACGCCGACCGCGTCACTCCGCCCTTGAGCACCCGGGTCTCCACGTTGGCCAGACCCGCCAGGAACGAGAACGGCAACACGCCACCCCAGAAGAGCGTCTCTCCGCGCGCCACGTCGTACGTCTGGCCGGACAGGCCCCGGTACCCTTCCCACCCGCCCGCGGTCCAACCGCCGTCGGGGGCGTTCAAGGTGTAGCGGTTACCGAGCCAGCCGCCGTCTTGCACCACCCCACCGATGACGTGGAACACGTTCATCTCGGCGTTGAACTGAAACACGTGGGCGGCGGCGGGGTACGGCGCGTTCAACGCCGGCAGGGCCACCCAGTCCGTTCCATCGAAGCCCCAGGCGTCGGCCACCACCTTCCAGCCGGCGTCAGGCGCCGTGGCGTCGCCGCCCTGCACCACCACCAGGCGCCGCACGGGGTCGTACACCGCGCCGACCAGCGCTCGAGGCCCCGGAGAATGCGCGGGGCGGGCTTCGACCCACGAGGTGCCGTTGAACAACCACGTGTCGGCGAGCAACGCGCCATCGCTCCCTCGACCGCCATAGAGCACGCTGAATTTTCGAAGCGGGTCGTACACCAGGGCGTGGTCGAACCGAGGCGGCGGCGAGAGGGCCGGGGTGACCGATTTCCACCGTTTCCCGTTCCACAACCAGGTCGCGTTCGACGCCGAAAGGGCACGCTGGGGTTGACCGCCAAAGAGAATCGATTCTTCGAGCGCGCGATCGAACGCCATCGCCGCGCCCCACAAGGGCGGCGGGTTGCCGTCGTTCTCCAGGTCTTCCGTTTCGACCGGAATCCAGTTCTCGCCGTTCCACTCGCTGGTCACGCTGCGGGGGCCGGAGCCGCCATCGCCGTCGGGGAACGTCGAGCCGCCGTAGGTGACGACCCGGGCACGCGCTTCGTCGTAGCTGGTGGCCACGCGGTAGGGCGGCGGCATGTAGTGGTTGAAGCGTCGGTGCCAGACCCAGGCGCCCGAGGTGGTGACCGCCCCGCCCCCGCGTCGCGCCAACGCATCGCTCGATGAGAGCGTGTTCACGTCGGGGCGCAAGAGCGCCATCGACTCCGCGCCGCGCTCGTCGAAGCGGTGTGGGCTCCGTCGATCGCTGTTGGCCTCGGAGATGGTCGCCACCACCGTCGCGTCGCGGACCCGCCGCCGCGGAGAGACGTTGCCAGCGCGGTCGAACGACGCCACGTCGACCTGCACCACGTCCACGTTGGGGAGCACGAGCTCGGTCGCGCCGAACACCCCCAGGGCGAGCGGAGCGGCCGAGTCATCACCGCGCTCCCAGGCGATGAGCGCGACGTCCGGTGAGGCGGTGGCCAGCTCAATGGAGAACCTCGCCCGACCCTGCGTGCGGTCAGCGCCCCACGGGAGTCGGCGCAGCACCACCGCGTCGGGCGTATCGACGGGCGGCGGCGGCGGCTCAATGGTGTCGAGCGCCAACGACTCGGCCAGGGTCACCGACGAACGAAAACCCACCGCGTCCTCGAGCGCGATGTTCACGTTGCAGCGGCGCTCGACGCGCGGCGGCGGCGAGGCGGTGAAGCGGCACTCGAAGGTGAACGTCTCGGCGATGGCTTTCACCTGCACGCACGTCAGAAGCTCCGGGCAGGCCGTCACCACCGGGAGCGAGACCGGTTCGGTGGTGCGAAAGGTGAGCACCGCGGTGGAGTCCGGTCCCAACGCGTCGGGGGCCGTGGCGAGGTTGCGACTCGATTTGGCGATGGAGATTCGCGCCATGCCATCGAGCCCCGGCGGCGTCTCATCGGGCGTTTTGACGCAGGTGGAGGTGATGCGCTGGCACAACAGCCCGGGCGGGCACTCGGCGTCGTTCTGACAGCGAACGGTGACCTCGGGCGGCACCGAGGCGACAAAGCTGCAGCCGAGCCCGGTGACAGCCATCAAGCCGAGGGCGAGCGCTCGCATCGGCCGGACACTTTCCCAATCGTTCCGCCGTTGCAACGAAAGACGCCGAGTTCTGAGCGGTTAGCCGCCGTTCCGGACAATCACCGCAAAGCGCCACGCCAGCGCAGATCCTTTTTCCCGCTCGTGCGTGGAACTCGGGCGGTTTCACACTGTCTTGCACCTGGCGAGGGCGCCCATGCTGAATCGAACGACGGCATTTCTGGCCACGGCCGCTGTGCTCCTGGTGGTCGCCTTGTCACTGTCACCGCGGCTGCCGGTGCGCGCCGAGCCGCGACCCATCGCGCCGAGGCTGGAGGCCCAGGGCCCCATCAGTCAGACCTCGGGTCCGTTGATGATGCAGGCCACACTGTCGCACCCGTACGTCTCGCCCGACGGCGCCAAGGTGACCGCGGCCATCGACCTGACGGCGGTGCGACTGGGCGAGGCACGGCGAACCACGCCGCTCAACCTGGCGCTGGTCATCGACCGCTCGGGCTCGATGGCGGGCGAGAAGATCTACCAGGCCAAGCGCGCCGCCTCGGAGCTGCTGGGGCGCCTGTCTGACTTCGACCGCATCGCCATCGTTCACTACGGCTCTGATGTGCGCGTCTTCACCAGCACGCAAGCCACGCCCGGCGCGCGGGCGGCCATGCAGCGCTTCATCGACAGCATCACCGAAGAGGGCGGCACCAACATCGAGGCCGGGCTCAACGCGGGCCGACTGGAGCTGGCGCGACACTTCACACCCAACGGCATCAACCGGCTCATTCTCATGTCCGACGGCCAGCCCACTGAAGGCGCGACCGAGCCGAACGCGCTGCTCCAGGTCGTCCGCACCATGCACCGCAGCGGCATCAGCGTCAGCGCCATCGGCGTCGGCCTCGACTTCAACGAAGACCTGATGGCGCGGTTCGCGAACGTGGGCGCGGGCGGGTACGCGTTTCTCAGCGACCCGGCCCGCATGGGCGAGGTCTTTGAGAAAGACTTCGACCGCGCGTCTCGCACCATCGCCCGCCGGGTGGCGCTGCGAATTCGCCGTGCGCCTGGGGTGGCCGCGGACTGGGTCTCGCCTGTGGCTACTGCAGCCGTCGAGGGCGACCTGGTGGTGGAGTTGCCCGACTTCGCCGAAGGGGAGACGCAGCGCGTGCTGGTGACCTGGCGGGTCGCGCCGGGCGCCGTGGGCGCGCAGCTGGGGTTGGGCAACGTGGAGATCAGCGGCCAGGGCGCGGGCGCGCTGGCCACCTCAAGCGTCAACCTCAACTACCAGCCGTGGACCCGGGTGAGCGACGACTCGTCGCTGGTGTCGAAATCGGTCAACGCCGAGATCGCCGTCGCCGCCGCCCGGGCCATGCAGGCCCTCGAACTGGAGCAGGCGGCCACCGCGCTGCAGAACGGGAACCTCGATGAGTCGCGCCGCTACCTCGCCCGCGGCAAAGCGGCGTTCTCTGAAGCGGCGCGCATCGCCGGCCCGGCGGCCGTGCAGCGGGACCTCGATACCCTGAGCGACACCGAAGCAGAGTTCAGCCGCGCTCACGAATCGGGCGACACCAACTTCGCCACCAAGAAGGCCAAGTCGAGCGCGCGCATCGGCGCCGGGCTCGGCACGTCCACCTACTGAGGAGCCGTCATGACCTTCGTCGAACGCGTCGCCTTCGTGGAGAAAGACCGGTTCGAGGCCGACGTGTCGTTGGCCCTGGTGGGGGCCGGGATTCTGGGGGCCCTGGGACTGGCGGTCCCGGCACTCTCGGGGAGCCTCGGGAGCGAGCTCATCACCTTCACGCTGCCGGCCGCGCTGGTGGGGTTCTTCGCCACGCGGAGCGCCACGCGAACTGACCGCCTTTTGATGTTCGCGCTGTGCGGGCTGACGCCCTTCGTCGCCGCCTTGCTGCCGCTGCACGCCCTGGAGCGATGCGAGCTGAGCTTCGCCGGTGTGGGGCTGTTCTCCTGGCTGGGCCGCCGAGGCGACGCCCTGCGCGGCGTGGGCCACCCGCACGTCGCCCGGTGGTGGCTCTCGATGTTGGTGGCGACCGCGTTCGGACTTCTGGGAATGTTCGTCGTCCAGCGCTTTGGCAGCAGCCTCGGCGTGAGCCCGGTCTTCGGGGCCATCGCCATGGCCCTGTTCCTCGGCCTCTCACTCCTCGTCCATCACGTCTTCATTCAGACGGACGCGCTTCAAACCGAGCTCGACGCGGCTCTTCGCGTGGGTCACGACGAGCTCTTCCAGGCGCTGAGCAAGACTGACACCACGTACAAGGCGGTGGTGGAGCTGATGAAGGCGAGCCCGTCCTCTGCGCCGCTCACCCAGACACGGGCGCACGTGGCCGCCATCGTGCGGGACTCCATCGTGGTCGCGCACACCTGGGCCGAGCTTGAGTCGAACTGCACGGGCGCCGCCAAGGCCGAGCTCGAAGAAGCCATCGCCGACCTGCGCGCCAGCGCCGACGCAAGTCACGACCCGGAGGCCCGCGCCCACCTGTTGACGTCGGTGGAGTCGCTTCAGGACGAACTGGAGCGCGGGGAGGGGCGGTTGCTGAAGCGCGGGCGCGTGATGGCGAAGCTGAAGGCGAACACCGCAGCCATCGAGCGCGTGAAGGTCACCCTGCTCACGGAGCGAGCGTCGGCGCGGCGGCAGCAGAGCCTGGAGCGGTTGAACCGGGCGCTGGGAGACATCGGGTCCCCTCCAGGCGCCAGCCCGTCGTCGGCCCGCCAGGCCGCGGCTCCCCCGGCGGCGGACGTCGAGCCGGTCGACGAGTTCGACTTCGTGGACGCCCTCAAGCCAGACGCCCGAAGCACCGCCACGGCTGACGACACCGACCCGACGGCCAACGGCGCGCGCCGGCCGCTGCGCAGCTGAACCGACTCCGTCAGCGCGGCGCGAGTTCGCGCGGGGCGCCCGCGACGGGGTACCCCACCATCTCGCCCGAGTCCGGGTCCCACAGCTTGAGACGGAAGCAGGCGAGCACGTCTTTCAAGGCGAAGCTGGTCTTGCCGGGGTGCTGCAGCTCGGGAATGGCGGCCATCGCTTCCGGCAGGCGGTAGAAGGGAATGGCGGCGTTCAGGTGATGCACGTGGTGGTAGCCGATGTTGGCGGTGAACCAGTGCATCAGCGGGCTCATCTCCATGTAGCTGGAGGACTCCAGCGACGCGCCCACGAAGGTCCACGTCTCGCGCGGCGCCACCTTGACGCCGGGGAAGTTGTGCTGGGCATAGAAGAGGTACCCACCGGTGGCGGTGGCGATGCCGATGGGCAGCCAGTAGCCGAACAGCGCCGCCTCAAACCCGCCCCAGGCCCACAGCGCCCACGGGAGGGCGATGGTCAGCACCATGGCCACGCCGGAGTCCCAGTACTTCTTCGGAGACCGGAGGAAGGGCCGCAGGCCCATGCCACCCCAGAAGATCGTGAAGTAGCCAAACGCGATGTTGAGGGGGTGGCGCGCCGCTCGGTAGAGCCACCGCTGCAGCGGCGTGAGCGACTCGAACATGCGCGGTGTGGCCATCGGGTACGAGCCGATGTTGGAGCCGATCAGCTTGGCGGTGTGCGCGTGGTGGTAGTTGTGCGACTCCTTCCAGATGACGGGAGGCGTCAGCACGTAGATGCCGTAGATGGAGAAGAAGAACTTGCCGACTTTGGAGTCGCGCAGAATCGCGCCGTGCATCACGTCGTGGAACACGCAGAAGAAGCGGACGATGGCCAGCCCGGCCACGAAGGCACCGAACAGGCGCACCGGCCAGGGGAGCGGCATTGCGCCGGCCGCAAGGGCGGCGAAGAGCACCACGCAGGAGGTGAGAATCTCGAACCAGGTGCGCGCGCGGTTCTCCACCGTGAAGGCCTTGCTGGCGACCAGCAGTTCTTTGTCAGTTCGGGCGGCGGCTTGCACAGCGCCCTTTTGAATCAGCCCGGGTCGGCTCGCAAGTGTTGTGCGCGCCTCACCGTCTCCGGTGTGTCACCGTTCGACGACGATGTTCCCGACGCCTTCCAGCAGCACCTTCGAGCCGGCCACCACGCCCACGCGCTTGCAGTAGCCGCCCGGCACTTCCAGCACGAAGAGCGCGCTCTTCCCGACTCCGCGTGAGTCGAGGGTCTGGGGCGGGGCGTTTTCGACGATGCCGACCACCGTCAGGTCCTTGTCGATGAAGAGCATGTCGAGCGAGATGAGGGTGTTCCGCATCCAGAACGAGAGCGGCTGCTCGTCGCCGAAGATGAAGAGCATTCCTTTGCCGTCGTCGAGCGAGGTCCGCCACATCAGCCCGCGGGTGCGGGTGGGGTTGGTGGCGGCCACCTCGGCCTCCACCGCGTGCTTCTTTCCGTGCGCGTCGAACAGCGTCACCCGGCCGCGGGGCAACGCGGGCCCCACGTAGTCTTTGTCGGTGACGTCGCTCACCACGCGCGCGGGCGGCGAGGCGGGCGGCGGGGCCTTCTTTCCTTCAGCGTTGGCGCAGGCGCCGAGCGTCACGGTCGCCCCCAGCGCCAGTGCGCACCACGAACGCCTCACGGCGCCGCGGGCTTCTTGAGCAGCTTGACGGCGAGCTCGGGGCCCAGCGCGCCCGCCATCAGGTCTTCCACCACGCCTTCGAAGTCGTTTCGCTGCGCGTCGGTCTCGTAGATGAAGCGAATGCCCATGCCGGGGTCATCGCCCGACGAGGTGGACCAGACGACCTCACCCAACAACTCGAACGGGTTGTCGCGGCGCGGCACCGTCAACTTGAAGAGAAACTGCGTCCCGATCGGGAGCGGTTTCTTCGTCTTGATGAACGTTCCGCCCTTGGAGATGTTCTTCGTGTAGTCAGCGAAGAACGAGTTCATCTTCTTGTAATCGACCTTGAGCTCGATTGGGGCGCGGTACGCCGTTCTGTTTTCCGGGCCGCCCGCTTTCTGGTCTGCCATGGCGTGGCACTATACGGAGTTTGCATGCGCGAAGTCGTGTCTCGAATGCAGTTGTTGGCCAGGGACCGACCGGTGCGCTGGGCGCTCGGCCTGTACGCTGTGGCCGGGGTGGCCCTGGTGTTCGCGCCCGTCTTCCGCACCGTGGGCTACGAATGGTCGCTCGCCGGTTCGATGGGCATCGGCCTGCTGGGCAGCATCGTCGGCGCGCGCGCCGCGCGTCTGGAGATGTCGCGCAACGGGAACGCGCTCTTCGCCTCGCTGGGGGCCGACTTTCTGGCCAGCGCCACGCGCGCCTTCTTCTCGGCCGTCCTCCTCTGCGCGCTGGTCACCCTGGTGCCGCTGGTGGCGTGCGTCCTCACCGCGCTCATCTCCAGCCGATGCGACCCGTTTGCGATGGTGGCGTTCGCGCCCGTCCTCATCGTGCCCTCGGCCGCGCTCTCGGTGGCCACCGGCCTTCTCGGCGCCACGCTCTTCACCCGGAAATCCGCCCAGGTGGGGCTGTTCGTCATCCTGCTCCTGCTCTCCCTGGGGTGGACCGCCTTCCCCGTGGTGTGGGGGCCGCAGGTGTTCGCGTTCAACCACTACCTGGGCTTCGTTCCCGGCCCGCTGTACGACGAGACGCTGCAGGTGACGCCCGCGCTGCTGTGGTTTCGGCTCGCCACGCTGCTGCTCACCTTCACGCTGGTGGTCGCGGCCGCCCCACGGCTGGAGTCTCGGCCCCCCACGCCGACTGACCGCGCCTGGTTGGGGCTGCTGCTGGCAGGGACGTTCGCGCTGGAGACGGCCGGCCCCCAGCTCGGCTTTCGCATGACCGACGAGCGCCTCGCTCGGGAGTTCGCCAGCGTTCGCCTCACGCCGCACCTTGAGATCCACGTCCCCAAGGGCAAGAAGGCACAGGACGTCGAACGGACCGTTCGCGACCTCGAGTTCCGCGCGGCGCAGAACGAGGCGTTCTTCGAGACCGCCGCTCCGGCTCGGGTGCGGGTCTTCTGGTACGCGTCGGCCGCGGCAAAGCAGCAGTTGGTCGGCGCGGGGCGAACCCAGTTCTCCAAGCCCTGGCGCCGGGAGATTCACATCAACGACGACGGGTTTCCCCACCGCATCGCCCGCCACGAGCTGGTGCACGCCATGGCCGCGCCCTTCGGCGCACCACCCTTCGGGGTGACGGCGACGCTCTTCGGGCTGACGCCCAACGCGGCGGTCATCGAAGGCATGGCCGAAGCCGCGGCCAATGAGCAGTCTGAAGAGTTCACCCTGCACCAATGGGCCAGGGGCATGAAGGCGCACGGGCTGCTGCCGAAGATGGGCGCGCTGCTCGGTCTGAACGGGTTCTACACAGCGGCGTCGTCGCGCGCGTACACCGCCGCCGGGTCCTTCTTTCGGTGGCTGCTCGAGACTCGCGGCGCAGCGAAGCTCCGCGCGGTCTACCGTGAGGGAGACTTCGAAGGGGTCTATGGCGCAACGGCGGAGGCGCTCGGGCGCGACTGGGAGGCGTTTCTGGACACCGTGCCCAGCGACCCCGAGCTGCTCAACCAAGCCTTCGCCCGCTTTCGGCGGCCGAGCATCTTCGGGCGGCCGTGCGCGCGTGAGGTCGCCGCGCTCTCGACCAGGGCCGGTGAGCTGGCCGGCGCTGACCCGGACGCCGCGGCCACGCTCTACGCGCGCTGCGCCTCGCTGGACCCCGATGAGCCCGCGTACGCGCTACAGCGGGCGGGCGCGTTGGAGAAAGCGCAGAAGCTGCCCGAGGCCGACGCGGCGCTGGACGAGGCGCTGAAGACCTTCGCCAACTACCCGTCGACCGTGGCGGAGCTGGCGATGGCGCAGGGCGACCTCAAACGAAAGCGCCGCGACGAGGCCGCGGCTCGAGCGCTCTACTCGCGCGTGGTGGAGGTGGACGCTTCGCCCTCCATGAATCGAACGGCCTCGGCCAAGCTGCTGGCCCTCGACGAACCGAACGCGGTCAGCCGGGACGCGATTTTCGAGTACTTCCGCCCCACCTCTGACGACGTGAAGCTGCTCGTGCTGGAGCGCGCGCTCCAGGCCGCCCCCGGGCACCCGCTGCTCTCGTACCTCCTCGGGCGAAAGCTGGCGCTCTCATCGCGGCCCGACCTGGCGCGCCCGGGGCTGTTGGCCACCCTGGCCGCGCCCCCCACGCCGGCGATTGCCCGCGAAGCCTTCCGGCTGCTGGTGGAATCGGACTACCTGGCGGGCCGGTGCGACGACGTCCGCGACGACCTCAAGGCACACCCCGAGCTCGGCACCCCGCGGGTGGCGGAGTGGCGTGAGCGCTGTGCGTTTGAAGAACAGCAGTTTGGCGGCGTTCTTTCGGTCGATGCTCAACTGCGGTAGACGACCCGCTCCAACTTTCTGGGAGCCCACGTGCGATTCGAATCCCGACAACGCATCAACGCCAGCGTGGCCGACGTCGAAGCGGCGATGTTCGACGACCGCTACCTCGAGTTTCTCTTGAAGCACCACGGCGTGCTGCTGGAGGCGCAGGGCCTGGAGAAGAAGGACGACGGGCAGCGCATCACCCGGAAGATTCGCTACCGCCCCAAGCCGGTGATCGCCTCCATCGGGCCCAAGCAGGTGCCGCCCGACTGGTTCGCCTTCGTCGAGTCCTCCAGCTACGACCGCGCGCGCAAAGAGCTGACGTTCACCAACACGCCGGTCTCGAACAAGATCTCCGGCATGCTGGTGAACAAGGGCGTGCTCAAGCTCAAGGACATGGGCAGCTACACCGAGCGGGTGTTGGACGGTGAAATCGCGCTCAAGCTCCCGTTTCTCTTGAAGCCGCTGGCCATGGTGGGCGAGCGCGTCATCGAGTCGGAGGGCCTCAAAATCCTCGACGCGGAAGCGCCGGTGCTGAACCGGTTTATCGCCGAAGTCCTGAAGGCGAAATAACGTGGAATGACGCAGCCTCCCGCTGCGTTGGAGACCCTATGAACTCGCTCCGCCTCGCTGCGCTGCTGTCTGTTTCGCTTGGGCTGATGGCCTGTCCGCCCCGCAAGATTCCCGGCACCGAGATCGACGACACGGACGACGCGCGCGCCGTGTTGAATACGATGGAGAGCTACCGCAAGGGCGTGGAGAAGCGCGACGCCGAGGCGATTACCCGGCTGATCGACGAGTCCTTCAAGGACGACGGCGGCAACACCGACCCCGGCGACAACCTGGTCTACAAGGACCTGCCGGGAAAACTGAAAGAGCGGTTCGACAAGCTCGACGACGTGCGGCTGGAGATGACGGTGCGCCGCCTGGAGATGGACAAGGACGAACAGGTCGCGCGCGCCACCTACACCTTCACCATCACCTGGCGATTGCCCGGGCTGACCAACCGCACCCAGCGCGAGTCCGACGTGAAGCAGATGATTCTGCGGCGCCACGAGAAGAACGACTGGCGCATCGTCTCGGGCATCTAGTTCACCCCAAAACGGTTCGTTGACCCTCCGCGTGGCGCGACGCTATACGCCGCGGGGTGGCGCACGTGCGCCCACGCGAGGGACTCATGGCCACGGCAGATCAGAACGCAGCGGGTGAATCAGACTGGCGCAAGAAGGAGAGCTTCGGAAAAGCGCTCCTCCAGGTGGCCATCATCGGGGTCGTGCTGATCGCCGCCGTCTTCGTCTACGTGCGCGGGCGCAACACCAAGCGCGACGTGCTCGACAAGCTGAAGGAAGCCCGCACCGTCGCCATGAAGGGCAACCCCACCGACCTGGAGGCAGCGCTCAAGCTGGCCGACGCCGCCCTGGCCATCGACGCCAACGCGGCCGACGCGCTCGCGTTTGAAGCAGCCATTCACACCAACCGGTGGGTGTTCTACGGCTTCGCCGCTTCGGAGGCGCCGGCCAAGAGCTTCCTCGAGAAATCCAAAACCGCGAACTCCAAGTCTGACGATCGCTACGGCTCGGAAGCACTGCACATCCTGAAAGCGAGTGGGTCGAAAGCTGCGGACGACTTCGTGGAAGAACTCCGCAAGCGCGGCGCCCAGAGCCCACGCCTGCTGCTGGCCCAGGCCCTGGCGCTCAAGGGCGAAGGCAACCTGGGGCTCGCCCGCCAGCTCTTCGGGCTGGCCATGGACAAGGCCTGGCGCGACCCCGATTTCGCCGCGGCCAACGCCGAGGCCCTGCTCGATGAAGGGCTGTTGCCGCAGGCCACCGACGCCGTGAACAAGGCGCTCTCGGCCAACCCGGACCACCTGCGCTCGCGGGTTGATTCGAGCCTCATCAAGGCGCTTCGACACGACAAGATGAAAGACGCCGCGGACACGGTGAAGGAACTCTCCGCGCGCGACGCCGACCTCTCACCGTGGCTCAAGGCGCGCATGCTGGTGGTGTCGGCCGAAATCGCCAACGTCGAGGCGCGCTACGACGACGCGGTGAAGGCCGCCGACGAAGCCCTGGCCCAGAACCCCGACGAAGCCTGGGCGGCGTACGTGAAGGCGAAGGCCCTGGCCACCAAGAAGGACCCGGGCGCGGCTGCGGCCTTCAAGGCGGCCGTGGGCAAAGCGAAGACGGCCTCGGTGATGTACCTCGAAGGCTCTGCGCTGCTCGACAACGCGGGCGACACCAACGGGGCGATGGAGCTGCTCGCCGCCTACGAAGAGACGTTCAAGGACGTGAAGATGCAGCTGTCCGACGGGACGAGCGCGTCGGCCCTGGACCGCGACGACCGCTACTGGCTGACCAAGGGCACGCTGCTCAAGTCGACCGGGAAGCTGGACGAAGCGATCGCGGCCTACGACAAGGCGATTGCCGCCAAGAGCTTCAACGGGGTGCGCGCCACCTACGCCAAGGCCATGGTCTTCGTGGCGAAGAAGGAAAACGACAAGGCGGCCGAGATTCTCGCCGACATCACTCCGCAGGACGGCACGGGCCACCTGGCCGAAGCCTACATGGCGGTGGGCGACCTGTTGTTCGCCAAGAAAGACTTCCCCAACGGGTGCCAGAACTACGCCTTCGCGCTCACCAAGATGAAGCAGCTGCAGGTGCCGCGAGAGCAGCTGAACGGCATCGTGACCGACGTGGAGAAGCGGCTGAAGACCGCGGGTCAGGCGAACATCGCCAAGCTGTGGGTCGAAGAAGCCAAGCCGCTCATTCAGTAAGCCGGCCGCCGCTCCTTACAAGCGCTCGTAGGACGCGGTGGTGAGCACCCAGGCGCCGTCGCGCTTCTCCACCTCGGCTTCAATCCGGTAGGCGCCCAGCTGAGATCGGGGGTCGAGCGCATCGACGCTGACGATCTTGTCCCGCGCAAACACGAAGCGCCCCCAAAAGCGCGCGTGGGTGTCGTCGATGACCGTCACGTCCAGCGTCGGGTTGAGCACACCCACCACCCCACCCCGCAGCAGTTGGTAGGCGAGCAGTGACTTGATGTCTTGCCGGGTTTCCCCGTTCTTGCCGCGGAAATTCTCGGCCAGGTGCTCGACCACGTCGCCCACCTGCTTGTCCTCGGCCTCTCGAACCGCGCGGGCCACCAGCGCCCGCACCTGGGCCTCCGGCGTCTGCGGACCCCGCGGCCAGAAGACAAGGGTGAGCACGGCGGCCGCCGCCGCGGCCAGGCCCGCCCACTGGTTGCGCGTCAGGGTCACGGGCTCACGTTTTCGACGATGCCCTTCGCGCGCGAGTGGAGCTCGGAGTCGGGCGAGGTGAGGGCCATCACCAGGCGAAACTTCTCCAGCGCCTTGGGCAGATTGGTCTTCTTCAGGTCCGAGCCTTCCTTGAAGACGTCCTTGGCCCGCTCCGCCAGCTCGTTCATGCCGGCTTTGGCCTTGGGCTGAGCGGGATCGTACCGAAGCGCCTCCTTGAACGCGGTCACCGCGCCGGCGAGGTCGTTACGGCCCAGCGCCTCGCGGCCAAAGGCCACGGAAGAGGTGACGTAGTCCTGCTCCAGCTCGGCGCCGAACGGGGCCACGAAGTGCATCTCGCGGTAGGTGGCGAGCGCGCGCCCGAGCGGCTTCATGGCCGAGGCGAGCGCACCCTGGGCGAACTTCTTTCTGCCTTCGTCGTAGCTCTTGCTGAAATCCAGCAGCTGCTTTTGACGCTGGTGCGCCAGGTCGGCGATGGCGCGGTCACCCGGATGATCTTCCACCACCCGGTCACACTCCCGGGCCGCCCCGGCGAAGTCGCTGGAGACGAACTTGCGCTGCACCGTGGCCAGCGCTTCCGCCACCTGCACTTCCTTCTGCACCTGGGAGCGCTTGCGCTCGCCTTCCTGCTGCTGCTGGGCGTGCTTTCGCTCCTCGCGCTCAGCCTTCTCGGCATTCAACTTCGCCTGCTTCAGGTCCGCCGTGGCGCGAACGCGCATCGCTTCGGGCAGCGCGGGAATCAACGCTTCGGCCTTGGCGAGTTCCCCCACCGCCACGGCCTCGTCGAACTCGTTCACCGCCGCCTCGACTTCCGCCCGCTCGAGGACGCCCTTGACCACCTGTCGGTCGTCCACCGAGGCGAAGCGACCGGTGGGAATGGTGTCGAACAGCGTGCGCGCGCGCTTCACATCGCCCTGCGCGATCGCCGCCTTCACCTTCTCCAGGTCCGCCTCGGCTTTGATTTCAGCGTTGATGGCCTCTTCCACGCCTTCGGCGTCAATGCCGGGGTAGAGCTGCTCCGCCTTCACCACGTGCCCGCGGGCGGCCGTGAAGCGCTTGTTGGCGGCTTCGGCCTTGGCGAGCGAGAGCTCATGCACGGCCTGCTCTTTGAACGCCTCCTTGCCGCGGGGCTGGTTGACGATCTTCACCACCCCGAGCACGAGCGCGCAGAACACCAGCGTCACCACCCCGGTGATGGCGTAGCGGACGGGGCGGGGCTGCGCCCGGTACAGGTCGATGGCTGTCGGGGGCGGGCTGGGGGGCGCTTCGGCCGCCTCGTCGCCGACCTCCGCACCTTCGCCGCCGTCCTCCTCGCCCTCCCCGTCGACGGGGGCGTTGGAATCAGACGCGTCGGGGTTGGCCTTCTTGGCCTCGACCTCGGCGCGCAGTTGCTCGAGCAGCGCCATCTCGTCGACGAACTTCAGCTTGGTCCGACCGAGCACGATCTCATCGCCGTGGGTCAGCTTCTTGTCGGTGATTTTGGCGCCATTCACCTTGGTGCCGTTCCCGCTCCCCAGGTCGGTCGCCACCACGCCCTCGTCGCTGCGCACGAACTCCACGTGCCGGCGGGACACGGCCTCGTCGGTCAACACCCAATCGGAGCTGTCATCGCGGCCGACGCTCATGCGCACGCCGACCATCTTCTTGGTCACCCCGGTATCGGGGCCGGCCACCACCTCGAACTTCACCGGCGCCCCGGCCGAGGTCGCGCCTTCATCTTCAATCGCGGGCGCCACCGGGCGAGAGGGGAGCTCGGCGCGAGCGCGGGTGTGATCGCGGTCGGGCTCCAGCGCGTCAATGTTGTCTTCCGACAGGTTGAACGACCCTCGAGACACCGCCACGCTGGGTGCGGTTCCCGGGTCGGTGAGGCCGTCGTCGGGTTCCACCGGGTAGTCGGCGCCGGTGCGGTATTCGCTTTCGGCGTCGCGCGAAGGAGGAACGTCGTCGGGGAGCTTTTGCCGCTTCTTTTTCTCGGCCATGGGGCGCTCGAAACTCTAGCAGGGAACTGTCGACGTGAACGGGATACGCTCCGCCCCCGCCATGAGTTCCCCACTGCCCATCATTCCCGTTGCCACCGTTGAAAAACTCCTCTCCCACGCCATGCAGCGCGGGGGCGACTTTGCCGAGGTCTACGCCGAGCGGTCCCAGACGACCGCTGTGGTGCTGGACGAGAACAAGGTGAAGAGCGCCCAGGGCGGCTTTTCGCTCGGCGTCGGCGTTCGCGTCATCGTCGGCGCCAAGGTCGGCTACGCCTACTCCGACGACCTCGATGAAGAGGCGTTGATGCGGGCGGCCCACACCGCGGCGCTGATCGCCCACGGCGGCGGGAGCGACAAGTCGTTCCCCGTCTCCCGCACCGCCCTCCCCTCGTTCTACCGGGTGGAGCCGCACCTGGCCGGCATCGGCGTGGCGGACAAGGTTCAGCTGGTCGTCCGCGCCAATCGCGCCGCGCGAAAATTCGACACCCGGGTAAAGCAGGTCACCGCCACCTACGCCGACAGCACCAAGGACGTGCTGGTGGCGAACACCGAAGGCCACCTGGCCACCGACACCCAGGACCTCTGCCGCCTCTCGGTGCACGTGGTGGCGGAAGGAAAGAAGGGCGAGCGACGCACCGGGTTCTTCGGAGGCGGCGGCCGCGTGCCGTTCACCCACTTCGACACCTTCTCACCCGAGCACGTGGCGACCGAAGCCGCGCGGCAGGCGGTGACGACCCTGGGCGCGGTCGACGCCGAAGCGGGCCCCCAGACGGTGGTGTTGGCCCCGGGCTGGAGTGGGATTCTGCTCCATGAAGCGGTGGGCCATGGCCTCGAGGCCGACTTCATTCGCAAGGGCACCTCGCTCTTCGCCGGCAAGCTGGGCCAGAAGGTCGCCTCGGACAAAGTCACCGTCATCGACGACGGCACGATGGCGAACCAACGCGGCTCCCTCAACGTGGACGACGAAGGCACCCCACCCCAGTTCAAGGTGCTGATCGAGAACGGCATCTTGAAGGGCTACATGTACGACGCTCACAACGCCAAGCTGATGGGCCAGAAGTCGAGCGGGAGCGGGCGGCGAGAGTCGTTCAAGCACCTGCCCCTGCCGCGCATGACCAACACCTACCTGGCGCCGGGTGACGATGCGCCCGAGGACATCGTGAAGTCGGTGCAGAAGGGCATCTACTGCGCGCACTTCGGCGGTGGGCAGGTGGACATCTCCAATGGCAACTTCGTGTTCGAAGTCGCCGAGGCGTACGAGATTCGAAAAGGCAAGTTGGGCAAGCCGCTCAAGGGCGTGACGCTGATTGGCGTCGGGCCCGAGGCGTTGAAGAACGTGACCATGGTCGGCAACGACCCCACCCCGGACCCGGGCCTGGGCACCTGCGGCAAAGACGGCCAGAGCGTGCCGGTCGGCGTCGGGCTCCCCACCATTCGCATCGACAACATGACCGTGGGTGGAACCCGTGTGGCGAAAGGAGGTGCGTGATGAGCACCGATTACGCAGCGCTCTCCCGGAAGCTCCTGGGGCTGGCGAAGAAACGCGGCGCCACCGAAGCCGAAGCGTTCATCGAAGTCGGCCGCGAGGCGTCGTGCCGCGTGCGCGACGGGGCGATTGAAGACCTGACCCAATCCACCTCGAAGGGCGTGGGCCTGCGCGTCTTCAAGAAGGGCCGACTGGGCTTCGCCTACACGTCTGACCTCACGCCCGACGGCATCAGCACCTTCGTCGAGCGAACCGTGGCCCTGGCCGAAGCCTCCGCGCCGTCGCCTTTCAACGGGCTGCCCGAGCGCGCTGATCTGAAGGGCCACCAGTCCGCCGGGCCCTTGTTCGACGCGGCGGTGGCCAACCTGGACCCCGAATGGAAGATCAAAGCCGCCCTGGAGGCGGAGAAGGCGGGCAAGTCCGTGGACGCCCGGGTGAAGACCTTCGAGAGCGTGGGAGCCGGTGAGAGCATCTCCAACGTCTACCTGGCGTCCAGCGCCGGGTTTCACAGCCACTACGAGGGCAGCTACGTCTATCTGTACGCGGTGCCGGTGGCCTCGGACGGAGACCAGCTCCAGACCAGCTACTGGGTGGACTACAAACGGTTCTTCAACGAGCTCGACTCACCCGAGTCGATCGGCAAGGAGGCGGCCCGTCGCGCCGTCCGCATGCTGGGGGCCAGAAAGGTCTCCTCCCAGGCAGTTCCGGTCATCTTCGACCCCATGATGGCGGCCTCCTTCGTGGGCATCATCGCCAGCGCGGCCAACGGAGACGCGGTGTTCAAGAAGTCGTCGTTCCTCGCCGGGAAGCTGGGCTCGCGCATCGCGCCGGCCACGGTCTCCATCGTCGACGATGGCCTGTTGCCGCGCGGCCTCGGCACCTCGCCCTTCGACGGCGAGGGCGTCCCCACCCGCAAGACGGCCATCATCGAGAAGGGCGTGCTCTCCAACTTCCTCTACGACGCGTACACCGCGCGCAAAGCGAAGACGCGGCCCACCGGCAACGCGGCGCGTGGCTATCGGTCGATGCCGCACATCGGCACCAACAACCTCTACCTCGAAGCGGGCACCACCAAGCCGGAAGAGATGATCAAGGGCGTGAAGAACGGCTTCTACGTCACGGCCATGCTCGGGAGCGGCATCAACGTGGTGACGGGCGACTTCTCGCGCGGCGCCAACGGCCTGTGGATTGAAAACGGTGAACTGACCAAGCCGGTGCAGGAAGTGACGGTGGCCGGCAACCTGGCCACCATGTTGGAGCGCATCGACGCCATCGGGAGCGATCTCACCTTCCGCGGTTCGACCGGCGCACCGACGGTCCGCTTCTCAGAGTTGACCGTGAGCGGAGGGTAACGATGGGCAACCACGGCAAGAAGGCACCCGCAACGGGCAAGAAGCCCCGGGCCCCGCGACGCAAGCCGGTCCCGGCGGCCTCCAAGGGTCTGCTGCCCGACGAGGTGGCGAAGGCCAATCAATCGACCGCCAAGCTGGTGGCGGCGATCGCCTCCGACGGCGGTGAAGTCATCGGACAATATTCCGAGCCCTTCGGCGGCCACGGCGTGGTGGTGGCGGCGCTCCCCATCGACAAGGTCGAGCCGACGCCGTTTCAGCGCGACCGCTCCGAGCCGCACGTGAAGAAGTTGGTCAACGCGCTCGAACGCGTGCAGCGCTTTCTGGACCCGCTGATCACGGTCCGCAAAGACGGCAAGTACTGGACGCCAAACGGCAACCACCGGCTGGGAGCGATGAAAGCTCTCGGCATGAAGTCGGTGGTCGCGCTGGTGTTGCCCGAGGAAGACGTGGCGTACCAGATCCTCGCGCTCAACACCGAGAAGGCCCACAACCTGAAGGAGCGCTCGCTCGAGGTCATTCGCATGTACCGCGGCCTGGTGGGCGCACGCGGCGGGGACTCAGAGCAGTCCTTCGCGGCGATCTTCGAAGAGCCGCACTTCATCACCTTCGGAGCGACTTACGAGAAGCGCCCGCGGTTCTCGGCGGGCGCGTACTCGCCCATCGTCAAACGCCTGGAAGCCTTCGTGGACGAACCGGTGGAGAAGGCGCTCGCCATGCGTGAGGCGCGGGCCGACAAGCTGATCGCGTTCGACGACGCGGTGGCCGACGTGGTGGCGAAGCTGAAAGCGAAGGGGTTCGACAGCCCGTACCTGAAGAACTTCATCGTGGCCCGGGTGAACTTTCTGCGCTTCAAGCCAGACGCGAAGTTCGACTTCGATGAGACGCTCGAGAAAGTCACCGCCTCGGTGCGGAAGATCGAACCCGACAAGGTGTCGAAAGACGACGTGGCGAAGATGGGCGGCGGTTCGGCCGACACCGACGAGTAGCTCGCCCTCGCCTCGTTACTGCGAGACCAGTCCGTACACGGTGATGGCGCCGGCCACGACCGCCGCGCCCAACAGCCCCGCGCCAATTCCGTATTTCATGTCGCGCGACGACTGGAGCCGAGCGGCCTGCAGTTGGCTGCCCGGCACGCTCGGGTCGACACCGGCCGCCGCGGCGTTGTCCGCCACGCCGAGCCCCATGACGATGCCGCCGCCCGCGAGCAAGGCGCCACTGGTGGCGAGGGTGACCCACGGCCAGACGCGCGAATCGGTCGCCGTCACGGTGGGCGCGGAGCTGGGTTCAACGGACGGCGCGGGCGTGGTGCTGGAGAGGTCGTGGGCCTGGGGAGCGTCGCTCGTCCTGGGGGCCGCCGTAACCGCCGGAGTCGGCGGGGGCGGAGCGAACTCAGCGTTGAGCTTCTTGGCGAGTGGACTTAACGCCCCGCTCAGGTTCGCTTTCACTTTCTCCAGCGTGCCGGTGACGTCGACGTTGCCCCACTTGGCCCCGTTCTCTTCCACGCTGCGAAGTTCAATCTGGAGCGTGAGGTCTTTCAGCACTTTTCCGATTTCCACCGTGACCACGGCCGCCACGCCCAGCTGAAGCCCCAGGTCGAGCGCGCAGGTGGCCGCGCCTTCGCAGGCGGCGCTGTCTTTGCCCAGCTTGTCCACCGCAGCGCGCGCATCGAGAGGCAGCGGAACGCCCTGCGCCTTGAGCGTGGAGGAGATCGCCTCGGCCAGCTCGAGGCCGCTCTTCTGGGTCACGCCAGACCTCCGGGTGACGAGCACCACGGCTTCCTGCCGGACCTGACTGGCCAGAAGCGTGAGGGAGGTGATCAGCGCCGCCGGGAGGAGCATGGGGCGTCTGTTCTAGAACGCTTGCCGCTCGAGTCCAACGATCGTCGACTCCAGTTCGTCGTAGTCGTCGGCGCTCAACTTCCCCTTGAGCGCCTTCTCCACGCCCGCGACCTGCTTCTCCAGCAGCCCCACGTTCTTCCCCAGGCGCTTGGCGGCCCCCAGGCGATCGCGCAGCGCGCCCAGCCGTCGCGAGAGCACCTCACTCCGCGACAGCACCTCACTCCGCGGGGTGCGTGGCGGCGACCTGGTCTTCAAGGTCCTGGTGGGCTCGGCTGGAGCTGTCGCCGCGGTTCGCGGAGGTGGGCTGTCAACCGGTGGCGTACCGCGGGGCGGGGTCGGCGGGGCGACGGCTTCGGCCGGCGGAGCGTCGCGCGGTGGGGGCTCCTTCGCGGGTGGGGGGGGCGGCGGCGTGTTCGCTCCCGTGACGGCCTCAGGTGGCTCCGGCGCGACGATGTGCTCTTCGCCCCCGGAGAACGCCGAGACCACCGCCCACACCGCCCCGCTGGCGACCGCGATGCCCAGCGCGCCCGCAGCGAGGCGACCAGCCATCGTGCCGCCAGTGCGCACGGCGGAGACGGTGTCCACCTTCTCCGAAACACGCTTCGGACGGCGGTCGGAACCCGCCTCCATGCCCTGACGACCGAAGACCTGGCCCCGGGGAATGTTCAAGGTGGAGACCTCAGCGCGGATCTCTTCCACCTGCTCCCGCAGCGCCGACGCCGTCTGCGGGCGCTGCTTGGGATCTTTGCGGAGCATCTTCAGCACCAGCTCGTCGACCTCGGGCGGAATGGTCACCACCAGCGACGACGGCCTCGGTGGGTCCTGCTCCAATTGCGCCATGAGCACATCCACCACTGACTTGCCGACGAACGGGCAGCGGCCCGTCAGCATCTCGAACAGCACCACGCCCATGGCGTAGATGTCGGTCACCGCGCTGATGGCCTCACCACGGGCTTGTTCCGGCGCCATGTAGTCCGGCGTGCCGATGATCATGCTCTTGCGGGTCTGCTCGATGCTGGTGCTCGGAGATGCCCCCAGCTTGGCGATGCCGAAATCGAGCACCTTCACGAACCGCGTGCCGTCATGTTGCCGACAGATGAAGATGTTGCTCGGCTTCAAGTCGCGGTGAATCACGCCGGCCGCATGCGCCGCGGAGAGCGCGGAGAGCGCTTCATCCATGATCCCGAGCGCTTCCACGGCCTCGATGCGTTTCTGCTCGTGGATGTACGTCGAGAGGGGCACGCCTTCGAGGTACTCCATCACCATGTACGGGCGACCGTCGGGGAGGTCGCCAAAGCTGAAGATGTCGACGATGCCGCGGTGCCGAATGGCGTTCACCGCGCGCGCCTCGGACAACATGCGTCTGACGTTGGTCTCGTCCTCGGCCACCGCCGGGAGCAGCACCTTCACGGCGACCTTCTTGCCGATGACGGGTTGCTCGCCCTCGTAGACCACGCCCATGCCCCCGGCCGAGATCTTGCCCTTGATCACATACTCACCCAGCTTCACGCCGGTGAGCGAATCAAGTGAAGCGGCGCGCGTGGGTGGCGGAAGCGGCACCAGACTCTCTTTCTCCTGCCGCGGCTGAGAGATGGAGGTCGGCTCCTCCCAATCTGCGGGCGGGCGCGGGCGCGTGGCGGCGCTGCCGGCGTGGGCGGCGCACGTCGCCTGGCCAGCCAGGGCCGGCTTCCCACATACGGTGCACTCGGTTATCGGCATGCCAGGACGGCCCGTGAGTGTACTCGAAAAGGTGAGGTGCCCAAGGCGATTGGCCGAATCGAAGGGGACGCCGACTTCTCGGGGCGCCCGTCGTGGTGTAAGCGCCACGGTGTGAAATTCGGGATCGCTCGAGTTCTGTCGCTCGCCACCGTCTTCTGGCTGTGCGCGTGCCCTGACACGGGCCCCGGCTCGGGCGACGGCGGGGGCGTGGAGAATTGCTCCAACGGCTTGGACGACAACGGCGACGGTCGGGCGGACTGCCTCGACGCACAGTGCTTCCGCGCCTCCAACTGCGCGCTGGGCTCGCTGGAGATCTGTGACAACGGCGTCGATGACGACGCCAACAGCCTGATCGACTGTGCTGACCCCGGCTGCGCGGCGCGGGCGGAGTGCGGCGGCGCAGGTGGGGGCGGCGGGGGCACGGGTGGAGGAGACACCGGCGGGAGCGGCGGCGGTTCCAGCGGCGGCGGCAAT
>CAZFXD010000010.1:0-40677 GCA_964522795.1 uncultured Myxococcaceae bacterium
GCATCGCCGAAGAAGTCGTCGGCGGGCAGCGGCTCGGCGACGGGGGCGGCCAGTTCCGGCGCGGGTGCAGGTGCGGCGGGCGCCGCGGCCGCGGGAGCTTCCATCACCGGCGCGGGCACCTCGGCGGGCGGTGCGGGTTCGGCGAGGGCGTGCGTGCCCGGTGAGGTCCCGACGTCGCCGAAGTCCGCCGCGGGAATGGCGGGCATGCCCGGTGAGGTCTCGAGCGCGCCCGTGCTGAGCGGCACGTCGACCGCTTCAGCTTCGCCCGTGGGCTCCGCCGTGAGCAGGGGGTGAGGAACGACCGCCACGCTGGCGGTGTCTTCGGGGGGACCGAAGTCTGACGGAACCGGCGTGGCCACGTCCGCGTCCGGCGGCGCGGTGAGCAGTGGGTGCGGGACGACTGCGACGGCTCCCGTGTCCTCGTCAGCGCTGAAGGCGGCGGCAGGCGCGGGGGCTTCCGGCGCCGGCGCGGGCACCGACGAGAAGAAGTCGCTGGAAGGGGTGAGGGGGCCACCGAGGGGCATGGGCTCCAGCGGGCCCCCCAGCGGTTCAGGCTCTCGGGCCGGCGCCTCGTCACGGCCTTCGAGGTGCATGTGGGCCGTCTCACGCGTGGGCGTCTCTGGCACGCTGCCCAACGGGAAGTCGACCTGGGCGTTGAGCGCGCGATCGACATCCACGTGCGGCGTCTCTTTGGTGGGCGTATCCGGCGCGTCACCGAGCAGCGTCTGCGGCATGACGCCGGGCTTGGTCTCGGTGTCCCAACCCGCTGGGGCCGACGGGGGCTCCACGTCGAAGGGCGGCGCGTCGTCGGCGGTGGGCGCTGGCGTTGCGGCGGCGGCTTCGGCCGGTGGGCTCGCGGGGGCCTGGACGTCTTCGCCGGGCGGTAGCTCAACGCGCGGCGCCGCCGGCATCGACACCGGTTCAGGCTCCGCGATTGAGATCTCTGCGCTCACCGCCTCGGCCAGGGTGGGCACGAACGGCTCGGTGGGCACCACCTCAGCGCGAGCCGGCCCGGCCGGCGCCGGCGCTTCGGCCGCTGGAGGGTGGGCTGGTTCGAGTGACGCAGGAAGGTCGGCGACTTTTCCCTTGAAGAACGCGTGAGGCTCCAGCGTTCGCGGGTGGGGGGCGGGGGCCGGTTCGGCGCTCGCGACCGGGATTTCCACCGTGGCCGCCGTCGGATTGACGGCGGGAATCTCAGTGGTGGGCGACGTGTGCGTCACCACGGGCGGCGAAACTTCAGGCACGTCGCTGGCTGGCGCGCGGGCGAGCTCGGGCGTGGCTGGCGCTCCGGCCTCCGATGCAGGCTCCGGCGCAGGCTCGGCCTTGCGGGGAAGCGGAGGTGGCTCGACGTGCGAAGGCGTCTTGGTGCCGGTGAGCAGCGGCGCTTCCGACACCATCACCACGGGCTTGTGTGGTGGCTTTTCGCCTGGAATCGCGGGGACCGGCAGCGGCGGAATCGAGAACCCCGAGAGCGCGGCAGGTTTGTGGGCGGGGAGTGGCGGCGGCCCCGACTTCAGGGCCGGCATGGAGTCTTCCAGGTCCGCGGCGAGCTGGTCCTTCATGCTCAAGGGGGCCGCGGCGGGGGTGGATGCGAGGGGAACGCCGAAAATCGGGGGCGACTTGAATCCGCCGGCGGCGCCTTCCGTGGGTTTCGGGCGCGAAGAAATGAAGATGGGTGGCGCTGAGAAGGCTGAAGGGGCCGCCGGAGGTGGCGCCGGTTCAGCGGCGGGTGCCGGTGCCTCCGGCGCGGCCACGGCGGGAACCTCGGAGGTCGGCTCGTTGTGGACTGAACTGTCGCCCAAGGCCGCGCTCGGCTTCGATTCTCCCAGCGCTTCAAGCTCGGACGTGAGCGACGGCTCCTGCGAGCCCAGCGCAGGCGCGGGGCTCGCGGCGACGTCGGCGCTCGCTGGCGCATCGAACGAGCTCGCGTCCACCAGCATCACGTCGACGTCCGAGACCTCGATGAAGTCTTCGTCGGAGATTTCTTCGGGCGGCTCGTCGTCACCTGACGCCGCTCCAGCCATCTCCTTGAAGGCGTCGTCGAGCTCCGGGTCGGCTTCTTCGCGCCTGGCGGCGGTTGGCGGGGGCGCGGCGGAGGTCGGCTCGGCAGCAGAGGCCGGCTCCGCTCCCGAGGCCGCGTCCGCCGGATTGGGAATGGAAGGCCCGGGTTGCGGTGGCGGTGCCGAGCCGTCCGCCGGCCACGCGCCCTCTGGAGGGGGATAGCCCGGGTAGCCGTAGGGCGGTGGAGCGCCGTAGCCGTAGTACCCCGGCGGGGCCGCGCCGAGCGGTGGCGGCGGGTAGTACCCGCCCGGTGGAGCAGCGCCCGGTGGGCCCTGGGGCGGGTAGTAGCCGCCCGGGGGTGTGGCGCCCGGTGGCGCCTGTGGCGGGTAATAGCCGCCCGGGGGCGTCGCGCCCGGCGGCGCCTGCGGTGGGTAGTAGCCAGCCGGCGGGTAGCCGTAGCCGGGTGGGTACGCGCCAGCGTTTGGATCGTAGTACCCCGGCGGTGCGCCCCAGGGCTGAGGGTAATAGCCGCCGTAGCCGGGTGGGTACGGGTACCAGTTGCCGTCGGGCCCGTAGTACCCCTGTGGCTGCTGCGCCTGAAAGTGCGCTGCCAGTTCCTGCCACCGCGCTTCTTCTTCCTCGCTCAGGCCAACAGAATTCCGCTTCTCGTCGAGCTCTTGGTACTCCGCGAGCGGATCGTCTTCCTGAGCCATGGTGACCGCAAAAGTCTAGGAGCGAATGGGGGGCCGCTCAATGAATCGTCACCTCGAAGAAAGCTCGGTTCCCAGGTCGGTTTCAAAGTCTTCGGGCGTCTTTCCAAAATGGCGTTCGAAGCTCTTGCGAAAGTCAGCGCCTTTTCCCAGTTCGGCGAGGTGCGCCAGCAGGTCCGACATCGAACTTCGGCTGATCAGGGCGCGAACGGCGAGCGCGCTGTACGCGTAGGCCAGCCCCGCGTTCTGTTGCAGTGCGAGCGGACCGCGGTCCAGGTCGCGCAGCGAGGGAAGGGCCCTGGCCTTCGCCGCGCCGCGCACGGCGGTGGCCTCGCCGAGCGGAGCGCCGGAGCCGCCGCGGGCGTTCCACTCCACCGATTCGGCCAGGCCTTCATTGAGCCAGGTGGGGATTCGTTCGGCGTGCGAACTGGCCAGCTCGTCCACGATGGCATGCACGAACTCGTGCACCAGGGTGATGCGGTTCTCCTCCGTCAGCTCCGCCGAGTCGTTGAGCCGAATCGCATGATCCGAATAGAAGCCGGCCACCCGTTGGGCCACGCTCGACCCGTGGTGCAGGGCGAATTCTTCTCGTGAGTACAGAATCACGTCGACCGGCGCGGTGCGCTTCTGGCCCAGAAGCGACTCGGCCCGGAGTTTTGCCGACTCGAGCAACTCTGCGGCGCGTCCCTCGTACTCGGCGCGCTGCCCGAAATCGCGTTGGCCGTTGAAATACCGAAACCGGAAGCTCCGGCCCGCGCGGATGCGCCGGCCTTCGGCGTCGACGCGCGGCTCGTCCACCACGGGCGACGATGAGCCCGTGCCCGGCATCGGCTCGCGGCGCGGGGGCGTCGGCGCCTGGGCGCCCCCGCCCAACCGCTCCTGTAGGCGGGTCTCCGCTCGGCCGCGGAGCGCCGCCGCCTCGGTGAACTCCGGCGCCGTGGGGGCGACGCGCTGCAGCGCCTGCAGCGCCTGGGCATAGTCGCCCTCCTCGAAGAAGAACCGCCCCAACCGGAGCGCCAGCGGCGACGAGGAGGGGAACTTCTTCAGCCCGGCGCGCAGCGCCCCTTCGACGGTCTCGGGTTGCTGGAGCGCCGTGGCGGTGGTGGCGAGGCAGTCGACGGCGGGGAGCGTCACGTCGAACTCGATGGCTTTTTCGCCCAGTGAAACGGCCAAGGTCGGCTCCGCGGACTGCAGCGCGCGGCAGCCGTCAGCCAGCGCCCGGCCGATTGCCTTCCGGTCCCTGGTTGAAAAAGCCGTGGCTTTGAATTTCGCGAAGCCCAGGTAGAGCTCGTCCCAGGCGCCGTCGCGACTGAGTTTCTGCGCGGTGGCGGCGGTCGGCGCTGCGCCGAGCACGACCGAGACGCAGACGAACGCGAGCACGCCCCGGGCCCCGCGCTAGAAGGCCCAGCGACTCAGGGTGGCCTGAAAGTCGCGCAGCTCTTCCTTCCGCGTGCCCTGGGCCATGACCTCGACGAGCTTCTCGTCCATGGTGAGCAGTCGCTTGCCCAGCACTCGGGCCAGGTTGGCCACGACCTTGAGCGCGGCCACGTTGCCTTCGTTGATCAGCTTCTGAAATCGCGGCATGGGAATCGAAAGAATCTCCACCGTGGATTTCGCCGTCCCGGTCGCGGAGCGCGTGGTGCTGGCGCCGAGCAGCGTCATCTCGCCGAGGACGCTCCCCGGGCCCACTGTGGCCAGGGTCTGGTTCTTCTTGGTGATGTGCACGTCGCCCGAGACGACGAACACCAGCGAGTTGGCCGGGTCACCTTCTTTGAACAACAGCTCGCCCGTGGCCAGGGTCGAACTCTCGGTGATGCCAAAGAGCTCTCCGGTCTCCGCCGCCGTGAGGTGCTGCAGCATGGGCAGTTTGGACAGTTGCTCGGCAATTCGGGGGCTGACGGTCATCGGCGCCTCGCTTTCGTGGAACAGGTTTCAGATACCGCGGAGCACCGTGGCCTTGCCCACGCGCCCGATGGACAAGATGTACGCGCTGGTTCGCAGGGGCAGCTTGCGGGTTCTCGAGATGCCCGCCACCTTGTCGTAGGCCTCTTTCATCACGCGTTCGAGCTCGGCGTTGACCCGCTCTTCATCCCAGGTGACGTGCTGCAGGTTCTGCACCCATTCGAAGTAGCTGACCGTCACGCCGCCGGCGTTGGCGAGAATGTCAGGCACCACCAGCGCGCCCTTCTTTTCGAGAATCTCGTCGGCCTCTGGCGTGCAGGGAGCGTTGGCCCCCTCGAGAATAATCTTGGCGCGCACGTCGCGGGCGTTTTCGCGGGTGAGCACTTCCCCCAGTGCTGCGGGCACCAGGATGTCGCAATCGCACGTCAAGAGCCCGTCGTTGGTGGTCTCGGTGGCCCCGGCGAATCCGCGCACTGAGCCGGTTCGCTTGGCGTGTTCGAACAGCGCTGGAACGTCGAGTCCGGCCGGGTTCAACACGGCGCCCTGCACGTCAGACACGCCCACGATCTTGGCGCCTTCTCCATGCAGCAGTTGAACTGCGTGGCTGCCGACGTTGCCAAAGCCCTGCACGGCCACCCGCGAGCCTTTGATGGGCAACCCCACGTCTCGCATGATTTCGCGGCAGATGTAGAGGAGGCCCCGCCCCGTGGCGGCTTCTCGGCCGCGGCTGCCGTAGAGATCGAGCGGCTTGCCCGTCACGACTGCGGGCGAATGCCCGTGGTACTTGGCGTACTGATCCATGATCCACGCCATCACCTGCGAGTTGGTGTTCACGTCGGGGGCGGGAATGTCGCGGGTCGGCCCGATCACATCCTGAATCTGATCGACGAACTTTCGTGTGAGCCGCTCGAGCTCTTTGTGTGAGAGCGCCTGCGGGTCGCAGTTGACGCCACCTTTGGCCCCGCCGAACGGGAGGTTCACCACCGCGGTCTTCCAGGTCATCAAGGCCGCCAGGCCTTCGACTTCGCCCGGGTCCACCGCGGGGTGGTAGCGCAAGCCGCCCTTCATCGGGCCGCGGCTATTATCGTGCTGCACGCGGTACCCCTGAAACGTTCGAATCTCGCCGTTGTCGAGTTCGACGGAAACCTGCACCTTCACTTCGCGCAGCGGCGTCGAGAGCAGGGTCTCGATGCGTTCGCCCACATCCATGATGCGGGCAGCTTTCTTGAAGTAGTGGCGTGCGATGTCGGCGGCGTTCACGTGTTCGGCCTCATTTTCCCGTCGAGAAGCGAGCGGAGCATCGCCCGTTGACGCAAGGACCGCCAGCGATTTGGGCGCGGGCCCGCCATGGTGTAGGTGAGCCCCGAATGTCCACGCCTCCCCGAAGCGACGCGAAGCTCGAAGCCCTCCTGGCGCTGGGCCGCCGCGTGCGCGTGCTCCGCCAGACCCTGCGGTTGACGCAGGACGAATTCGCCCACCGCTGCGGAATTTCGGTCAGCTTCGCTTCCTTGCTGGAGCGTGGCGAGCGGAGCCCCAGCTACGAGACGGTGGTGGAGATTGCCCGCGCCCTCGAAGTGCCGCTGGCGGAGCTGTTTCGCGAGGGGCCGGCGTTTGACGCCACCGAGCCGTCGCACGCCCGGCTGTTCGAGTTCGCCCGCAAGGCGCGGCTCTCCCGGGTCCAGGTCGAGCGCTTCATTCAGGTGGGGTACGCCATGTTCTCACTGGCGCCGCCGGTCTCCACCGTGCCGCGAAGCAAGCGCACCCGGGTCTGTCACGTAGAGGGGTGCGGGAATGGCGTACTGGCCCGGGGGCTGTGTTCGTCGCACTACCACCGGGCGCGGCGCGCCCGCATGTCGTGAGGTGCGGCGCGAGCTACTCGTGCATCGGCACGTTGCCCTTCATGTGCATCTGGGCCGCTCCGCTCATCTTCTCGTAGCCCGCCGGCAACTCGAACGTCGCTTTGTCGAGGGCGCCCTTCTTCACTGACTTGAGCAGCGAGGTGGTCTTGCTGCCGTCTGCCTTGGTGGTGACCATGCGAACCGGCAAACCGGGGAACTGGGAGAACTCGCTCTCCACGCCGCCCTGCGACTGCGCCTGCACCTGTCCGAAGCCCTCCTGGAGGAAGTTGGAGAGCGCGGCGAGCGCCTTCACGTCGTCCTTGTTGATCTTGGTCGCGCTCCAGGACGCCGCGCACAGGTCGGCTTTGGCGTCGCCCTTGGTCCCCGCGTACACCTCGCAGTCAAACTCGCCGATCTTCGTCTTCTTGCCGGTCTTCTCGAACTTCCAGGGCGTCTTGGCGGCCTCGGCCATCTTGTCGGGGGGAGGCGCTTTGGCCATCACGGCTTCCATCTGCTTGCGCTGCTCCGGCGGCATGTGCTCCATCGCCGCTTTCATCATGGGCGCGGCGTTGTCGAGCATGGCCTTGAAGCGCTTCAGGTCTTCCGCGGTGATCTCCTGGTAGCGCTTCTCTCGCGGCATCAGCACCCGCAGGGTCCGGGTCGCGCCATCGAAGAGCGTGATCATCTTGCCTTCGCCGTCTTCGACCCGCGCTTTCTCACCTTCGACCGACATGGTGGTGGTGATGGTCGACTTGTCGGTCGTCAGCTCCATCGAGAGGGAGACTCCCGCAAACGCGGGGGCGGCGGAAAAAAGGGCGATCACGGCGAAGCGGGTCATGGAGTTCTCCGGGAAAAGTGACGATCAAGGCTCAGACGGGGCGCATGTTTTTCAATTCAGGCGCCGCGCGCAACCTTCTCAGGCGTGCTTGACGCGGTCGATGAGCGCGCTCAAACGCTCAAGCTCTCGCTTCCCGAAGTCGACGAACTTCACGCCCATGCCGACGGCGTTGCCGGTGCGGCGGCTCCACACCACGACGCCATTGACCGAGAAACCGAGCAACGCGCGCGGCGGCCTCAAGTGCAGCTCCAGCGGGTGGCCGGGGTCGATGGGGTCGGCCGAGCGAATGAAGGCCCCACCCAACGAGACGTCGGCCAGGTATTCGCGCCGCGTCACCCCGGCGTGAACGATGCGCACGGGCAGGTCGGTCGCCACGCGCTCGTAGGTGCGGAGCGACTCCGGGTCGACTTTGTTCTTGGCGATGGAGAGCAGGCGCTCGCGCCCGCCTTCATCGAGCGCCACGAAGTCGATGCCGAAGCACTCCCGCAGGTTCTTGGAGTGCTGGTGGCGTGCCCACGACAGTTGGCCGCGAACAGTGAACTGCCGCTGGGCCTGGGGAAACCGTACGGTCAACTCGACCAACTGCCCCAGCACGCCCGGACAGGGCCCGTCGACCGAGATGCCGCCCAGCTTTCCGTTCGGGTAGTAGCGCGCGAGCAGGTCCTGCCCGTCGGTCACGCTCAACTCGACGCGAACTGGCGAAGCTTCCATACCCACTTCTTACGGCGGTGCGAGCGTGTTGAGGAGCAGCTTGTTGTCCACGTGCGGCTCGCCGCCCACCAGCCGCGCCTTCAACTGCACGTGTGAGAGGACGAGCTGGTTGTCCTTCCACACGCCGTCGGCGAAGAACCCGAGCGCCCCCGAGGTGGCCACGGGCGAGAGCAGCGCCCACTTGTTGGTGCGCTTGGCCAGCTTGAGGTCGCCCGTGGTGGCGTCCTGGTAGGCGGCGTAGATGGTTCCGGCGGTGCCGCTGTACATCAGCGCCACGTCGGTGCCGACCCAGTTCCACTGACCGCTCCCCATCACGCCCGTGCCGGTGTCGATGACCTCGGGCGTCACTCCCGCCGTCATGGACGGCGCGGTGTAGAACATCAATTTTCGGGTGGAGAAGTTGTGGTACGCGACCCCGATGGCCTTGGTGGTGGGGTCGAGTTTCAGCTCCGCGAAATAACCCGTGTCACCCGAATCATCGAGGACCACGTAGGGCGCGGCGGAGGTCGAACTCGTAATCAACTGCCCGTACAGCGTGCCGTCGGTCACCGGCTTGGTCGCGCCAAACGGCGTGTACGTGTAGCGCCCCTGGTACGCCACGTAGGCGTCGGTGCCAGAGAAGGCGAGCGAGGTGAACAGCCCGATGCCGTCGGTGATATCGACCAGCTGCGACGGGTCGAACTTCTTGCCGCACTTCGCGCTCCCGCCCGACGTGACGCACGTTTCGGTGTTGGGGTCGCACGACGCGCAGGTGGTCGCCGCCGGGTAGCAGGAGGGGCCAGACCCCGTGTCGGCGCAAACCTGCCCGCACCCGAAGCACGCGGGCTGGACGCGGGAGCGGCAGCGCAACGTCTTTACGGTCCAATCGGCCGAGGACGATGGGCTGGCCGTCTTGGCTTTGGCGAACTTCAGGGCCGTGATGAAACCCTTGGGTCCGGTGGGAACCGGGGCGGGGCACGTGGTGGGGTCAAACGCCGCGTCTCCGCCGCGCTGGAAATATGAGATGCCGGGGACGCCCGCCGCATCGACTGCGATGGAGGAGTACATGCCGACGTCCGCCACATCGCCGTCGACTTTGTGCGTCGTCCACTTGCCCGAGCCGTCGCGCACCGCGACCTTCAAGTCTCCCTGGGTGACGTCGTAGTAGCTGACGAAGACCGAGTTCGCGTTCGACGCGATGTCCGTGTAGCGGCCCACGTCCGGGCCCGGTTCAACCACCCCGCCTCGTGGCCCGGAGGGCCCGAACTTCGGTTCGCCGGTGGGGACGCCGTCGACGTAGTCGAGCCCGACCTGTTTTCCCGTGGCGTCGAAGCGGTACACCACGAGGTCGCCGTACTGCCCGTCGTAGCCCGAGGCGAAGAAGCCCGACGTCGGCCCGGTGGCGATGGCCGAGAAGCGCCCGAGATCTTCGGAGCGCAGGCCGGGCAGCTCGGCGCACACGCACTTCACGCTGGGGAGCACGCAGGTGTCCCAGATGTTGATGGTGTCGGCGAACGTGGCGATGAAGCCGGTGTTGCACGTCATGGGGCAGGCCGCCTCGGGGCGACCGGCCGGGTTCGAGTAGTCCTGGCAGCGGTCGGCGTCAGGCGTGCAGCCCGAGCCCGCGGGGCAGGCCCCATTGCAGGGCAGCCCGGCCATGCACTGGCCCTGAAAACAGGACAACCCCGGCCCGCAATCGCCCACCGCCGAGCAGGCCTTGAAGCGGCAGCGGCCGCTGGTGCCGCGGGTGTCGGTCCAGGTCACGCAGGTGCGGTCACCCTTGTCGCCGCAGTCGGCGTCGGTGGTGCACTCCAGAAAATTGTCGCCGCACTTGGCGAAGTCGCTCACGCACGATTGGCCGGGGCAGCAGTCTCCGTCGGTGGCGCATTTGCGCGAGGCGAAGACGCAGCACTGAGCGCCTTTGTCGGCGACGTCGCGGCAGGTGTAGTGATCAGCGCAATCGGCCGAGGTGGCACAGGAATTCAAGTGATCGGTCTGAACGCCGGAGACCCCCTCACACACGTTCTGGGCGATGATCTTCTGATCGCCGCAGCGACAGGCCAGCACCTGGGCGGCTGCCACCAGGGCAAGGGTTGCGCGGGTTCGAGTCATGGCGTCATCCTACCTGCGTCGGCCGCCTCGGAAGAAGGAACTCCGGGGGGCGCCCCGTCGGGTTGCGTCACCCGGGTGTCAGTGGCGCGGACGAGCCGGTGCTCCAGGGAGGCGCCCGGCCGCGGGCGCCATGGAGACTCGCAGCGCGAATTCTTCGGGCTGGCCGCTTGCGAGTGGAGCACCAGCTCGTCCTCGCGACAGACCGTGAGCACCGTGTGAAACTCAGCCTCACACGGGCGACCGTTGGGGTGTGACACCGTTCCCTGGGCCTCCCCGACAAAGCCCGCGTCGGTCAGGTCGAGCACCACGCGGGCGGTCGCCATCGGCGCTCCAGGCCCGCCGTCCGGAAGCGGGAAGACCCGACGAACGTCGAAGGAGAGCGTGCCGCCGTCGTCGACCACCGCGTACCGAAACGACGGATCGTCGCGGTGCACCCATTCTCCTCCCAACGGCGGGCACAGGCGCGCTTTCACAGGCGGTGACGGCGCGGGGGCGGTGGGCACCACCGTGTGCATCACACCCGCCGCGCACCCGGCCGCGACGCACAAGCTGATCAGCACCCAGAAGCGCACCGCGCCACCATACTCCGGTGCTGGCAGCGTGAAAGTCCGTGGTACGCTCTGGCTCAATGTTCCGCACTGCTCTGGCTTTCTGTCTCGTGTTCGCCCAGGTGGCTCTGGCCGAGGACGACTTGTTGAAGCCTGTTCCCAACAAGCCTGCCCCGGTCGACGACCTGCTCGCCCCCGTTCCCAAGTCGAAGCCGGCGGCCAAACCCAAAGCCAAGCCCAAGCCGAAACCGGCAGAGCCCGCGGCCGCCGCTCCGACCCCGCCACCGCCGCCGGTCGCCGCGCCGACGCCCTCTGAAGACGAGCTGCTGGCGCCGGTCGCCAAAGGCGAGGTGCTGGTGAAATTGACGGCCGCGGTGAAGGGCGCCCAGGTGATTGCCGACGGGGAAGACCTGGGCCAGCTCACGGGCACCGCCAAGACCATCAACCTACCCGTGGGCGCGCACTCCGTGACTGTGAAGCGGGCGGGGTTTGCGCCGGTGACGCAGAAGGTGACCGTCGCGGTGGGCAAGCCGAAGGAACTCTCCTTCACCCTGGAGCCCACCATGGCGGTGTTCTCGGTGGCCTCCGACGTGGTCGGCGCCCAGGTGTTTGTGAATGGGAAGCCGGTCGGGGTGGCTCCGATTGACGAGCTCGAGGTCTCGCCGGGGAACGTGGAGTTCGCCGTCCGCAAGGAAGGCTTCGTGGACAACGTGCAGACCATCGCCGCGCGCGCGGGCCGCGACTACCCGATCAAGGTTCGCATGCAGAAGGTGCCGCCCCCTGACGTTCCTCCGGCCACCGCGTCGGTCGCGCCCAGCTCGAGCGCGGGGCAGAACCCGCTCACGGCCACCGCGGAGATGGAGTCTTCACCCATCTACTCGCGCTGGTACTTCTGGGCCGGCGCAGCCGCCGTCGTGGCCGCGGGCGTGACGACCGCCGTGGTGTTGAGCCAGGGCGGAGAGCCGGCGCGGGTGCGCGCGTGCAAAGGCATCACCGGCTGTTCCGTGTGGGACCCCAGCACGGGCACCGTGACCAAGGCGCTTTCCACGTCGTTCTGATGGGGCCTTTGGGCTAGAAACCCGCGCCATGAACGCACTGGTGGTGGGAGTGTTGGCGGCGGTCGTTTCTGCCACGCCCGATGAGATGCCTTCGCTGGTGGTGTTTGACCTCTCGTCTCGAGGCGCCACCACCTTCGAGGCGCAGGCGGCGTCTGGCGCGGTGGCTCGAGGCCTGCGTGAGCTCGACGCGTTCAACGTGCTGTCCAGCGATGACCTGCGCGAGATGCTGTCGATTGAGCGTCAGAAGCAGCTGCTCGGCGTGGAAGACAACGCCGGCATGTCGAAGTCGCTCGAGGCGATGGGGTCAAAGCACACGGTGGTGGGGACCGTGGTGAAGACGGCCAAGACGTTCCAGGTCGAGCTGCGCCTGTTGGAGCTGGAGGGCGGGAAGGTGCTGGCGCAGAAAGCGACGGGCGCCGTCGAAGGCCTCGACAAGCTGCTCAAGCTCCTGCCCACCATCGCTCAGGAGCTGGCGGGACCCCTGCTCAAAGATGAGGTAGGCACGTTGCTCGTTCGCTCGGCCGAAGAAGGCGCCGAGGTCTTCATCGACGACATCTCCCGGGGCAGCACCCCGCTGCCCGGGCCCATCTCCATTCCTCGCGGACGTCACCGCGTGCAGGTGAAGAAGGACGGCTTCGTGGCCCGGGTGGTCACCACGCAGGTGACCAAGGGCGAGCTGCAGATTGAAGATGTGGCGCTCGTTCCGTCCGCCGACTTCGCCACGGCGTACAAAGAGCGAAACCAGAAGATGCGCCTCGGGGCGTACATTGCATCAGGCGCGGCGGTGGCGGCCCTCGCCGCGGCGGTCATTGTCGATCGCGCCGTGGCCGAGCCCCGGTACCAGAAGGAGTTTCTGCCGCGGCAGCGCGCGCTGACCGCCATCTACCAGGGCGGCGGTTCGGTCGATGCCAACTCCTTCACCGACCCCACCGAGCGTGCGTGCTCAGCCGATCCCACCGCGTGTCGCGCCGAGCTGGGCCAGATTGGCTCGGGGCTGACCACCCTCCAGGTGGTGAGCTGGGCGCTGGTGGGCGTCACCGCGGTCTCCGCCGGGTTCGCCACCTATTTCTGGCTCTCCGGCGACAACCCCAACCGCTACGCGCAGGTGGTGGGCATGATCACCCCCGAAGGCGGCACAGTGGGCGTGGTCGGGTCCTTCTGACGCACAGCGCGGCCGATGTCAGTGCGCGCGAAGCTGGTGTTGTGGCGGTGCCTCTCCGTCGGCCACCGCGTCACCGTCAGAGGCCGGGTGTGGATTCACGGCGACGGCGACGTGATTGTCGGCGACGACGTGGTCCTCGACGGGGCCAACGCGCCCATCGAGCTGCGCACGCGTGCCGGGGCTCGTCTCTCCATCGGCGATCGCACCACCATCGGGGGCGGCACCTCCATCGAAGCGGAGGGCAAGCTCTTCATCGGCGACGACGTGCAGGTGGGGGCGTTCTCAAAAATCATCGACAGTCATTTTCACCGGGTGACCGGTGACCGGCACCAGCGCCGTGAGGCGGGCGAGGTCGTCATCGGCGATGGTGCGGTGCTGGAGCCGTACTGCATCGTCATTCCCAACGCGGTGATTGGGCCCGGGGCGACCGTGGCCGCGCGCACGGTGGTGAGCAAGAAAGTGCCGCGAGGCGCGTACGTGGTGGGAAACCCGGCGCGGGTGCTGCCCGAACGCCCCAAACCGTGAGGCGACGCGATGAAGGTGCGATGGCTTTGGTGTCTGGTGCTCGTCGGGGCTTCATCGTGCTGGCCGCTGCGCCTGTCGAATGAGTGCCAGCAAAAGATCGACGCCTGTCTGAAGCGCTGCAGCGCCACCGCGCAGCCCACGCCGCCCCGGCTGCCCGATGACGGCGCCACCTTCGATTTCAGGACGACGTGCGAGCGCACCTGCGAAAACCTCTGCCAGTCGTAGCGCGCCGCGTCCCGTACCTTCTCCGACACTTCCGCACCCGGCCAGTTGACGGACTTGTCCGCTCGTCAATGACCGTGGACAATCGAGCTTCCCGTGACGCGCTCGATCTTTTCGAAAGCCCTCTGGCTTGGCGTCGTCTCGCTCGTGGTGGCCTGCCAGGGAACCATCTCGACCTCTGGCGGAGGCGCGGGCGGCAACAACGGGAGCGGCGGCGCCGGCGCGGGAAGTGGCGCGGGGGCGGGCGGGGCGGGGAACGGCCCGTCGGCCAACACCAGCTGCGATCCGACGGCGTACGCGACCGTGATGGTCGACGAGGTTCTGCAGAACTACACCGACAACATTCACCCGAAGTTCCTCGACGCCGCACAGGGCTGCATCAGCTGCCACGGCACGGGTTCGGGCCGGCTGTTCGTGGTCACGCCCAGCGCGAGTGACACCTTCTACCGCGCCCGTTCCTCCGGCTACTTCAAGGACGAGCCGGGCTCGCTGGTGGCTCGGCTCAACTCCACTGACTCGATGGCGAAGATGCCCAAAGGGCTGCCCGGCTGGAGCGTGGCGGACATCGAGGCGGCGGCCAAAGTGGCGTGCATGGTTCGAGCCCTGGACGCCAACGTGGTGGTCCCCCCCGATGAGCAGTTTCCGCCCGAGTTGCTCTCGCCGTACCAGGGGCTGCCCCTGGCCAACTACGACAACAGCTTCATCAACTACCTGCAGCTCAAGTCGAAGGTGAAGGCGGTGTTCAACGACGACTGGGTTCGCGACGGCGGCGTGGACCAGTTCGCGCAACACATCGAGTTGTTCGGCGGTGCGAATTTTGTCACCGGGTTCACCGAGGCGCGTGCGGCCACGGCGGACTTTCTCCTCGGGCTGGACGACCTGGCCCCGGATGTGTGCGGGAAGGCCGCGGCCGCCAAGACGGGGCCGTTCGCCGGGTTTGACTTCGCGACGCCCATCCTCGACGTGCCGGCGTCGAGCACGCGCACGTTCGAGGCGGAAGCGTCGATTCTGTCTCCTGCGACGGGGGTGGCCAACGCCTCCAACAATCCCGCGGGGTGGCTCTGCTACAACAACTGCAAGCTCTCCCAGAACTTCGACGTGCCCGCCCCGGGCCAGTACCAAATTGTCGTGCGCGCCAAGGCGTGGAACGACAACGGCGGCAACGGCCCGAAGGTTTCGGTGGCCATCGGCACGGTGGTGAGCGCCTCGCCGCTGCAGTTCTCCGACGGCGGCGTGTACGAAGACCAGGCCACGACGCTCACCGTGGCCAACACGGGCGCGAGCACCGCCAGCATCGAGTACATCAACAACGGCGCCGACCCGGTGCTCGCCGGCGGCGACCGGAACATCTACATCGACCGGTTTCAGGTGGTGGGGCCGCTGGGCACCGGCACCGGCACCACGCGCCAGACCCTGGCCAAGACGCAGCTGGCGACGCTCTACCAGCGAATGCTCTACCGACAGCCGAGCGCCCAGGAGAAAGACGACGCGTATCTGCTGCTCAAGGACCTGGCGGCGCTGGGCACCACCGCCAACGCGTGGTCTGGCGTGTGCGAGGCCCTGATCCGCAGCCCCGACTTCTTGTTCACGCTGCCGCCCGCGTTCGACACGGCCGATGCCCCCACCAAGACCTCGCTGCTCACGGTGGCCGTGGCGCAGCAGTTGGCCGGCCGGCCTCCGACCACCGCCGAGCTGGCCAAGTCGGCCTCCAGCGGCCTGGCCTCCGTGGTGGACGACTACCTCGCCTCGGCGGACTACAAGAACTACTACTTCAGTCGCATGCGGCTTCGCCTGGAGAGCCGCGGCACCTTGAGCACCGATGAGCCCGCGCGGCTTTGGACCTACCTCGCCACCACCGGAGCGCCGTTCGACGAGCTGCTGACCGGCGAGTACTCCATCGACCCGTCGTTCACCAAGATCGCCCGAGGCCCTGAGCACGGAAAGACGGGCGTGCTGACGATGAAGGGCTACCTGGAAACCAAGCCGGGGCTCCCCCACTACAACTACCCGGCCCGCGTGCTCTCAGGGTTTCTGGGCATGGTGTTCGAGGTGCCGCCGGAGGTGTTCGACCAGCGCGGCACCGCGACCGCGGCCTCCACGGTGGACCCCAAGAGCATCTGCTTCAGTTGCCACCAACTGCTGACGCCGCTCGCGCACCAGCGCCTCAAGTGGGACGACACGGGCGCCTACCGCACGGTGGACGAAGACGGGAAGGTCATCGATGACAGCGACCGGGGCCTCGTCGCCGGCTACCCGTACAAGGGCGTCGGCCTCGAATCGTTCTCCACGCGGGCGGTGAAGAAGGAAGCGTTCATCCGGCGAATGATCTCGACTCAATTCAAGTTGCTGATGGGGCGCGACCTGCGCCACGACACGGACGAGCGCGAGCTCTACAAGGCGCTGTGGGACTTGAAGGTCGCCTCTGGAGGTGACTTGAAAGCCATCACCCGCGCCATCGCCGCGTCGAAGGAATTCAAGCGAGGCGCTCCATGAATCGGCGTCGCTTCCTCAAGGGCGCAGTGGCCGGTGGTTCCATCGGCGTGCTCGACTGGCTGGGGTGGTTCAAGCGCTTCGGGGTGCCCGGCACGTCGAAGTCACTCGGGTTTGCCGAGGCGTACGCCCAGTCGGCGCCGCTGCCGCAGTTCCTCATCTACTGGTTCATGGAAGGCGGCTGGGACAGCTATTCGATGTTCAGTCCCCTCGACACCCCCAACCACGCCACGCTCACCATTCCCGCGGGGACGCTGGCGCCCACGCCCGCCTGGTCGAGCCAGTTCTACCGGCCCAAGAACTACGCGCTCGACGCCTTGCACGCCGTTCCCAAGACGCACGGCAACATCACCTACGGGTACCTCGCCGAGCCGGGCGTCTCGCTGCTCGACGACATGGCGGTCATCTCGTCCCACGCGGGGAACACGTTCCACTCCGGCGGCCGCTTCGACTACCACTACGGAAAGTATGCGAGCGGCCCGTCGCTCAAGGCCGCGCGCGGCGCCGACGAGCGCACGGTGATGCAGGCGTTCTGCGAAGTGTACGGCGCGAACTACCCGCTGCCGCACGTGAGCTGGCACCGCTGGCTGTCTGACGGCGAACTCGACGAAGCGAACTACCCGGAAGGAACCGGCTACTACGAGAAGCTGGGGCCGCCGCACGCGCACACCGTCTACGGCAAGACCCCGGCCGACATGCGCAGTCGCTTGTCCACGCTGACCGGGGTCACCTCGGGCGCGCGGCTGACGCGCATTCGAAAGTTCGTCGACAACCTCGACCAGAACTTCATCTCCGGGCGCGACGGCGAGTCGGTGCGCGCGTTCGACTCGGCGGTGCAGATTCACAAGCAGCTCACCGGGGGCAGCAAGGTCACCATCGACCCGGCGCTGCTCTTCACCGACCCCGCGCTCCGCGCCGAGTTCGGCGTCACCGCGGCCGACGAGCTGACGAGTTCTCGCTCGGTCAACTGCAACCCGGCTCGGTCCAAGGACAGCCCCAATACCAACACCCAGGCGATGATGACCTGGGAGCTGATGTCGAAGGGCGTCTCGTGCGGCTTCTTCATCGAGAGCCAGGTGATTCGCGGGTTCGACACGCACAGCAACAGGAAGGCGATTCTCAATTCAAAAGGCCAGACGGATCAGCTGGCGATGATGAAGCAGCACCTGTGGAACCCGCTTCTGGCGCTGGTGAATCGCCTGAAGACGACGCAGTACGGAACCAGCGGCAAGACGTACTGGGACCTCACCACCATCGTGCTGGCGTCGGAGATGGGCCGCACCATTCAGGGCGACGTGGCGTCGATCCTCGCCACCACCGACCCCGACGACGTGAAGTACACCGCGATTCTGGCCCAGGACTGTTGTCAGCACTGGCGGACCAACTCGGCGGCGTTTCTCGGCGGCACCGTGCAGGGCAACCGACAATACGGCCGGGTGGGGACGTCGACGCTCGACGCGATTCCCATCAACCTCACCACCGGCGCATTGGACCCCGCCTACAACCCGGTCACCGGCGTGCTGAACGGCACCAAGGCCGCGGGCTCAGGCGTGACGGACCCGGGGCACATCTACTCGACCGCGCTGTATCTCACCGGCATCAACCCGGCGGGCAAGGGGCGGAACAACCGCCCGCCGCTCGCGTTCGTGAAGAAGCCGTAGGCGGCGTTCAGACGGTGCAGTCCAGATACTGAAACCGCCGGCAGAATTCGTCGAACGGCATGCGGAACACACCGTCGGCCTTTCGGTCCTGACCGCTCTCGACGACCGCCCACGGGTTGCGCAGCTCGACGTAGCGGGTGCCGTGCGCTTCTCCGACGCCGAGCAGGCTGTAGGCGTGCGCGGCGACCAGCCCCACCTCGGGGTACCCAGCGGCCTCGGGACTTCGCGGCTGAAACGTGCTGGCCGTGGCCAGGTCTCCGTTGGCGAGGCCCTGGCGAATGCTCTCGAATATCTTGTCCGGCCCCTGCTCACCGAGGACGGCCTGCAACTCCCAGCGCGCGGCAGGCTTGCCGGTGAGGCGCTCGATGGCCTCTGACGCCACGCCGCCGGAGTTGAGCGCGGCGTAGCCGGTGCGACCGAAGGCCTCCGCCCACGCCTTCTCGTACAGCGCTGGCCAGAGCTCTTTCACGTTGGTGCCGTGGGCGTACACCAGCCCCTGGTTTCGAACGGCGAGGTCGCCGTCGACCTTCACGTCGAGGTGCTGGAACATGCCGAGAGCGCCTTTCTGGAAGAGGCGCACGGTGTAGGTGCCGTCGTGGTTGTCGGTGAGGTTCTTCTCGACCAGTTCCGGGTGCTGGGCCGCCATGGACGAGAGGGCCGCGAGGAAGAAGCAGTCCCCCAACTGCCCCTGCGCCACGTCGGTGGCCCGGGCGCCGCCGATGAAGGCCTGGCCGTCGACCGGGGCGTAGCTGATGGACTGACCGAAGACGCCCGCGGGGTCGGCCAGGTGGCCTTGCGTGTCGTTGAGCTTCACCGGGGCGGAGCGCGAGAGCTGCGCCAATTCTTCCGCGAAGAACGCGCTCAACGCTTTGCGCGCGGCGGGAGCGAATTGGTCGGGGTGGGCCTCGAGGCGCGCTCGCAGCGTTCGCCCCTGTTCGACTTCGACGCCGTTCTTTCGCGCCTCGGCGATGAAACGCTTCGCTTCAGCGGCGGTGAACCGCGGGGCGTTGGCTGATCTGGGCGCTCGGGCGATGACCACGTGGAATGAACGATAGCACTGGAACGCGTCGGCCTTCCCTCGCCCGCCTCAGTAGCTGATGTCCGAGACGGCGCGGTTGTCGGAGCGCAGCGTCTTGGCCAGCTCCACGATTCCCGTGTGCGCGTTGGACAGTCGAAGGTTCATGAACAGCACGCTGCCGTAGTTATTGAGCACCTGGTAGACGAGCACGTAGTCGGCGTTCCGTTTCTTCGCCTCGTCGAGCATGCAGAGGTCCTCGCTGGACATCGTCGTCCGCGGCGCGTCTTTGGTTCCCATCTCTACGCTGCGACGGGTCTGCGCCTTCAAGTCGGTGGCGTAGTTGTGCCGATGGGCCTCAATCAGTTGGCCCCATTTTTTGTCGGTGATGACGTTGGAGAAGATTTCGTAGGTGACGGCGTCGTACGGCGTCATCGGGGCGGAATTGACGTGGCCCGAAACTGAAATCAGCGCGCCGGGTGCCCCATTGGACGTCGGAGGGTAGTTGCACTCGTTGTCGTCCTGGTTGGTCAACCAGACGCGCGCCGAGGTGGGCATTTCTTTGAACGATGAAAACTTCTGGAACGCGTTGGCGATCAGCTTGCGCTGGTTCGTGACCGGTGGTCCGCAGCCGACGAGCGCGAGGGCGAGCAGGCCGAGGACGGCCGGGGTGAATCGGTGGGCGTGCATGTGTTTCCTTTCGTTGGACTGGCGCCGGTCGTTTTCAGATCAGCCATTCGATGGACAACAGAAGGTTGAGCGGCCAGCTCCCGCTGCCGACGATTGGAACCCAGGTTCGCGCCCGGGCGCCAAGCGCGAGGTGTGGAGAGACGCGGTAGCGCCCCACGAGGCCGCCGCCCGCCTGGAGCAGCGCGTGGCCCCCGCTTCCCTCGACGACCTCCGCCCCCGCGGCGAAGCTCAGGTCAGGCCCCAGTTCCAGCCGCGACATGCCGGCCTCGGAGCCGTCGAACAAGATGGCGACGTTCCAGAAGAGGTTCGCACCGACCGTGAGGTCGGCGCCCAGCCGAAAGCCGAACGCGGTCGAAATCGAGAGTTCCCCTGTGAGGCACAGGTGTCGATTGACCCAGCGGCCGGCTGAAAGGTTGACGGTGGCGGCGGGGCCTTCGAGAAACGGCGGGCCCGGGTAGGTGTATCGAGGCAGGCTCGGGACGAAGACTCCGGGGCCGAACTCCAGTGAGAGCGACACTGGAGTTTCGTCGAGCAGTACGTCGTCCATCGTGTCCACCGGGAATGCGCCGTCGTTCTGACGCGTGTCCACGGCCAGGGCTGGAACTGAAACAAGTCCCACCGCAAGCAGCCCCCAGGTGCTCAGGATTCTCAGCACGTGCTTTGCCTCTCGAATGAACCCACGTCCAGCGTGTAGCTCAACGGCCTCGGCGTTCCATCCGCGCGTTCGCCCTGAGGCGTGGTGGCAACAGCTCCATCAAGCGGCGCCGAGTCGTCGCCCCACTACGCGTCGAACATGCGGCGGCGCGAGCTCCGTTCGAAGTCGACGAAGAGGGACTCAGCGCGCGGAATCTCCAGGTGCCGCTCGAGCGCCTCGCACAACACCTCGCGCACGTCGGTGGTGACCTTGAGGTCGCGCTGTTCGTGTTGTTGGTCCCTGGCCAGCCCCGGCCAGTCGGCGACCACCCGTCCGCCCGTGAGGCCACCGCCCATCGCCAGCATGGCCGACGCGGTGCCGTGGTCGGTTCCCCGATTTCCATTTTCCTTCGCGGTGCGGCCGAACTCGGTCAGCGTGAGCAGACACACGTCGTCGAGGCGATCTCCGAGGTCGGCGGCGAACGCCGCCAGTGAGTTCCCCAGGTCTTCCAGTCGGCCGGCGAGCGAACCCGTGCCGGCCCCCTGCACCACGTGCGTGTCGAAGCCGCCGGTCTCGGTGGCGGCGATTCGCAACCCGACGTCCGCGTGCAAAAGCCGCGCGATGTCCTGGAGGCGCTGCCCCAGCGGCGAGGTGGGGTAGGTGGCGCCGTTCCGAGGGGGCGCTTCGAACGCGCCCGATTTCTCGAGAGAGCCCATCACATCGAACGCGCCGGCCGCCGTCTTCCGCAGCGCGGCGTCGACCGCCGACGCGTAGAGGTCCTCAAACCGGCTCGCCACCACGGACGAGGCGGTTCCCCCCACGCGCAACACCTTGAGCGAGGGGAACGCCGCTGCCGCCGCCTCTCCCTGCAGCGAGTATGGCAGCGTGCTCTGCAGCGCGACCGCGGCCAGCGGCTCGCTCGCCCCCAGCGCCTGGGCGGCTCGGTTGAGCACCCCCGACCCTGCGCGTTGACCCGCGGCACCGGACTCCAGAAAATCCTGCGCGTCGAAATGGCTTCGAGTCGCCCGCGTCTGACCGACGGCGTGAAAGAAGGCGAGGCGCTTGTTCGCAAACAAGGCCTCCAGCGCCTTCAACCGGGGGTGAAGGCCAAACCGGCCGTCGAGCGGCACCGCCGCGTCGTTGGCAGGTGACCCCGGGGGCAGAAGTCGCGTGGTGGGCCTCAGGGCCGCGTAGGCCTCGTCGAACAGCGGGGGCACCATGGACAAGCCATCGACGCCCCCGCGAAGAAACAGCACCACCAACGCCTTGTGCCGACCCGGGGCGCCGAACGCTGCGCCGGTCTTGAACAGGCCGGTGCTGAACGCGCCGGTGAGAACGCCCAACCGCAGGAGCAGCTCGCGCCGGTTCATTGTTTTTGAAACTCCGGCGAGCCCAACAAGAGCCCCGCCACGAATCTGGCATCGACAGGTCGGGTCTCACCGTCGGCGGGCGCGGTGTCCACGTCGGCCGGCGCGAGCGCCTTGAGGACCACGCTTCGGGTGGCGGGGGAGGGCGGGGCCCCGAACAGCGCCTGGGCGACGATGTCGATGGTCTCGTCCGGAGTCGACGCGGTCTTTCTGGGCACGCGCAGCGCCACGCCGGGCACGCGGCCCGACAACAGCTTCAACCCCACGTTGATGCGCGTCAGCAGACCACCGGCGTTGGTCCAGGTGCTCGCGGCGTCTGAGTACCCGGTGGGGGGCTGGCAGCGGTAGAGCGGCTGCCCCAGCGCCTCGAGGGCGCGCAGGAGGTCAGGGGCGATGCTGGACACGGTTCCCACTCCTCGCAGCGCCGAGACGAGGAACTCGAGCGGCGTCTTGATCTGCGCGCCCAGCGCGTCGGCCGACCAGAACTCCGGCGACGAAAAGAGCGTGCGGTAGACGACCCGGAGGTCGCCCCGGGAGTCCTTGAACGCCGCCTCCACCCGCGCGATGGCCGCCGCGGACGCCGTGTCTCCAATGAAGCGGCGACAGAGCTTGGTGGCGAGGGAATGGGCCGTGGCGGGATGTGACGCCAGGGAGTCGAGGAGCTGCTCTCCATCGCTGGCGCCGCCGCCCGGCGGCAGGGTCAGCCCGAAGATGCGCTTCTCACCGTCGTCGTGCGCGAGCGGTCGATAGATGAACTGCCCGAAGTCGGGTTCCTTCTCGCGGTTCTGAATCGACCACCCGGTCAGCGCCCGCGCCGCTTCTCGCACGTCACTCTGGGTGTAGCCGGCGTTCACCCCCACGGTGTGGAGTTCGAGCAATTCGCGCGCGTAGTTCTCGTTGAGGCCGAAGGTGGTCTGATCGCCTTTGGGTCGGTCCTTCTTCTTCAGGAACGACAGGTCGAGCCCGTCTTTCGTCGACAGCCAGTTGTCCAGGTAGAAGAGCATCGCCGGGTGGTGGGCGGTGGCGCCGAGGAGTTGGCGAAACGTCCCAAACACGTGGGGGCGAATGGCGTCGCGTTCGAACGGGCCCACCATCCACCGACTGCGCCCTTTGTCGGCCGAGACGTTGAAGTGGTTGAACCAGAAGTCGACGATGACCTCCTCGAACTGTCGCTTCGAGTTCGTGGCCCGGTAGAGCTTGGCCGATGACAGCTCGAACGTGAGCTGTCGGGGCAGGTCCTCTTTGGCGACCAGGTCCTTCGTCATTTCCCTGGGCGTGTCTTTGGGAATTCCCAGCTGCTTGAGGCGCTGCTCCTGGGGCAGGTGGGTGTCGTACGCGGTCTTGATGGACATCTGCAGCGTTGGGTAGGCGTCGCGGATCGCGCCTTCCACCGCCGGGTCGACCCCGGGTTCGAGTTGCTCGGCCATCCAGCGCTCCAGCCCTGTGGCTTCAATCGCCGCCAGGTCGGCGGGGCTGGGCCCGAAGGCCATGCGATTCAAGACGTGATGTTGCCGCTCGGTCGGCGTCCAGGAGACGGCGGGGAGCGCGAGCGGCGCGGCTCCGCCAAGGGCCGAGGGGGTGGCCGGGGCGCGCGCGCATGACCACAGAAGAACTGTCAGTGCAAGGACAAGGACCCGCATCGGACGGTGGAAATACACCCGGCCCGAAAAAACGTTGCTAAGAGAAATGGCGGCGTGGCCGACGCAGAACCAAACGCAGTCAAGAACGACAGCGCTCCTCCGGGTGCGCCCGGCGTCCCTCCCGAGCTGCAGACGGGGCGGTGGGGCATTCCCCGCCGGCACACCGGGCCGTTGCTCCCCGTCGCCTTTTCCGCGCTTGGCGTGGTGTATGGCGACATCGGCACCAGCCCCATCTACGCGGTGAAGGAGTGCTTCACCGGGCAGCACGGCGTGGCCCCCACAGAAGCGAACGTGCTGGGCGTCCTCTCGCTGTTCTTCTGGTCGCTCACGGTGGTGGTCTCCGTGAAGTACCTGGTGTTCATTCTGCGCGCGGACAACAAGGGCGAAGGCGGCATCTTCGCGCTCCTCTCGCTGATTCCGCAGAAGCTCGACGCCTACTCCACCAGGCTGAAGGGCGCGGTGATTCTGGCGGCGCTCTTCGGCGCGGCCCTGCTCTACGGCGACGGCGTGATTACGCCCGCCATCTCGGTGCTCTCGGCGGTGGAGGGGCTGGAGGTCGCGACCACCGCGGCCTCGAAGTTCGTGGTGCCACTCACCTGCGCCATTCTGGTGGGGTTGTTCCTCGTGCAGAAACGCGGCACGGACCGCATCGGCCGCGTCTTCGGGCCGGTGATGCTCTTGTGGTTCATCGTCATCGCCGCGCTGGGCGTGGCGCAAATCGTCCGCTTCCCGCACATTCTTTCCGCCATCAACCCGATGCATGGCGCGGCGTTTCTCACGTCCGATCCCCACCGTGGTTTTCTGGTGTTGGGCGCGGTGGTGTTGTGCATCACCGGCGGCGAGGCGCTGTACGCCGACATGGGGCACTTCGGTCCCAAGCCCATTCGCTTTGCGTGGTTCGGGTGCGTCTTCCCTGCGCTGCTCCTCAACTACTTCGGTCAGGGGGCGTACCTGCTGTCACTCGAGGGCCCCGTGCCGGAGAACCTGCGCCCGTTCTACGCCATCGTGCCGGACGTGCTGTTGTACCCCATGGTCGTGCTCGCCACCGCCGCGACGGTGATTGCCTCGCAGGCGCTGATTTCCGGGGTGTTCTCGCTCACGCGCCAGGCGGTGCAGATGGGGTACTGGCCGCGGGTGACGGTGGTTCACACCTCGGAGCACGCCGAAGGGCAGATCTTCGTCCCCGAGATGAACACCGGGTTGATGGTGGCCTGCGTGGCGCTGGTCGCGGCGTTCAAGACCTCGAGCGCGCTGGCGGCGGCGTACGGCATCGCCGTCACCGGGACGATGGGCATCACCTCGCTCGTCTACTACTTCGTCGTCACCCGCAGCTGGGGGTGGAGCGCGTGGAAGGCGCTGCCACTGGTGGCGATGTTCCTCTTCTTCGACGTCGCGTTCTTCGGCGCCAACCTGCTCAAGTTCTTCGACGGCGGTTGGTTCCCTATCGCCGTCGGGGTGGGCGTCTTCACCTTGATGACGACGTGGAAGCGCGGGCGCTCCGAGCTGGGTAAGCGGTTCACCGGCACCACCATGCCGGTCGAGCAGCTGCTGGAAGAGTTCAAGGGCAACCCCATTCACCGCGTCCGGGGCACCGCGGTGTTCATGTCCGGCTCTCCTGACGGCACACCGCCCGTGCTGCTCCACCACCTGAAGCACAACCAGGTGCTCCACCGGCAGGTCGTACTGCTGTCCGTGATTCCGGCCGATGTGCCCACGGTTCCGCTCGATGTGAAGCTGGAGGTGCAGGAACTCGGCGAAGGCTTCTTCCGACTCATCGCGCACTCCGGGTTCATGGAGACGCCGAACGTGCCCGACATCTTGAAGCGCGCGCGGAAGCTGGGGCTGGTCTGCGAGCCTTCGACGACGAGCTACTACCTGGGCCGCGAGACGCTGCTCACCACCGGGAAATCCAGAATGTCTCGCTGGCGAAAGATGCTGTTCGCCTTCGTCTCGCGCAACGCGCTGCCGGCGACGTCGTACTTTCAGATTCCGCCCGGCCGCGTGGTTGAGCTCGGCATGCAAGTCGACGTCTGACCGCCGGGGCCGCTTCCCGCCCCCCCGTCGCGCGGGGGTTCAGCCGGGAACAGCCCCGTTGACCCCCGTGTAGGATTCGGGCATACACCAGCCGCCCGTAAGCCCTTGGAGAACCAAATGATGACCCCTGCTCTTCGAACGACGTTGTTCGCTTCGCTGCTCGCCCTTTCAGCGTGCGGTGCTGGCGCGGCGTCGACCGGCGTCCCTGGTGACCTTGTGGCCACGGATGTCGAGACCACCGAGGGTGAGCTGAGCACCAGCGCGGTCGCGACCTGGTTTCCCATGCAGTACGGCAACACGTGGAACCTCGTCTCCTCGAGCGGTTCCACCAGGCAGATTGCCATCAGCGACACGTACCAGAGCACCTACGCGTACGTTGACGGGCTGACGCCGGGCGGTCAGTGGCTCGGCGTCGCGTCGGCCGCTGGCACCACGCTCTACTCCTACAGCTTCACCACCGAAGGCTGGTCGACGCTGATTCGCTTCTCGACCCTCGGCACCTGGCAGTACGAGACGTCTGGCGGCTCGTGCGGCACGTACAACGTGACGGGCGAAAAGCTGTCCAGCTACACCACGCCGGCGGGCACGTTCTCGGGCGTGCGCTCGTTCACCTTCAACGTGAAGGGCGGCCCCACGGTGCGCTGCGCCATGCCGGAGATTTCCGGGTTGGTGTTCGCTCCGGGCGTTGGCGTCATCGCGTACACCGCGGGCAACGGCACGGTCTACAAGCTGAAGAGCGCGAAGGTTGCGGGCAAGACGATTCCCTCCAGCACGCCCGGGACGGCCGACGTGTCGTCGGTGGTGACGACGGACAAGACCATCTACACCTCGCAGCCGAACACCATTCGCTGCATCACCACCCCATGCCCGTCGAACGAGAAGGCGGCCGAGGCGAAGTTCACCTACGTGGTGACCAACCGTGGCACCTCGAGCGTGACGTACCAGTTCTCCAGCGGCTGCCAGTTCAACGTCGAGTTGAGCGATGCCGCCGGCCGGGTGGTGCTGAACCCGATTGCGGTGCGCAGCTGCATTGCGGCGCTGACCAACTTCACGCTGCAGCCGGGTCAATCCAAGACGTTCACCGACACGCTTGAGCTGCGCGACGGTTCGGGTGAGCTGCTCAACGGCACGTACACCGCGAAGGCGTACCTGATGCCGCGCACGGCGTCGTCGGCCGCGGCCGCCACGGCCACCTTCAAGGTCAAGCTGGCGAACTGAAGTCGCGCCAACGCCTGCTGGCGGCCCCGCGCTCCGCTGCGGTCCGTCAGGGGCTCGCGCCCAGCTGAACGCGCCCATCGAGGTGGGTGCTGGTCACTCCGCCGTCGGGAAGCGTCTCGAAGCGGATCTCCCCGGTTCCGGTCACCGACGCCGCGTGACATTTCACGCACTCTGTCCGCGCCAGGGGTTGTGTGTGCAGGCCGTCCTTTGGAGGGAGCCCGTGACACGAGCCGCAGAACACCTGAGCGGTTGAAGCCCCTGCCCAGACCGGCGTGCGCACGAGGCCGACGCTGGTATCTCTGGCCGCGCGGCGTCCGCCGCCGTGGCAATAGACCGACCCGCACGTGGCGGAGCCGTGACTGAACGTCGCGGCTGCGCTGTCGGTTCGCGCCAGCGTGCCGACACCGCTCTCGTCGGGGAACACCTCCGCCGGGGCCGAGCTGTCGATGTGTCCGCGGTCGAGGGGTTTCGTCGGAACCAGGTGGCATTCCGCGCAGGGCACCGGCCCGCGAAATCGGTTCGCCTTGAGGTGTGCTCGGTGCGCTCCCACGGAGGGGCGTTTGGGGTCCGTTTGTCCCTCGAGGTCGCGTGGCGGCGCTGGGCTCTCGGCGTCCCCGTGGCAGCTGGTGCAGGCGCCAGAGCCATCGCCCACCTCGACGGTGCCATTCGCGTGCAAGTCTGGCGCGACGATGTGGCCATCTCGGTAGACCTTCGCGTGGCAGCCTTCACACCGGTTGTCGACGTGGCTTGACGGCGGCAAGCCGTGGCACGTGCCGCAATCAGCGTCGCCGCGGCCCAGGGCCGTCCATCTGGGGTTCTGACGGCTCGCGTTCGAGTCGACTGACGGGGCGTGGCAGGCCGAGTTCTCGCAGGTGACGTCCGCGCGATCGAAATGGGCGGCCTTTCCTCCGGCGCCGAGAATGACGACCTCTGCGGGCGATGGGTCGAGCGCCCCGCCGTTCTGGTAATGGCCTTCGTCGCCCGGGGCTTTGGGCGTGACGTGGCAGACCTCGCAGCCGTACGCCTTGTGGAGCGAGCTGTCGCGCAGGTGCACGCGATGCGCTCCCACCTCAATCGCTTGGGGGCTTCGCACGCCGCCGACGCTTCTCGGCGGCGCGGCTGATGTGTCGTCGCCGTGGCAGGTGGAGCAGGATTGCGGGCCCTCGACGTGGCAGCTGGTGCACGCGATGTGAGCGGCGCCGCCGTCGAGGTCATCGCCGTGGCACTGGGTGCACGTCTGGGTGTCGTACGCCAGGGCGCGAAGCGCGACGCCATGAAACTGTTCGCCGTCGCCCGGCGTGCTCCAGCCCGGGAGGTGAAAGGCAAAGTGTCGAGACGGCGCGCGACACTCCACCCAGCGGCGCAGCGTTCGAAGGGTGGATGGGCTCACCTCCCCGTGTCCTGGGAGCTCGCCCATCGCGGCTCGTATCAGCAGCGAGCCGTCCGCATCGCCTGGGATGAGGCGAGGCGTTCCATCGTCGCGAGGACTCACCGACGCGAAGTAGGTCTCGGTCCGGTAGGACCCTTCGGTCCGGGCCGAGTTGTGACACCCGGTGCATGTTTCGGCGGTGAGCGCCGCGATGTCGTTCTGCCAGTCTGGACAGTGCGTCGGGTACGACGACGGCCGTGCGTTTCCGCACGCAAGCAGACCGACGGAACAGACCACAGCGAGGAGCGGGCGCATCATCAGTAGCCCTCGCCGCTGTGGTTCATGCCGTGGCAGCTGAGGGTGCAGCGCCGGGTGGACAATGTCCACGCGGGCTCGGTGGCCGCCCCACCGGTGCCCTTGACGTTGGCGCTGAAGCTCACGAGCCGGGAATACGTGCGATTGCTCGCCCAGGGGGCGAGGCGATTGCCATGGGTGGTGCTGTGGCACTCGGCGCACAGCGTGCCCTTGCCCATGTGAAACCCGTGCAGTCTGAAGTTCGTGTCGGAGCGTGAGTTCTTGCTGTTGTCCGCAAACGGACCGGACGCGTGGCAGATGAAGCACAACGTCGACTCCGTCGGCACGTAGCCTCCGCCGCTCTTCGGGCTGACGCGGTAGCTCGCCCGAAGCAGCGCGGCCGAGAGCACCGTGCTGCCGGCGGCGGCGTTCGAGCCGTGAGGCCCGGAGGGCGCGGCGCCGGTGTAGGCGCTGACCGTGGAGACCGTCAGTGGGATGGCCTCGGAGTTGTGGCAGTCAGAGCAGGTAATCACGCTCGTGGGGGTGAGCTTCGGGCTTCCCGTGCCGCCCAGGAGGCTCGCGGCCATCGCCGCCGTCGTGTTCTTTCCCGGGCCTTCGATGGGGTGGAATGACTCGTTCGCCGGGTTGAGCTCAACCGCCTTGTCAGTCCGCCCCGCCGGCAGCGTGGTGTACGCAGAATGACACTTGAAACAGAGCTCGTGCTCTGTCACCGCGGTCGGGTCAGATGCCGGCCGGAGCGTGAAAGTGGGCGTGGACCCCGCCGCTCCGTTGGTGACCGCGACGCGAGGCACGCCCGCGAGTTTGGCGGTTCCGGTCGCGGCGTGGGGGTTGTGGCAATCGACGCACTCCGCGTGGCGATTGGGCGCTGCGTACGTGCTGCCGGCGGTCGACTCGGTGGAGGTGTGCTTCCCCACGATGGTGGTGACGGGATGTGAGCTTGCCTTGGCCAACTCGGCCGAGATGTTGCTCGACGCGGGGCCGTTGCTGTCGTGACACGCGAGGCACAGCGCCTCTTCACGCACGTAGCCGAGGTCGGGAACGAGCCCCTGTCCGTCCTTCTTTCCATGGGGCGTGTGACAGTTGAGACACTTGCCCTGATCGCTGATCGGGCGGGCCGCCGGTACGGGGCCGGGCCACAGCATCTTCATCGACGTCCAGTGAGCGGTGGCCGTGTAGGCCGCGGGGCCGAGATACGCTGATTTCCCGACGCCGCCGTGGCAGGCGACGCACAGCCCGTTGTCGTTGGGCGCGAACAGCATGTTGGGAATCGAGAGCGGAAGGGTTCGGGTCGCGTGGCACTGCGCGCAGTGACCCGTGGGAATGGCGCCGACCCGGTTCACTCCGGTGGTCGAGTTTCCGTGCGCCGTCTGTTGATACACCACGTCGCCCGCGCCGGCGGCCGCCCCGGTGCCCATCAGCAACAGGGCGGCGCTTAGAATTGGTGGCAGACGTTGCATTCGGTGGTCACCGAGGTTGAGCGAAATGGCGTTCCGTTCTTCACGGCGGACTGATTCAGGTGGCAGGAGACGTTGGAGCACGTGGCCGTCGCCTGCGAGTACGTCGCAGCGGCGAGCGTCAGCGACGAGCGGTACTGGACTGGATTGACCTTGTCGAAGGCCACGTCGGGGTTTCCGTTGACGTGGAAACCGAAGCCCGAAATCGGAACGTCGCTGAACACCGAGACGCCGCCGGTGGTTCTCGAGGTCGCGTTGGCCACCGTGACGGTCTGCTGGTGGCAGGTGCGACACGACAGCGGCGCGAAGCCGTGATTCCAGGCGTGGCCGCTTTCGGCGCCGCTGGCGTCAATCCACGAGTGGCTCTGCCCGGTCGCCGCGTGGACCGTTGGTTCGAGCGTGCGCAGCGGCACAGCATGACACCCGGTACAGGTCAGCGCTCCACCACCCCAATTCGGGGTGCTGTAGGTACGGCCGGTGACGACGGAGAACGACGGGTAGTTGATGGGGTAGGCCGACCACGAGAAGTCGACGCCTGGCACCGGAACCGCCCCTGGCGTGCTGAAGCTCGGCCCGGAGTGACAGTAGACGTTGGCGCACGTTCCTTCCGTGTACGTCTTTCCTTTGTTGTCCGTGAAGACGGTGGTGCCCGGGGTGTAGGTGGCGCCGGGCGACCGCGCCTTCAGAGAGCCGGCGGGAGCGCTCGGGTTGTAGAGCTCGATTTCGGCGAGGCCACCGTTCATGTGCTTCGCGGGATTGAGCGGGTGGCAGAAGGCACACCCGAAGGCGTAGCCGGTCGGGTTGGGTTGATTGGCGGCCGTCTCGAGCCCCCCGTAGACGCTGGTGGCGAGGCCCGCGTGCTTGAGGTGCGCGCCGGTCGCGGGCGGGAGGTCGTGGCAGCTTCCGCACGCACCGCCGGTCACCTCCACGAGGCCATTGATGTGGAGCGACGGGTTGACCCACTGCGCCGAGGTGCTGAAGACGGCACCATGGCAAGAGCCACAGTCCGCCAGCGTCATCGACGCCAGGTGGGGGAAGCTGAGCGGCGGCAGGCTGTGACAGGTCCCGCACGCCGCGTCCGCGCCGCCGACGTTGGTCCATGTCGGCGCCTTGTTGCTCCCTCCGGAGATTGTGGCACCGTGGCAATACACGCCGGAGCAGGTCGCGCCGTTGAAGGTCGGGTTGGCGCCCCGGGCGGTCGCATGTGAACTCCAGGTGAGTTCGGCCGGCCCCGGCCCGAGGTGCCCAGGGTCATCAACCCGGGTTGGAACCTGGTGACAGTCGTTGCACTTGATTTCCATGTGCCAGTTCGACGGGCCCAGATGGGCGCGATGCGCGCCGACCGTTCGCAGGCTCGTGGAGGTGCGCCCGAGCACGTCGGTCGGAGGGGCCGGGTTGTCATTGCTGCCATGACACGTGGTGCAGGTGACGTTCACGTCCAGTACGCCATCGATGTGGCGCTGTGGCTGGGCGAAGCCGAGGCCCGCCTTCGCGTTGGGATGGCAGGTGGAGCAATCCGCGCCAACGTTCTGGGGGTGTGGCGGAGGCGGGGGAATTCCGTGGCAGTCTCCGCAGTAGGCCTGCGTGGAGTCGCCGCGAGTCCAATCCGGCTGGGTGAGCAGACCGCCGCTCAGGCTCGGGCCGTGGCAGTAGGTGGTGCAGGTGCCGCCGTCGTACGTCGAAATGACGCCGCCCGCCGTGGCGACGCTGCTCCAGGTGAGCTCCGCCGGCGAAGGGTCGACGTGACCCGGGTCGTCCACCTCAGCCGGCACGACGTGACAGTCTTCGCACCGGACGTCGCGGTGCCATAGCGACGCCCCGAGGTGCGCCTGGTGGGCGCCGATGCTGGGCAAGCCTGGCTCGGTTCTCCCCAATACGTCGCGCGGGGGCGCGGCGTTGCGGGCGCCCCCGTGGCAGGAACTGCACGTAACCGGGGGCGGCGTGCCGGCGTCAGGCGCTCCCGCGTCGACGCCAACACCGGCATCGACCTCAGGCACCGAGGCGTCAACCCACGCGTCCGGTGTTCCCGCGACTACCGGGGGGCCGCAACCGCAGCCCGACAGCAGCACCGCGGCGAAGGCCACGACGATTGCGCTGTGAGCCGCTCGAGCGCGCACGGGCTCCCCTGGTTGAAGTGACCTGACACCGACGCCCAGATTGAACCCCGTGCATCAATAAGACAACAGTCCGTATTCGCGTGTGTGTATTAGCGCTGTTGATTGACTCGGGAACGGGGCGACGTCGGCGCGCAGTGTTCTGCCAGGCCGGGTGGTTGGCCCGGTGCCTCCGGCATGCGCCAGGGTGGTTGACCGTCTCACACGGAGGTGCGCTGGCGCACGGTGGGTGAGACGACTCGGAAATCAAGCCGCGCAGTCCGGTCGACGCTGCGTCGCTGCCCGCCTCGCGCGATGCGTCGATGGTCGACGTTTCGAACGCAGACTGACGCAGGGCACGGACGGGTGAAGACGTCTGGGTGCCGGCGACGCGCAGAGTGCGCTAGGAGCCCCGGCATGAACCTCACGCGCCGCCTCGCCCCTGTCGTGCTCGCCTCGTTCGTCGGGTGCGCCACCATTCAGCCCATCGCCTACACCCCCGCGCCCGCGCGCATCTCGGACCCGGTGGCGGAAGTGAAGAGCATCTTGCTCGCCAACACCGTCGGCGGGTGCATTGCCCAGCCGTCCTTCCAGGCCAAGATGCTGGTGGTGCAGTTCGCGTGCACCGGGCAGGGCGTTGGCAACGCGGTGGCGCGACTCGACCACGTCAAAGAGATTGTGCTTGAGCAGTCGGGCGACTGGTACCGGGTGAAGCTCATTCACTCCAATGGCGCTGACGACTTCGACTGGACCTCCAAGAGCCTGGACGACATGCAGCGGCTGGCCGACGCCTTGACCGCCCTGTCGCAGGGGGCGAGCAAGCCCGCGGCTCCCGCGGCGGATACGAAGCGTTTGTAGCACCGCGGGCTTCGTCGTTCCGGGGGCTCTGCTAGCCTCGGCGCGCGTTGCTGACCGCGCTCGCTGCACTTCTGACGCTCGCTGCTGCCTCGCCGACCGAGCCGTCGGCCGAGGATGATTTTGAGTCGCGACGCGTGTCGCTCGCGCTGGCCCAGGTCGGTGCCACGCGCGAGGAGCACCCTGAGGGCAAGACGCTCGAGCAGGTGCTCATCGTTCGTGAAGACGTGTTTGGCGAAGATGACCTCTTCCCCCTCTTTCTGAACATGTTTCACTGGCGAACCCAGGAGCAGGTGGTGCGCCGCGAGGTGCTGCTCCGCGAAGGCCAGGTGTTTGATCAGAAGAAGCTCGAAGAGACCGAGCGCAACCTGCGCGGGCTCTTCATTCTGACGGCCGCGCGGGTCGTTCCGGTGAAGGGCAGCCGGGAGGACACGTACTCGCTCCTCATCGTCACCAAAGACAAATGGAGCCTTCGCCTCAACAACGACTTCCTCGTCGCGGGGGGCGCACTGCAGTACCTGCAGTTGGAGCTGATCGAGGCCAACTTCCTCGGCCTCGGGCAGGCGGTCTCGATTGACTTCGACCTGCAGCGCTCGACCTTCAGCCTCGGTCAAACCTTCAGCGAACGTCGCCTCTTCGGCTCCGCCATCGGCGTGTCGGAGAGCGCGGCGATGATTCTGAATCGGAGCACCGGCGCGTTCGAAGGCGGGGCGGTGTCGGTCGCCGTCGCCAAATCGCTCCTCTCGCTGGACCAGGAGTGGGCCTATGGAATCTCCGGTTCTCTCGGCAGCTCCCGGGCCCGCGCGTACCGCGGCAACGCCTTGAGGCTCTTGCCGTACCCTGACGCGGAGGCGCCCACCGCCACCGTGCCGTACCAATACAACGTGCACACCCTGGCCACCGAAGCGAACGTCACGCGCAGCTTCGGCCAGTCAAACAAGACGAATGTGACGGCCGGCATCGGCGCCTACGACTATCGCTACACGGTGCCTCGGGCCTCCAACTTGAACGACGAACAGGCCGCGTGGTTTCAGGCCAACTACCTGCCGCGCTCGGAAACGGCGACCTACCTCGTCGCGCGCGCCACCTTCTTCACCGCGGAGTATCGGGTCTTCCACAACCTCGACACCTTCTCGCTCTCCGAGGACTACCAGGTCGGCCCGCGGTTCTTTCTGGGGGCGCGCTGGGCGATTCCCACCGTGTCGCCCACGCGCTACCTGGTGACAGGGGCGGCGGCGAGGTACCGCTGGGTCTTTGACGACAACTTCCTCGAAGCCGCGGTGGCCGGCGTGACGCGGTTCATCCCCCTGGCGGGCTTCTTCAACCGGCGGGTGGTGGGCCAACTGCTCGAAGTCAGCCCTCCGATTGGTGGCGGGCGGCTGGTGGGCCGCTTCATCGTGGACCTGATCGACCAGGACTTGAACCACCGCCAGCTCACGCTCGGCGGCGACAACGGGCTGCGCGGCGCCGACGTCGCGTCCATCTCGGGCCGAAACACCCTGCTCTTGAACCTGGAGTACCGCACCCGGCCAATCGTGATTGAGACGGTGCACGTGGGCTTCGTGCTCTTCTACGACATGGGGTCTGCCTTCGACACCACGCCCAGTCCCGTCCACACGTTCGGGCTGGGCGCCCGAATTCTGATTCCCCAGTTCAACCGCGAGACAATTCGTCTCGACTTCGGTTTCGTCCTTGGCGCGCAGGCGCAGCCGGGCCTCGACCGGTTCTCACTCGGGTGGGGGCAGGTGACCGACCTGCGGCCGGGCTTCCTGGACTCACCGCTGTAGCTCCTGCGCCCAGTGGAGAGCCCAGTCTGGCGGAGCGGTCTGCTACGCTTCGGGCAGTGCCCGCGTTTCGAGAACCGCTCTTCGACGACCTGCTGGCCCGCGCCGCGGCTGAACCCGACATCAACAAGCGCGACCTGTTTCTCCGCGCCGCGCTCCGCGAGGCGACGAAGCCGGGCGGCGCGGACAACCTGGAGACGACCTATGTCCTGCTGGCGCTCTGCTACGCCGAGGCGCTCCAGTTCTTTCGCGCTGAAGCGGCGCTGGTGCTCGCGTCGCAGACCCACTCCGCCGAGGTGCCACCGTCTGAGCAGTGGCACGAAGCCCGGCAGTGGATCTCGTCGATGAAGAAGAAGTCGAGCGTGCAGCGCTGCCCCAGCTGCACGGCCAAAGGCGATCGCGACGCGGCGGCGTGTCCTCGCTGCAGCTCCCCCTTCAATTCCTTTCCCGCCATCGCGCCCGCGTCAGACGGCGAGCTGGTCGTTCTGGGCGTGGCCGACGACATGACCGAGGCGCGCGAGGACCGCGGGCCTCAGCGGTAGTTCGCCAGCAGCTTCACCAGGGCCTGGCCGTAGAGGCGAATACGTTTCTCGCCGAAGTACGGAAACGCCCTGAGCGCGTCGACGGACTCGGGCGGCCGGCTGGCCAGCTCTTCCACCAGCGCGTTGGGCAGCACGGCGGACCCCGTAATGCCGCGCGCTTTGGCCGCCTCATTTCGAAACTCGACCAGCACGTCGCTCCGCTTCCGCTCCCGCGAGTCCTTGCGGGGCGCTTCGCGGCTCGGCGGCAGTGTGCCGGCTTTGGCCTGCTCCAGCACCCCGGCGATGGTGGCCAGGGCGAGCTCGCCGTGGGTTTTGACGAACCCCCGCCGAATGCCTTCGCAGCGCTGCAGGGCTTGCAGGGTGGTGGGCTGGCTCATGGCCATCGCCACCACGGCCGCGTTGGAGACCATGCGCCCCATGGGAATGTCTTCGGCCTTGGCCCACGCCAGGCGCTTCTCGTGCATGGCCCAGCACACCGCCTCCACCACCCGCAGGCGTTCTGGCGACAGGCCGTTTCGTGGAATCTTCGGGCGAAAGTCCGCCCCCGTCGCGGGCCGCTCGAGCGCCTCGTCGGCCATGCGGCGACAGTCGAGCTCGACTTCCTCCAGAATGTCCTTCTCCACGCACTGGGCTTTCACCCGGCGCCCCACCTCGGTGAGGTAGCGGACGTCGTCGGCGATGTACTCCCGCATGTTGTCGGGGAGCGGGCGAATGGAGAAGTCATCTTGCTGGTGCGCTTTGGCCAGCCTCACGCCGCAGGCCTGCTCCACCAGGTCGGCCAACCCCACCCTGGGCAACCCCAGGAGCGTGGCGGCGCGGTGGGTGTCGAACAGCCCCTGCACCCGAACGCCGACTTCGGCGAGGAACTGCAGATCGCCCATCGCAGCGTGAATGAACTTCGTGCGAGCGGGGTCGGCGAAGAGTTCTTTCAGCGGGCTCAGCGTCACTTCGGGAATGAGGGTGTCGAAGAGAAAGATGTCTTCGTCAGTTCCGATCTGGACGAAGCAGAGCCGCGGCGAAAACGCGTGCAGCGCGTCGGCCTCGAGGTCGACCGAGAATTCCTGGAGCGGCGCCAGGGTCGCGCGGGTCTTCTCAACCCCCTCGGCGTGGTGGACGTCGAAGGTGCGGGTGGCGACGGGCATGGGGGCACGTAACTCGAACCGGGTGCCCTCGCCAAGCGTGCAGTGTTGCGGTAGAGGCCCGCGACGTGAGCACCATCGCGCAGCTCGAGAAGTCCCTCTTGTCTACGGTCGGCAAGGCCGTGGTGGAGTGGGGGATGATCGCCGAGGGCGACCGGGTGATGGTGTGCCTCTCCGGCGGCAAAGACTCGTACACCATGCTGCACCTGCTCCGGGAACTGCAGCGCCGCGCGCCGGTGAAGTTTGAGCTTCTGGCGGTGAACCTGGACCAGGGGCACCCGGGGTTTCCCGCCGACAAGCTCGAAGGCTGGCTGCAGGCGAACGGCTACCCGTACCGCATGCTGAAGGAAGACACGTTCAGCGTGGTGAAAGAGAAGCTCAAGCCGGGGCAAACGCAGTGCTCGCTGTGTTCGCGACTGCGCCGCGGAATTCTCTACAACGCGGCGGTCGAATTGGGGTGCAGCAAGATTGCGCTCGGCCACCACAAGGACGACCTCATTCACACCATGCTGCTCAACCTGCTCTACGCCGGCGCCCTGGCGTCGATGCCCCCCGTCTTGCGGTCCAACGACGGGCGGAACACGGTCATTCGCCCGCTGTGCGCGACCGACGAGGCGGCGATTGCGCAATTCGCCGAGGCCATGGCCTTTCCCATCATTCCGTGCGACCTGTGCGGCTCGCAGGAACAGCTGAAGCGAAAGCGCGTGCGGCGCCTGGTAGAGGAGCTGGAGCGGGAGATTCCTCACGTGCGTTCCAGCCTGTTCGGCGCGATGGGAAACCTGAAGACCACCCACCTGCTCGATCGACGCCTGTGGGAAGCACCAGAGGAAACGTCGTCCGAAGGTTCTGCGTTCGACTTGATGTTGTTGCCGCCGTCGATTCCCGGGAGGCCCCATGCCGTTTGACGTTCCCGTTCCGTCTGCGCCACGTCCGCCGCGTCCCTCGCGACCGGCGCCGCCTCCCCACCGCGACTTCATTCGCTTCGCGCTGCCGCCGTCGCTGGGCAAAGAGGAGACCCGCCGCTTTGCCGATCAGCTCGGAGTCCACCTGACGCGTTCACTCAAGCGACAGGTGCAGGTGGTGACGCCGGAGACCTACGACGCGCTGGCGAAGGAGCTGCTCTCGGGCCGGTCGGACGCCGCCTGGGCGCCCCCGTTCGTGTGCGCCCGCATTGAAGCGATGGGCGTTCGGGTGCTGGTTCGCGGCGTTCGGGCGGGGCAGAGCTCCTACCGAGCGGCCCTGGTGACTCGCGCCGGTGGTCCGACGAGCGTCGGCGAGCTCAAAGGCAAGCGAGCGGTCTGGACCGACCCGGACTCCATCGGCGGGTACCTGTTGCCGCTGGCCCACCTGCGGACCAACGGGCTCGACGTGAAGAAGTATTTTGCCAGTCAGACCTTCGCCGGTTCGTATCAGGACGCGTTGTTCGCGGTGGCCAACGGCACCGCCGATGTGACGAGCGTGTTCGCGCCGCTGAAGAAGACGGGGCTGGAGGACGAGACCGGCCTGTCCGCGCTGGTGCCCGGCCGGGAGAATGAATTTCAAGTGGTGGCGTACACCGAACACGCCCCCAACGACGGCGTGGCCGTTTCGATGAACGCGCCCGACCCGCTGGTGGTGGAGTTGGAGAAGACGCTGCTCGACCTCCACACCGACACCGAGGGCACGGCGATCTTGAAGGACACCTTCAACGCCGAGCGCTTCGAGCTTGCGCCCCGCATGGGCTACCGCGCGCTGTACCGCGTGGCGCTCGCCGGCCTGTAGGGCCGCGTCAGCCCCAGGTGAGCTTCAGCGTCACCGCGTCGCCCGACGACCGCTTCCACGAGGCGTGACACCGCAGCTGTCGGACCTTGAGCAGCGCCACGCTCGCCAGCCCGGCGTGAAACGCATACGGCATGCGCTCGTCGGTGAGCACCACGGTGACTGAGCGGTCGTCCTCCGCTTCGACCACCCGTTCGCCGGTCGGCACCAGCTCGGACAGAACTTCGTAGAGGCGGGCCATGACCTCGCGGGCGTTGGGGGCCGGCGCCAGAATCGGCGCGCCCTCGGGCGCCTTGAGCACCGCTTCCAGGCACGCCGCGCCGCACTCGCCCAGCCCCTTGTCGATGGTCGCCCCCAGGGGGGCCCCCGAGCGCAGCAGCAGCTCAAGAAAGGCTCGGGCCGAGAAGCGGTCTTCGCTCACAGGGTAGGTGAGGTCGAGTTCGCTGGCGGCGTCGCGCGCGGCCGGCAGGCCTTTGCGCTTCTCTACCAGCGCCAGCACCGCCTGAAAGAAGAACCCCGGCACCTGAGCCCTGGCCGGGACCTGCGCCAGCCGATGGTCGAGCTCGACTGAGAGCGAAGTGACGCTCGCCTCGTCGTCGGGGGCGACCAGGGCCTTCTTGCTCTTGGTGGACTTCTCTTCCTTGCTCCGCCCGGGCTTCTTGCTCGAGCTCTCCGACGGCGGCAGAAAGATCTCTGAGCGCGTGCCTTCGCCGGCGAGCACGTCTTCCGCGCTCTCAACGGGGTAGAGCTGCCGCAGCCACGAGGCGAGGTGGGCCGACGTGCCCGGCAGGCGCTGCGCGGTCATCACCTCTTCGAGGGCGAGCTGCAGGTCGGCCGCGGTCTGGTAGCGGTCCTCGGCGTTCTTCTCCAGCGCTTTGGCGAGCACCGCGTCGAGCGCTTTGGGCAGCCCTTTCACCACCTTCGACGGCGCGGGCACCTTCTCGGTCACCACGGCCTTGAGCGTGGCGTTGTCGGAGTCGCGCTTGAACAGGCGCTTCTCGGTGAGCAGTTCGTAGAGAATGACGCCGAGGCCGAAGATGTCGCTCCGCCCGTCAATCTCCCGACCGCGGGCCTGTTCAGGCGACATGTACGCGTACTTGCCTTTGATGATGCCGGTGCCGGTGCTGGAGATCTTCCCCGTCGCCTTGGCCACCCCGAAGTCGATGACTTTCACCGAGCCGTTGAAGCCGAGCAGAATGTTCTGCGGCGAGACGTCGCGGTGAATCAAGTGCAGCTCTTTGCCCTTGGGGCTCCGAGCGCGGTGAGCGAAGTCGAGCCCGGCCGCGGCGTCGGCAATGACCCGCAGCTTCAGCCCCAGCGGGAAGCCGAGCTTGGTCTTCAGCGAGAGCTCGTTCACGGCGCGCAGCGACTCGCCGTGCACGTGCTCCATGGCAATGAAGTACTGCCCCTCGACGTCGCCCAGGTCGAAGATCTGGGCGATGTTGGGGTGATTGAGGTGCGCGGCGATGCGCGCCTCGTCGAAGAACATGTGAATGAAGTCCTGCTCCTCGCACAGGTGCGGCAGCAGCCGCTTGACCACCAGCACCTTCTCGAAGCCGACGGGGCCTTTCTGGCGGGCCAGGTACACCTGACCCATGCCACCGGTGGCCAGCTTTCGAACGAGTTGGTACCGCCCGAAGTGCTCCACCGCACGCTCCCCGACGAGAATTCGTAGCACGGGTGGCCTTACCCGGCCGGTTTCTGGCCAGGGGATTTCTGGCCGCGCGCGTTGCGTCCCCCCGCAAAAGGGCGCGGTGGCGGTGGCGTGGGGGTCAGGCCCCGGCCTATACGGGCGGCCCCGAGATGAGACGGCTCTGCGCACTCCTGGTGATCTGTGGCGCGCCTTCGGCGCAGGCGGACTTCGTGCAGCCTGGCATTCCGCTGAAACTGGAGAACTATCAAACGGGGTTTTCGCAGCTGACCGACTTTCAGTTCCTGCCGGACGGTCGCGTGGTGGCCACCCAGCGCACGGGCGAGGTGGTGCTCCGCCAGGCGTCGGGTGCGCTCAAGACCATGCACACGTTCCCGGCCGACTCGAGCCACGGGGAGCGGGGACTGCTCGGCGTGGCCGTCGACCCAGAGTTTCAGACCAACCGTCGCCTCTTCTTCTACTACTCGCGCACCGATGCAGTGGGAGGCACGGCGAACGACCGACATCGCGTGGTCTCCATCACCATGAAGAGCGACGACACGCTCGACGCCACCACCGAAAAAATTCTGGTGGCGGGTCTGCGCGGGCCAGCGAACCACGATGGTGGCGGTCTGGCGATTGGCCCCGATGGAAAGCTCTACATCGGCGTCGGAGACACCGGGTGCAACTGCAGTTGCGCACCGGGCAGTGCCACCAACACCTTCGGCACCTGCCTCACCAACGGCAACGGGAAGATTCTCCGGGTCAACCTCGACGGCAGCATTCCCTCGGACAACCCGCTGGTGGGTCAGGCTGCGGTGACGGCCTGCGGCTCGACCTGCACCAGCACGGTCTCAGCCTCGACCACCGGGGCGCCGCGCACTGACATCTACGCCTGGGGGTTTCGAAACCCGTTTCGCTTCGGGTTTGACCCGCGCACGGGAAATTTCTGGGTGGGCGACGTGGGCGAAGTCACCTGGGAAGAGTTGAACATCGTCCAGAAGGGCAAGCACTACGGTTGGCCCTGGCGGGAGGGCGCCGAAGGCGACAGCCCGGGCACCTGTGCCTCGGTGACGCCGCTGTCGGGAAACTGTGTTGACCCTGTCTTCGCCTGCAAGCACGGCGACCAGACGCTCGGCGTGGACGACTGCAAGTCGATGACCGCCGGCACCTTTGTCGACGATTGCAGCTGGCCGGCGGGTTACCGCGGGCAGTACTACTTCACCGACGGGGACACCGGGTTCATCTCGCGTCTGTCCGTCGACGCCAGCCGGGCGGCCACGGTGGGCGCCACCCCCCGCACGGTGCTGGCGCGCGTGACAGGCGGCGTGGGCACGGCGACGCGCATCGGCCCAGATGGCCAGCTCTACATCTCGGTGTACG
>CAZFXD010000011.1:0-14566 GCA_964522795.1 uncultured Myxococcaceae bacterium
AGGCGGAGGTGGCGCGGGCGGCGGCGCTTCGCCTGGAGCGGGCTCCAGCTCGAGGTCGAGGTCACTGAAGGAGTACCCGCTGGAGGCGGGCGCGGCGGGCGCGGGTGCAGGCGCAGGCGCGGCGGGCTCGGGCGTCGATGACATCAGGAGATCGAGGTCGAGGTCGACCGAGCGCTCCGGGTTGGCTTTGGGAATCTCCAGCGCGGGTGCGCTCCCGGGCGCGACCAGCGGCTCATCCTCGAGGACCATCTCTTCTTCGGTCGTCTCGGGAGGGGTGAGCAGTCGCTGAATCAGGGCCTGGCTGGCGGCGTCGAGCTCGGTGAACTTGAGCCCCATGCCGGCGGGGCCTTTGGGGTCGCCTTCTTCGCGCGCCCACTGGACCGTGCCCTTGCCCTGCAGCACGCGCTCGCCGTTCGCGATCTCAACCTTGAACGCGACCACCGTGCCCACCGGCTTCGGTTGCCGCGACCGAATGAACATGCCGCCCTTCGACAGGTCGGTGGCGTATTTCTGAGTGAACTCGTCCACGCCCTTGTCGGCGAGCTTGACGAGGAGGCTGATGGCCTTCCGAGGCGCGTCTTGCCGGGTGTTGGTCACGCGTGCGCACCGAAGGGGGAAAGTTCAGTCATCATGCAGCGCAGAAAGCAGGGGAGAGCCGGGTTTGATTGGCGACCGTATACCAGCCGCAGTTTTTCGCGTTTCTGAAATTGAAGGGCCGCGGCCTACTTGAGGACCGGCAGCTGGAACCCTTCCCCGGCGTTTTCCTGTGTCTCGGTCTCCAGCTCCAGGGCCAGCTCCAACAGGTCGATGAGCGCGGCCCGCGCTCTGGGGTCGTCCTCCGAGCCCACCACGACTTCGATGGGGAGCCGGTCTTCGGCCGGCACGGGGTCGCTCTCGAGGACTCGACCGGCTGCGTCGAGGTCCTCCACCAACAGGTCACCGTCTTTATGGATCGTGTAGCGCCGACGCATGATCCCATCTTACAGTCGGTTTCGTGGGGCGCGGCCTTTCCATCTACGCAAGAAAGTACCTGACCGACCTGGACGCGCTGCGCGCCTCGTTGGTCAACCCGGTCTTGCTCTGGGAGGCCCCCCGGGAAGCCTCGGCCGACAAGGCCGCCGCGTGGATGGGCACGGAGTCCGGCAGCCCCATGGAGCGCCCAAGGCACGGCGAGCCGTTGGTGTTTGAGCTCAAGAAATCGAACGACAAGAAGAACGCGTTCCCGATGGGAATCACCCTGGGCCGCGTCGATTCCAACGACGTGGGCATCGGCGACCCGTCGGTGAGCCGGTTCCACGCCTACTTCCAGCAGGACGCCAAGACGAAGGTGTGGGTGGTGGTGGACGCTGAGAGCAAGAACGGCACGTTTCTCGGCGGAAACCGGCTCAAGCCCGGCCAGAAAGAGGCGCTCGCCGACGGCAAGCGCGTTCAGTTCGGCGACGTGTTGATGCAGTTCTTCCTCGCCGACGGTTTTCTCGTCCGGTTGAAGCGAGAGCTCACCACTCAGGGGTCGAACCGGTAACCCAGCCCCCGGGCCGTCACCAGGTGGCGCGGGTTCTCCGGGTCCTTCTCCAGCTTGCGGCGCAGTTGGTTCATGAAGTTGTCCACCGTGCGCTCGGTCCCTTCATAGTCGAGCTCCCACGCGGCTCGGAGCAACTCGTCGCGGGAGAACGTTCGACCCGGGTTGACCAGAAACGTCTCCAGCAACCGAAGCTCCTGCGCCGTCAGCTCGACCGGCGCGCCGCCGCGGGTGACCGTCTTCCGGGTCAAGTCGACCGAGACGTCCCCGAACTTCATGGCCGCGCCCTGGGGAAACCGTCGACGCAGCACCGCCTTGATTCTCGCCAGCAGCTCGGCGAGCCCGAACGGCTTCACCACGTAGTCATCCGCGCCCAGCTCGAGCCCCAGCGTCTTGTCGCCTTCGTGCGCCTTGGCCGAGAGCACGATGATCGGCGTCTGCGCCTGGCGCGACCGCAGCTCGCGGATGAACTCGAACCCGTTCACCGACGGCAACATGATGTCGAGCAGCACCAGGTCGGGCCGCTGTTCCAGCGCAAGCTCGAGGCCCACCGCGCCGTCTTGCGCTTTGAGGACTTCGTAGCCCTCGTAGCGAAGGTTCATCGCCAGCCCTGTGAGGATTGAGAGGTCGTCTTCCACCACCAGAATGCGTTCTTTCTTCATTCGTTCATGGCTCCGCGGTGGGGAGGTGAATCGTAAACGTGCTGCCGTGGCCCACCGAACTCTCGAGCGAAATGCGCCCCCCATGAGCCTCCACGATGCGGCGGGCGATGGGAAGCCCGAGCCCCGTTCCTTCGGTCGACCGGGTCAGCAGGTTGTCTACCCGATAGAAGCGCTCGAAGACGCGCTTGCGCTCGCGGGGCGCGATGCCGATGCCGAAGTCTCGCACCGAGAACGTCACCTCGCCCTCGCGGGCCGCGGCGGTCAACTCGACGCGCTTTTCCCCCGGCGAGTACTTGTAGGCGTTCTGCAACAGGTTGAGCAGGGCGCCCACCAACGCCTCCTTGTCGACCTCCACGGTGGGGAGCTCCGGAATGTCGGCGGCGAACGAAAGAGGGGCGCCCAGCCGCTGGGTGCGAAACGCGTCGGCGGCTCGCTCGGCGATTTCGCGGGCCGGGACCACCGCCACGTCGTACCGGCGCCTGCCGCTCTCGATGCGGGCCCAGTCCAGCACGCGCTCGATCAGCTCGGACAGGCGCGCCGTCTCGACGCTGAGCAGGCCGAGAACCTCCTTCGATTCCTTCTCGTCGTGCACGCGCCCCATCTCCAGCGTCTCGATGAACATCCGAATCGACGTCAGCGGGGTCTTCAGCTCGTGTGACACCAGCGACACAAAGTCGGTCTTGAGGCGAGAGAGGCGGGCCTCGCGGTACAGCGTTCGCGCGGTGATGATCACGCCCAGCACCAGGGTGAGGAAGAAGACACCCAGCAGCACCGAGTAGATGAGGCGGTTTCGAAACGACGCCTGCACGACCGGATCCTCGCCTTCCACCACCGCCACGAGCCGGAAGTCCTGGAGCGGCGCGCGCATGGGACGGCTGGAGAGCTCGCGCGGCTCGCCACGCGCCGCCTTCTGCGCCTCCTGCACGCCGCTCACCAGGCGCGCCAGCACGCCGTCGGTCGACGGCTGCCGAACCGCCTTCAGCTCGAAGTGGGCGGGGTCGCCCGAGGGAGAGAGCGGGGCCAAGAGCGCTTGAACCGCGGCCCCGTCGACCCGGGCGCCCAGGACGCGGCCGTCGACCGACTGCGCGGCGATGAGAAACGTCTCCGCTGGGTCGCTCACCGAGGCGAAAAGCACGCCGGGGCCGAGGTTGCCCAGCGCCGCGGCGAGCGGCGTCACCGCGGTCACCACCCGCGCGTCGGCAGACCCTACGATGCCGCGCTCGATGGTGAAGGACGCCGACGAGGCAGGCCGGCCCCCCGGCGCCCACAGCTCCAGGCCCGAGTCGGTCGGCCGCGCCTCCAAGCCCCGGAGCAGCTCCAGCACCCGCGGTTCCGCGGCCAACAGCCGCTCACCCCAGACGGTCTCCAGGCGCTTCTCCACCGCGGCGCGCTCGTTGATGATCGCCAGCACCCCGAAGCCGGACAGCACGGCCGACGGCAGCACGACCAGCAGCAGCATGAGCGTGAAGGCGCGCCGGAAGCTGAACAGCTCAAGCGGTTGGCGGCGGCTCATCAGGGAGGGGGTTTACCCACACGCGACGGGAGGCGTCGAGCCACCTGCGTCGCGATTTGCTCAAGGTGTGCAACCGCTTGCGCAGGGGAGGCCGGCGGGGTGCCCCAAGGTCGCACCATTTCTGGTGAGCCGAAATGGCACGCCGATTGAACAATACGCCGGAACACCAAGTCAGTTCGGCGCAATGACTTGAGTCAACGCGGCGTTAAAGGGTCTTCTTGGGGTAGATTTCCTCAGCTTTCTGAGGGGCACGTTCGGGTTTCTGAGCTTCCAGCCGTTGGTCGCGTGCTTCGGGGTGTGTCAGCGCAGTCAGGGAGGTCGAACTGATGTTCCAATTTCGGTCAGTGATTCTTGGGGCAGCCATCGCGGGGGTGTCGCTGTCGGCCGTGGGGTGCGGGCCGTCGGCGGGCGCGCGTCGCGCCACCTCGTCCGGTTCGGTGGCTCTCTCCAACGACGACGCGCTGCTCTACGCCGCCGACTCTGACAACGGCATTCTCGCCGTGGTCGATACCAAGTCGCAGCAGAAGATCGCCGAGGTGAAGCTCGGCTCCAACCCGTCGCGCGTGCTGGTCGCGAAAGACGACACCATCTTTGTCGCCAACAAGGGCAGCCGCTCGGTCTCGGTGGTGAAGCGCGGCGACTGGACCGAGTCGATGCGCCTTGAAGTGGGCGTCGAGCCCGTGGCGATGCAGGCGAGCGACGACGGCAAGATGCTGTACGTGATCAGCGCCACCTCGAAGACCGACGCGTCCTACGGCACGCTGTCCGCGTTTGATCTCAAGACCATGACCCTGGCGTGGGAGCTCCGCGTGGGGCAGGAGCCCCGCGGCCTCGCCATCGTCAACGGCGACCGCGCGGTGATCGCCCTCTCGCGCGACGGCCAGTTGGTGGAAGTCGACCTCAAGCAGCAGAAGATTCTCGGGACCAGCGAGTTTGGCGCCTCCATCAACGCGTCCGGTCGTGCGCTGGGGCGCGACTACGTCGACAGCTACAGCACGTTCGCGGCGCGTGGCATCGCCGACCTGGTGGCCTCTCCTGACGGCAAGCGCATCTACGCGCCTGCGCTGCTGGCGCGCGAAGACAAGATCGCCAAGCCGCCCAACACCTTCGGCGGCTACTACTCCGGCGGCGGCCCCTGCAACGTGGGCGCGGTCGCCACCCAGGGCCTGCTCGTGGCCGACACCGCCACCACGGTCACCCCCAAGACCGACGACGTGACGTCGTGCTTCGTCTCCGGCGCGGGCACCTCGGGCCTGGGGACGGACTTTCCTCCCACGGCGATCAACGGCGTCACCGTGAGCGACGGGTCGTCGGCCTCCGGCGGCGGGTACCCGCTGCCGTACTACGAGAGTGGCCCCAGCGCGGTGAACCCGGTTCAGGGCACGACCGCGGCCGCGCTTGATCCGACGGGCACCTTCTTGTTCCTGGTCAACCGCGAGACGTCGAACGTGGTGGTGCTACCCGCTGGGCGCCGCGATGGCAGCAGCTACACCAAGTATGGCGGGCTCGGGTACGGCTCGACGACCAACGCTCGCGGCGTGGCTGACGTCGGCGCGGGCGCAGACGGCATCGCCATCTCGTCCGACGGCAGCAAGGCGTACGTCTACAGCCAGTTTGATCACCGCGTTGATGTGATCACCGCCAGCGGCAACGCCGTGGCGAACACCGGCAAGTCGATTTCGGTCGCGGCCGACGTGCTCCCCGCCAACGTGGTGGCGGGTCGCAAGCTCTTCTTCGACGCGGCCTCGACCAAGATGTCAGCGACCGGCACCAACGTCTCCTGCAACACCTGCCACCTCGAGGGGCGAGACGACGGTCACGTGTGGGGCTTCGTCGATGGTCCCCGCCAGACGCCCCAGTTGGCCGGTCGCAAGCTCGGCGCCACCGCTCCGTACCACTGGAGCGGCGAGTTCCCCGAGTTCGCCACGTTCATGAAGCACACCATCACCGAGCGCATGGGCGGGGCGGGGCTCGATGCGAACCAGACGGCCCAGTTGGTGGCGTACCTCGACACCGTCCCGGCCCCGGAAAACCCGCACAAGCTGGCGGTACCTTCGGCGGCGCAGCTGCGCGGACGCGCGGCGTTTGAGAAGGCCCAGTGCAACAACTGCCACGTGGGCGAGGCGATGACCAACAACGGCTTCTACAACGTGGGGACGATGGTCACCTCCGGCAACCAGCTCGATGATCAGAAGGCCCTGACCAAAGGCTTCAACGTGCCGTCGCTGCTCTCCCTCGCCCGTGCCGCCCCGTTCCTCCACAACGGTGCTTCGCACAGCCTGGAAGAGCGAATCTTCTCCAACCCGAACGACCTCCACGGCGTGACGTCGACGCTGACCAACGAGGAGAAGGCTGATCTGGTCGAGTACCTGAAGAGCCTGTAAGAGCGCTCGCGATGCGAGCTTATGCACTGCTCCTGTTCGGTTGGGCGTTCAGCGCGTTGGGCGCCCCACCGGACGAAACCTGGAAGCCGTTCAAAGGCGAAGCACCTCCGGGCGACGTGGAGGCGGTGGTTCCGCCCCCGCTGCCGCCCGGTGAGCGCTCCCGGCGCAATCGCACCAGCCTGCACGGCGCGGTTCCGCTGGGCCCGCTGGGGTTCGGCGTGGAGGCGCTCGTCTCGCTGCCCGACGTGTCGGTGCGTGCGGGGCTCGGTGTCTCTCCGTCGGTCGACCTCGGCGTGTCCTTGACGACCGTCTACGGCCAATCTTTCGAGATTCACGGGTGGGGGCGGTGGACGATTCTCGACGACAACCTCGCCCTGGCCGCGGTGCTGGAGGCCGGTGGGGCCGCGTTCGCGCGCCCCGCCGGGCTCGATCTCGGTGGCGTGCGCTGGTTGACGGGGCGGCACAACTACGACGTGGAAGCGGGCGGCATCGTCTCGTACCAGTCCGAGCGCGAGCGCGCCTCGCGCTTCTACGCCGACCTCCGTTACGTGATGGCGATCGACCGCGAGCCGGTGCCGGCCGGTCCGTTGCAGCCGACGCCGGTGGGGGTGCAGGCGCTCCACTCCATTCAGCTCAAGCTGGGCGCCGAGGTCTACATCAGCCGGCTGTGGTCGGTGCTCTTCTTCGGCGGTGGAAGCGTGCACCTGGGCGGCGGCGACGCGGCGCTCACGCCCTTCGTTGGCGCCGGCGTGGTGACAGGCTGGAACTGAGCTTTTTTCGTCCGCTCCCGGGCGAGATGAGAGCAGACTCCGGCGCATGAAAGCAGCCGTTCTCGGTGCCGGGAGTTTTGGGACTGCGCTGGCCTCGGTGCTGGCGGCCAACGCGTCGGACGTGGCGCTCTACAGCAATGAGCCCGACGTGGCCGACAGCATCAACCGCGACCACGAGAACGCGAAGTACCTGCCCGGCCTGAAGCTCCCCACCGGCGTGCACGCCACGCTCGAGATGAAAGACGCCATCGCGGGCGCTGACGTGGTGGTGGTGGCGGTGCCCTCGCACGCCCAGCGGCCGGTGGCCCGGGCCGCGGGGCCGTTGATTCCGGTCGGTGTTCCCATCGTCACCGTCGCCAAGGGCATCGAGCACGACACGCTCCTGACCATGACCGAGGTGCTGGAGTCAGTTCTTCCGCCCGCGCTGCACGAGCACATCTCGGTCCTCTCGGGGCCGTCCTTCGCCAAGGAAATGGCGCGGCGCCTGCCCACCGTGGTGACCATCGCGTCGAAAAACGAGGCCGCCGCCAAGCGCGCGCAGGCCGCCATTCACTGCGACTTCTTCCGCACCTACACCTCGACCGACGTGGTGGGCGTGCAGGTGGGCGGCTCGCTCAAGAACGTCATCGCCATTGCCGCGGGCATCTCCGATGGACTGGGGCTCGGCCACAACGCGCGCGCGGGCATCATCACGCGCGGGCTGGCTGAGATAACGCGCGCTGCGGTGAAGCTGGGCGGACAGCCGATGACGCTGGCCGGCCTCGCGGGCATGGGGGACCTGGTGTTGACGTGTACGGGCGACTTGTCGCGCAATCGCACCGTGGGCATGGCGCTGGGGCAGGGCCGAGCGCTGGCCGACATCCTCGGGCAGACGAATCAGGTCGTCGAAGGGCTCGCCACCGCCAAAGCCGCGCGGGCCCTGGCGCAGAAGATTGGCGTGGAGCTGCCAATCTGCGAGCAGGTGTACCTGATTGCGAATGAAGGCAAGTCGCCTCGACAGGCGCTGACCGACCTGATGTCGCGAACCCCCAAGGCCGAGGCGACCTAGCCGCGCTCTACCGGCTCACGGCGCCGGTGCCGACCAGGCACCAGATGATGCGCCCGCCCGAACCGGCGACCTTCACCAGCATGCCGTCCTTCTCCATTTCTTCGAGCACGCCGGCGAGCGGCTTCACGTCGACCGAGAACAACTGGGAGAGCGTCTCGGTCGAGACGCCGTGCACGTTTCGCCGGAGCTCTTCAATCACGTTCTTCTTGATGCGCAGGCGGGTCTCCGGGTCCAGTTGGTGCGAGCGCATGGCGAAGAAGATGCCGAGCAGCACCAGCACTCCCGTCAGCACCATCAGCCCGGTGTAGACCACGTGGGTATTGCGCTCGAGCCACGCGAAGTACGGCTGGTAGGTCGCGCCGGTGACGGGGCGGTCCTTGAGCGGCTCGGGCACCGGCACGCGGAACGGGGGCGGAACATCCAGTCGAAACACCGGAAGGCGGAGCACGGCCGGGAGCGTACCTCACGGGCGACTCGGGTCGAGCGCGTTCCCGGGTGACCCGGCTCGACGCCGCCCCGGGGCGTGCTAGACGGCGGCCCGCTGCTGGGAGTGGAGGGTGCCTTGGAACAGGTGATTCGCAACGCCACCGTGCTGACGTGCAACGCCCGGGGCGAGGTCCTTCGCGACGCGGAGGTGGTGGTGCGCGAGGGGCGCATCGCCGACGTGCGCGCCGCGCGGAAGAAGACCGCCACCGGCCGCAACGTCTTCGATGCCCAGGGCGGGGTGGTCATTCCGGGCCTGGTGCACGGCCACCTCCACGCGTGCCAGACGCTTTGCCGCAACCGCGCCGACGGGTTGGAGTTGTTGGACTGGCTCAAGAAGCGCATCTGGCCCTACGAGGCGGCGCACGACGCCGAGTCGATGCGGGCGTCAGCCGACCTCACGTTTCTGGAGCTGATTCAGTCCGGGGCGACCGCCGCGCTCGATATGGGCTCGGTGCACCACTACGACGAGGTGTTCGCCTCGGCGCGCGACGCCGGGTTCCGACTCACCGGCGGCAAGGCGATGATGGACGCGGGGCAAGGGGTGCCGCGCGGGCTGCTCGAGACCACCGCGTCGTCGCTGGCTGAGAGTGAACGCCTGCGAAGGCGGTGGCACACCGCAGCGTCGGGACGGCTGCGCTACGCCTATGCCCCTCGTTTTGTTCTGTCGTGCTCGACCGAGCTGCTCCGGGCCGTGGGCCGTGCCGCTGGGGTGGACGGCGTTCGCATTCACACCCACGCGAGCGAGAACGCCACCGAGTGCCGGGTGGTGAAGAAGCTGACCGGGCGCGACAACATCGAGCACTTCAGCGACCTCGGCCTGCTCGGCCCGCACACCACCCTGGCGCATTGCGTGTGGCCGACCAAACGCGAGCAGCGCGTGTTGGCGAAGACGCGCACGCGCGTCTGCCACTGCCCCAGCGCCAACCTGAAGCTGGCGTCGGGCATCGCGCCCATTCCCGAGCTGCTGGAACAGGGCATCTCGGTCGGGCTGGGCGCCGATGGGGCCCCCTGCAACAACAACCTCGACATGTGGCAGGAGATGCGGCTCGCCGCGCTGGTGCACCTGCCCCGGCGCGGTCCAAAGGCGGTGAGCGCGCAGACCGTGCTGGACATGGCCACCCTGGGCGGGGCCCGGGCGCTGGGTCTGGAGAAGGAGATCGGCTCGTTGGAGATCGGCAAGAAGGCCGACCTCGCCGTGGTCGAGCTGGGGAGCGCGCACCACTCGCCTGTGGGAGACGATGAGGTGGCCACGCTCGTCTATTCGGGTCGTTCGAACGACGTGCGGGACGTGATGATCGACGGTGCGTGGGTGATGCGGGCGGGCGACGTGTTGACGATGGACATGTCGCGCGTTATCGCCTCAGCTGAGCGACACGCGAAGCGGCTGGCCGACGTCATTCGCGAACGTTAACGAGGCATCCACCGTGGGGTTCGCTGCGCGCCAGGTCGTCGTTGCTGTGCTGCTGGCCGGTGCGCTCTCGAGCGGCTGTCTGGGCTGCTCCCGGGTGGGGCCGGGAAAGCCCGACGCGGGCGGCGGCGGGCCACCCAAGCCGGTGCTCGACTCCGGGCACCCGGGCTTCGTGCCCGACGAGCTCGACGGGGGCACCGTCTACCCCGATGTGACCAGCGCAGAGCCCTGTGCCCCGGACCTCTTTCCCGGCGCGCTGCTGCCAGACGGTGGAGCGCCGGCCTTCGTCATCACCGATGCCGGCGTCACGTTTGGGCTGTGCGTGGCCACCCGGCACCTGAGCGGGATCGCCACGCTCAACGGCGCGCCCACCACGGCCCCGGTGACGCTCACGTTGAAGAACGGCGAGTTCCAGTCGGAGGCCACGCGAGCGCCGGGCGGCGACGGCCGCTACGACGTCGACGTTCTCAAAGGCCGCTACGAGCTGATGCTGTACCACCCGACGGCCATCTTTCCCTCGCACCAGGGTGGCGTGGAGATTCGCTACGTCGACCTGCGCAAAGACGCGACGCAGGACGCCACGGCCACCTCCTGGCCCCTGCGCGGGGGCGTCACCTTCGCCGGGCTGCCCTTCGTGAGCTCGGTATTTCCACCGGACGTCACGCTGGACGCCTACGGCATCCCACCCATGCAGCACGCCTCCGTGGCCAGTCAGGGCGGCGCGTACGAAGTGTCGATGTTGGAGGGCGTGTTTGCCGTGTGGCTCACGGCGCCCGCCTCGGCGCTGGGCGGGACCGAATTGACCCGGTTTCCGGTGGACCTGTCGGTGACGCTGAACGCGCCTCGCAGCCTCGACATCCACATTCCGGTGGCCGACCTGGAAGGCGAGCTCCGGGTCGACGGTCAGCCGTTCCCCAACCGCAACGCGGGTCCTGACTACACCCTGGAGTTCGTGGCTGCCGGCGGCCAGGAGGCCACCGTGCGCAGCTACCACGAGGGCGGGGTGCCGACCTTCCACAGCTATGTTCCCAAGGGGAAGTACTCGGTGAACCTGCGGCTGGAAGACTCGACCGACAAGCAGCTGCCGTCGATGCTCTTCAACAAGCAGCTCGCGGCGCAGGTCGACCTGACGGCCCCGCGCGTGCAGAACTTCTCGCTCACCACGGTGAACGTGGAGGGTGGCATCGTCATCGACGGGCAGCCCATGACCGTCGTCCCCGGGCAGGATTGGACGATGTACATGTACGGGTTTCCTGACGTGATGCAGCCGTGGTCGCTCGCGTACTACGAGGTCCCCATGGACAGCGCGAGCTTCAACCTGCGCGTCTTTCCAGCCAGCTATCAGGTGCTGCTCTATCTGACCGACAACTTCGGGCCCGACTTTCCCGAAGGCTGGTACCTGGTGAACCGGTTCATGGACATTCGCTCCAACACCAAGCTTCCCATCAACATCGAGACCGGCACGCTCGACGGGCGCCTGTTGGTCGACGGCGCGCCGCCTCCGGTGGGCACCTCGCCCGGCACCATGGTCTTCCGAAGCTCCGAAGGGGTGTATCGCAAGCGCGTGTTGTGCACCCCCGACGGCTCGTTCCGCGTTCGGCTCCCGCGCGCGGCCTATGACGTCTCTATCATCCTCGACCGCCAGACGTACCCCGCGTACGCCTCGGGTCGTCAGCGGCTCTTGCCGCGGCTCGATTTGACCAATGGCTCCAAGTCGGCCGAGCTTCGCTACGACACGGTTCGCGTGACCGGGCCGCTGCGGGTGGGGGGGAAGGTGGTGGCCAACGTGCTGGGCGGCGACGACGTCGGCCTGCGGCTGGAACGCGTGCAAGACCACAACGTGTTCGACTGGGGGTTCCCCGGTGGCACGGACACCTACGACATGCGCATTCCCAAGGGCGACTACGAAATCACCTTCCGGATTGAGCGAGACGCCATTCCGGACACCGCCTTTGGCACGGCGCCGTTCGGGGTCACCCTGCCGGCGTTTCTTCCGGGCACGCGTGAAGACGTGAGCGACTTTCTGGACCCCATGCAATGACGGGAACGCCCGCGGTCGAGTTGGCCGGCGTTTCGAAGTGGTTCGGCTCGACGCGGGCTTTAGACCAGGTGTCGTGGCGCGTGGAGCCCGGCGAAGTCGTGGGGCTGATCGGAGCCAACGGCGCCGGCAAGACCACCGCCTTGCGCGTGCTGGCCGGGTTGATCAGACCCTCGGAAGGCACCGCCCGGGTCAACGGCATCGACGTGGGCGAACGCCCACTGGAGGCCCGGCGGCAGCTCGGTTTTCTCACCGCCTCCACCGGCGTCTACGAGCGCCTCACCGGGCGCGAAGTGGTGACCATGTTCTGTCAGCTGGCCGGCGTGTCTGCGGCCGAGAGCCACGCCCGCGTGGAGCGCCTGACCACCGAGCTCGACCTCAAGGGCTTCATCGACCGCCGCTGCGGTGGGCTGTCGTCCGGGCAACGGCAGCGCATCTCCGTGGCACGGGCGCTCGCGGCTGACCCGTCGGTGTACGTGCTCGACGAGCCGACCGCCGCGCTGGACCCGCTCGCCTCCCGCGACATTCTGGACCTGGTTCGCCGTGGCCAGGCGACGGGTAAGGCGGTCATCTTCTCGACCCACCGCATGGAAGAAGTGGAGCACCTGTGCTCGCGCGTGGTGTTCTTGCGGGAGGGGCGGGTGGTGGCGACGGGAACCACTCGGGCACTTCTGGACCAGGCCCAGGCCAGCTCGCTCACCGGTGCATTTCTCCACTTCGCGCGGGGGGCCGCATGAGTTCGCCCTTCGTGGTGTTGCTGAAGAAGGAATTGGCGGAGACCCTGCGCGACCGGCGAACCCTGGCGCTGATGGTGCTGCTGCCGCTCGTCGTCTACCCCGCCATCACCGGGTTGGGCGGCGTGTTGATCGCGCTGGGCAAAGTCCGACTGGCGCGCGAGCCCATCGCGGTCGCCGTGACCGACAGCGCCGCTCAGGCCCTGCTGCAACAGGCCGGGGTGCCGCCGTTCACCACGGTGGACCTGCTGCCCATGGAGCCGGCGTTGGCGGCGATGAAGGAGCAGAAGGTCTTCGCCATTGTCACCGCGGTCGAAGGCGCCGAAGCCGCCCTGGCTTCGAACGGTCAGGCGCGCCTCGTGGTCCGCTACACCAAGCGGTACGACCGCTCGATTGAAGCGCTGGAGCGCCTGAAGAAGACCTTTGAGCTGCAGAACACCACGCTGCTCGCCTCACGCCTGGCGAGCGCGCGCCTGGAACCTGCGTTCGTCAAACCCATCGACGCGCGTCCGCTCGACATCGACTTCGAGAAGGACATCGGAACGTTCCTGGCGTCTCGCATGCTCCCCATTCTGCTGCTCTCCATGCTGGTGGCGGGCGCGATGCACCCGGCGCTCGACACCATCGCCGGAGAAAAAGAGCGGGGCACCCTGGAGACCCTGCTGGTGGCGCCGGTCGATACCAAGTTCGTCATGGCGGCCAAGTTCGCCCTGGTGGTCTTCGTGGCCACGTTCTCCACGCTGCTCAACCTCATCTCCATGTCGCTGACCTTCGCGGCCACCCGCCTCATCGACGACACGCTTCAGCTCACGGTGAAGATGTCGCTCGCCCAGTTCGGGTTGCTCGTTCTGGTCATGGTGCCTACAGCCATTCTCGTGGCGGGAATGACTCTGGCGGTGGCGTCGTTGGCGCGCAGCTATCGCGACGGACAGACCTTGATGGCGCCGCTGCTGGTGTTCGCGATCATGCCGGGCATCGTGGCGACCATGCCGGGGGTTGAACTGAACATCTGGACAGCCTGCGTGCCGCTCCTCAACGCCGCGCTGCTCGCCAAGGCGGCCATTCTGGGCGACGTGGGTCTGGCCGAGACGCTCCTCACCCTGGCCTCGGTGGGCGGGTCGGCGTACCTGGTGATCGCGCTCTCGGCGCGGGCCTTCCGCAGCGAGCAGCTCCGGTTTGGTGGGGCGGAAGGGTGGGCGCAGGTGTTCGGGCTGTTGAGATCGAAGGAACCTTTCACGCGTTAGAAGCAAAGCGGGTAGAGTTCGCGCGGATTTTTCGCGAGGAGAGCACGAGCCATGTGGAACCGATTTCGGCGTGCAATGCGGAGTTTTGTCGGGTTTTTCGTCAGCTCCATTGAAGACCCCGAGCTGATTCTCGAGCAGAACATCCGCGACCTGAACGATCAGGTTCCCAAGATGAATGAGTCCATCGCCATGGTTCGCGCCAACATGACGCTGCTCGAGAAAGAGAACGCCAAGTACACCCAGGAGGTCGGTGAGCTGACGGCCAAGGTGAAGGCGGCCATTCAGGGCGGTCGCGATGACCTCGCCGCGCAGTACGCCACCCGGCTCCAGATGGAGAAGAGCGCCCTGGCTCGGAACGCCGCCCAGCTGGAGACGGCGAAGTCGGCGTACGAGAAGGCGCTCAACGTGAAGAAGGCGTTCATGCGCGAGAAGGACCGCAAGACCGCCGAAGCGATGAACGCCATTCGCGATGCCCGCCGCGCCAAGTGGCAGGCGAAGGTCGCCGACGCCAGGGAGTCGTTCGAAGTGGCCGGCGTCGACGCCACGCACGACGAGATGGTGCGCAAGGTCGAAGAGCAGACCGCCGTCAACGAGTCGCGCATGAGCATGGCCCTGGAGTCGGTGGACACCCAGGCGATGAAGATTGAAGAAGAGGCCGAGAAGCTCCAGGCCTCGGAACTGGTCAAACAGTTCAAGATCGAGATGGGCCTGCAGAGCCCCGCCCCCGTGTCTGACGTGGCGGGGGGCGGCGAGAAGACCA
>CAZFXD010000011.1:14576-40646 GCA_964522795.1 uncultured Myxococcaceae bacterium
AAGGTCGAGGTCAAGTAGGCGCGGCGCGACGCATGGCGCACCGACGGTTCTGGTAGCGTGCGCCGCTGATGGCCGGGCGTTCTCCAATCGGTGCCTTCTGGGTGGCGTTGACCTCGCCGCCGGCGCTCGTGGCGTTGGCCACCGGTGGGCTCTACGCCCTGGTGATGAACGACCTGATGGCGGTGGGGGCTGGCGGAGCGGTGGCTCTGGCCCACGGCCTGGCGCTGGTGACGTCGTCACGCTACCTGCGCGGCGTCGCCATGTCGGCCGAGCTGCTGATGAAGGCCAGCGCCTCGGCTTCAGAGATCGAGCGCCTCGTCGACGAGCTGTCGCCCAGTCAGAAGGAACACCACGCGGAGCTTCGCGCGCTGCTGAAGCGAACCGTGGAGTCGTACGAACGCCTCCCCGGAGGGCGGGTGATGGTGGCCAGCTCCGGCCCACGCCTGGAGGCGCTCCTGGATTCGTTCGTGCGCCTCGTCACCACGCTCAACACCTACCGCAAACACCTGGGTGGACTGGACAAAGACGCGGTGGCGGCCGAGTTGGCCGAGCTGGAGCGCGACGTCGGCCAGGAGTCGAACGAGCGATTGAAGGAATTGAAGGCGCAGCGCGTCGACATTCTGAAGAAGCGCCTCGAGCGCTTTCAACGGGCCGAAGAGAGCCGCGAGGTGGTCAGCCATCAACTCGCCGGCATTGAGGACCTCATGAGATTGCTCCACGAACAGTCGATCGCCATTCGCGACCCCGAGCTGGCCGCGCGCCAACTTGAGGCGGTGACGGCCGAGCTGCAGTCGACCGAGGAAACGGTGCGCGAGCTGGAGGCGTTCGTTGAGCTGGACGAAGAGCTGCGGCGCACCGCGGCGATGACCAGGGTCCGCACGTGAAGCGACTGTTCCCCTTGTGGTTGGTGGCGGTGACCGGCTGTGGCGCATGCGCCAGGTCCGCCGCCGTGGCGGCGCCTTCGACGCTGGAGGATGTCCTGCCCCGGTCGGCGGTGGCTCTGGTGGTCGTGCCCGACACGGCGGGGCTTGGGCAGAAACTGAAGGCGCTGGAGGCTTTCAAGGTCACCTCGTTCGCCGCGCAGCTGCAAGGGTTCGGCGACGGCCACGAGTGGGCGGGGGCCCTCGCCGAGGCGTTGGGGATCGACCCCCGCTCCGAAGAGGCGCTCAAGGCGCAGGGCCTCGAGCCGCATCGGGCCAGCGGGTTGGCCGCGTTCCGCGACGGTCGGGTGTTGCTGGCGCTGCCCGTGGCCGACGAGGCGAAGTTTCAGGCGTTCGCGACCCGGTTCGCCGCCGCGCGCCTGGGGGCCCCTTTGGTGTCCAGCGAGACGCTCTCCGGGTTGTCGGTGCGCGCGTTCTCCAGGAAAGAGGCCGCGGCCGGGGCGAGCTCCGAGCCCGTGTTGATGTACGCGCTGAGAGGCGGCTACGCGCTGCTGGCCGCACGCCAGCCTCGAGCGCTGTTGTCGTCGGTGTGCCAGATGGTCGCCTCCGACAGCCTGGCGGCCGACCGGGCGTTCGCGGCCGCGCGCGCCGAGCGCCTGCCCAAAACTCCCGACCTGCTGGCGTACCTCCCGCAGGGGCTGCCCCCGACGTGGGGCGTGCCCGCCGCCAACATCACCATCGCCGCCCGACTCGACGCCGAGGCGTTGGTGGTGGACGCCGACATTCCCTGGCAGGGCGAAGAGGCGCTGCTGCTCTCTCTCGCCGCGCAGCCCGACGCGGGCGTGATGGCGACCCGGCTGCCCGCCGACGCGTTCGCCTGGGGGCGCACGACGGCTGATGCCTCGCTGCTCTCGGCCGCGCTGAAGTTGTTCGCGCCGCGCGCGCTCCCCACCTTGAAAGAGCGGGGCCTCGACGTGGAAACGCTCCTCCTCGCCCATCTGAAGCCCGGCGCGGCCTTCTCCTTCTCACTCTCCAGGGGCATCAAGTTGGGGCAGGGCATGCCGGCGCTGGACGCGCGCAAGACGAACCCCTTCGCCTTCGCCCAGCTGTCCGGCGCGCTCGAGGCCAGCGATGACGCGTCGGTGAAAGCCGCCTTCGACGTCCTTCGAAAAGTGGCGCCTTCGCTGGGCGCGCAGATTCGGGACGAGAAGATCGCCGGCGTGCCGGTCAACTTCACCACCTACTCGCAGGGCGAGGGCGTGCACTTCGCCTCCGCGAAGAACGTGGTGGCGCTGGGGTCGCCGGCGGACCGGGTGGTGGCGGCCCTGGCGGCGCCGAAGCCTGACGCGGGCGTTCCGCCGTTGCTCTTGCGTGAGCCGGGCCAACGGCCGGTGGCCGTCGCGGTGGACCTGGTGGCATTGGCGGACGCGGTTCGCGCGCTGCCCGCCTCCGCCTGGGGCGTGGGAGGGTTCGCCATGAAGGCCACCGCCAACCGCTGGCTGGAGGCGACCGACGACCTGAAGAGCGTGGTGCTGGGCGTCGGGCCGCAGGGGCGCTCCGTCTCGCTGTCGCTGCGCGTGGGGCTCGGAGGCAGAGCGCCTTGATCGAGGTGAAGGGACTCTCGCGCGTTCATCGCGACCACGACGGCACCGCCGTGCCGGTGTTGCAGCAGGTGGACCTCGCGATTGAAGCGGGTGCGTTCGTGGCGCTGGTGGGCCGGTCCGGGAGCGGGAAGACGACGCTTCTCAACATCCTGGGTGGCCTCGACTCCGCCTTCACCGGCGAGGTGGTGGTGGCGGGGCAGCGGCTGGGGGCGCTGGACGATCAGGCCCTCTCCACGTTTCGGAACCGCCACCTGGGCTTCGTGTTTCAGTCGTTCCACCTGGTGGCCGGCATGACGGCGCAGGAGAACGTGGCGCTCCCGTCGCTGTTCTCCCCTGACCCGGGGCCGGACGCCGTCGCGCGCGCGCGGGAGTGTCTGACGCAGGTTGGCCTCGAGACGAAGGTGCACCGCCGCCCCGACGAGCTGTCAGGAGGCGAGCGGCAGCGGGTGGCCATCGCGCGGGCGCTGTTCATGAAGCCGCGGCTGCTTCTGGCCGACGAACCGACCGGCAACCTCGACGCCGCCACGGCCGAAGAAGTGGGCCACTGGCTCTCCACGCTGCACCAGCAGGGACTGACGGTGGTGCTGGCCACGCACGACGAGCGGGTGGCCACGTTGGCGCAGCGGCGGGTGCGCCTGGAAGCAGGGCGGGTGGCGTGAAGTTCGCCGCGCGCAACCAACTGCTCCGGGTGTTCTTGCGCCGCGATCGCTACGGCTGGGTCTCCACCGTGTTTGGCATCGTGGTGGGTGTGGCCTCGCTGGTGTTCTTCACCGGGCTTGGGCTCGGGCTCGGGCGCACGGTGACGGAGCGCTTGTTTCCGTATGATTCGCGCCTCGTCGAAGTCGCTCCGCCCCAGGTGAGGCTCGGCGCCGCCCTGGGCGCAGGGGTGTTGGACGACGCGGCAGTGGAGCGGTTGCGGGCCATTCCCCACGTGGCGCATGCGTTCCGGAAGATGAACATTCGAGTGCCCTCGGTCAGCCGCTACGACGGCGACTTCTTCGGGCAGCACCTGCGGGTCGGCTTCGAGGTGCTGCCGGTGGGGGTCGACCCGGAGTTCGTGGCGGCCGATGTGCCCGCGGCGCGATTTCACCCGGTCGGAGAGGGCGACGCGTTGCCGGTGGTCGTCTCCTCGCGGCTGATTGACATCTACAACGCGACGTTTGCGCCTGCCCGCGGCTTGCCGCGCCTGGCGCCGTCGATGATTCTGGGCTTCGTCTTTCCGGTCGAGTTCAACCGCTCGTTCGTGGTGGCGACGGCTGGCGGGCCCACCCGGGCCACCCGGATGGAGGTGGCGGCCGTGTCGCCCCGCGGCACCCTGGCCGGCGTCTTGATTCCGCTCGAGGTGGCGAAGTCGCTCAACGCCAGCTTTGGGACCGACGCCGCCACGTACTCGCAGGTGGTGCTCGAAGCGCGCGACTCCGGCGACGTGCCGGCGATCTCCGCGGCAGTGCGGGAGATGGGGTTTCGAATCGAAGATCAGGAGCGACGCCTCTCAGAGAACATCGGCGCGGCGGTGGCCCTCACCACGCTGGCGCTGGGGTTCCTCTCGCTGCTGGTCTGCGTGCTGGCGGCGTTCAACATCGCGCACGCGCTCTCCGAACGGGTCCGCGCACGAGTGAAGGAGTTTGGGTTGTTCCGGGCCCTGGGCGCGTCGCGGCGTGACGTGGCCTCGCTGGTGCTCTGGGAGGGCGCATGGCTGGGGCTGTTGGGCGGGGTGGTCTCGCTGGGAATGGCCCGGCTCCTGGCGCTGGGCGTCGACGCGGTCGCGCAACGGGTCTTGCCGCCGCTCACGTTCTCCGTGACCACGTTCTTCGAGTTCCCGCTCTGGCTGCTCGCAGGAGGCCTGGGCCTGGGCGTGTTCTTCGCGGTGGCCGGCGCGTTCGTTCCCGCGCGCAACGCGGCGAAGATTGACCCCGCGCGCACCCTCGCGGGGTAGGAAGCGCCGTGACCAACACGGGCTCGCGATGGTCTGCGGTGGTGCTGAACGTGCTGAGCGCGGCGCTCCTCCTCTGGATTCACCTGGGCGACCTGCGCGACGCCTCGTCGGCCGCGAACAGCCCCGTCGCCGCCATGACCTCGCCCCCCAACGCGGCCGCCGCGTGGGGCGTTGTCATCGCCACCGGGCTCCTGGGGGCCGTGGCCGCGTGGGCGCTGCTGGCGCGTGAGGGCGCCCGGGCGCGCGGCCCCATCGCGCGGCTGCTCCCCATCTTCTCGGTGGTGGTGCTGTTCGTGGAGGCCCTGGTGCTGCCCAGCGCCCGCGTGCCCCTCGACAGCGACGCCCAGACCGCCTTGACGCTGGAGATGGTGGCCGAGCGCGCGCGGCGGGGAGGGGCCGATGGCGGGCTGGTCACGCTGCCGCACGAGCTGGCTTCACTGGTGAACGAATTGCCCGCGCCGCCCTACCTGGCGCACGGGACGCGGGTGAAAGCCTGGAGCGTGAACCTCGTGCCGGGGTGCGAAGGGCCGGCGTCGTCGCCGGGCGATGCGGGCGTGGCGACGTTCTTCTACTGCCTGAGCGCCGCCGGGGACCGGGCCTGGGTGTCTGTGCTGGCGCTCCCCGAGCGCACGCGGTTCGGAGCCCCCGCGTTCTTGACCCGAGGCGGGCGCCTGGTGGCGGCCGAGGTCGCATCCCCGCCGCCAGAAACCGACGAAGGGCCAGCGCCTTCGTCGGACGGCCCCGCGAGTGAGTAAACGGTTGATTGACGTGGAAATTGGCGCGTCACTACGCTGTGGGCTCCTGGCTGCTCCCTGATGAACTCCGCCTACAAGCGAACCCCGGTTCAATTCGGCAAATACCTGCTGCTGGACCGCATCAACATTGGCGGCATGGCCGAGGTGTGGCGCGCGAAGACCAAGGGCCCCGCCGGCGACGATCAGTTGGTGGCGGTCAAACGCATTCTCCCCAACATTTCGGAAGATGATGAGTTCATCGAGATGTTCATCGATGAAGCGAAGATCACTGTTCAACTGACGCACACCAACATCTGCGCCATCACCGAGTTGGGGTGCCTGTCGAACACCTACTTCATCGCCATGGAGTACATCGCGGGCAAAGACCTGCGGGCGGTGTTCGAACAGGGCAAGAAATCGACCACCCGGCTGCCGGTGGACCTCGTCTGCTACGTGATGGCGAAGGTCTGCGAAGGTCTCGACTACGCGCACCACAAGGTCGACCCCTTCGGCGCGAAGATGAACATCGTTCACCGCGACGTCTCGCCGCAGAACGTGCTGATCAGCTTCGACGGCGACGTGAAGGTGATCGACTTCGGCATCGCCAAAGCCGCGGGCCGCGCCAGTCGAACCCAGGCGGGAATTCTCAAGGGCAAGTTCGGCTACATGAGCCCCGAACAGGTGAACGGGGAGGAGATCGACCACCGCGCCGACGTCTTCGCCGCTGGGGTCTGTCTCTACGAACTGCTCACCGGCGAGCGACTGTTCGTGGGCGAGACCGACTACCAGGTGTTGGAGAAAGTCCGGAGCGGGGAGGTCCGCCGCCCGAGCAACGTCAACCCGCTGGTGCCGCCCGAACTCGACGCGGTGGTTCTCAAAGCGCTCGAGCGAAAACAGGACACGCGCTACGCCAACGCGGGCGACATCGCCGAGGCGCTGATGCGCCACCTGGTGTCGCTGCCGAAGATGTTCACCAAACAGAACCTGGCGGACTTCATGCGCAAGGAGTTCGCGGAAGACGTCGAGCAGGAGAAGCAGCGTCTGCTGGAGTACGCCCAGCTGGTTTCGAACCCGCCGGTGGCGACGCCCGAGATGACGGGGCCCATGGAACCGCTCAGCGCCGACCCGGGGGCCACGGCGATGATGCCCAGCCCGCTCGCGCCACCGGTCCCTGCGCCCCGTGTCCCGTCACTCCCCGACGCCGCCAAAGTGGGTGGGCGACGGCCGAGCGCGGGCGTCTCTCCGGTGACGATTCCATTGCCCGGCCCGCCCCCTCAGACGCTCGGCGAGTGGGAAGTGAAGACGCAGATGCTGCCCTCGCAGAACCCGGCGGCAGCGGGGAGCCCCGACGCCACCCAGGTGGGTGACGGAGACGTGGGGCCGACGCGCATCAACCCGGCGCAGAAGTCGGTGCCGGTCGACCGGGACACCGACCCGCAACACCAGGCGCTCAAGGCGCCGATCTCCGCGCCGGTGCCCACCGACCTCGCCGCGCAGGTTCGAGCGACGGGTGAGCTGAGTCTGCCTGATCGCCCCACGGCGCCCTCGCAGTCCGGCAATCGTCTGGTGCCCGCTTACTGGCAGAGCGTGGCCATCGGGGCGTTGGCGGCGTGTGCGGTGCTGCTGGTGACGCTGGTGGCGGTCGTGCAGAAGCGCAACACGCCCAGCGAGGGCTTGCTGTACCTCGAGGTCCCCGCGGGGCTTGAGGGCAAGGTTCGGGTCAGCATCGACGGTAAAGAATTGAAAGAGCCCGACGGCACCTTGCTGCGGACCTGGCCCCAGTTGATCTCCGTTCCCAAAGGGACCGTGCGGGTGAAGATGACCGCGGACGGGTACGCGGAGCTCTCCGAGATCGTCGAAGTTCGAGGTGGCCGTGAGTACACGCGGCTCTCCAAATCGCTGGGCGCGAAAGCCCCCTGAAGAGGACACATGGCGAAGACCAGGCGCACCAAAGAAGACCCCCTGGCCGGCATGCCCGGCTGGGCGCAGACGCTGGCGCAGCGCTACTACACGCGCACCGTGAGCACCTTCGTGCTCTACGGGGCGGTGCGCGATCTCCAGCCCGCGACGGGCGCCGACGGCGGCCGCGAGTTCGGGCCGCTCAAGACGTTCCTGTCTGAGGAGCTGTTCGGCGGTCGCGATCACGTTCTGTTCTACGATCGCTCCTCGGGGGTCCGCTCGGCGCAGGCGGAGACGCAGAAGGACTTTTCGCGCGCGCTGGCCGGCTACGACACGCTGTACGGCACGGACTACGCGAAGACCATGCCGAGGGATCCGGGTCGGGCGCTTCAGATTCTGGAGAACTACATTCGCCTGCGCCTGGCCGACGGCAAGTCGATGGCGCTGGTGATCGATTTCGCCGAGACGCTCGCGCCCGCGGGAGACATCTCGCACCTGTCCTCCGAAGACCGCTACGTGCTCGCCACGCTGATCAAGTGGGCGTCGGACCCGCAGTTCCTGAGCGGCGACATCTCAATTGTTCTCATCGTGGAGAACCTCTCGGAAATCTCCGGCCGGCTGGCCCGCAACCCCTACGTGGCGAACATCGAGATCGGCCTGCCGACCGAGGCAGAGCGGCTGGACTTCATTGAGGCCAAGCTGGGCGACGCACGGTTGTCGACGGTGTCCGACGTGCCCAAGCCCGCGCTGGCCAAAATGACCGCCGGCCTCTCGCGCATCAACCTCGACCGCCTGTTCACCGAGGCGCTGGAGCGCGGCATCCGCATCACGGTGGATGTTCTCAAAGAGAAGAAGAAGGAGATCATTCAGGCGGAGTGTTACGGCCTGCTGGAGTTCATCGAGCCGCGCTTCAACCTCGACGCGGTGGCGGGCCACGGCATCGCCAAAGGCAAGTTTCGCCAGGCCGCGGCCGCGCTCAAGAACGGGCGGCTGGAGGTCATGCCCATGGGCTACCTGCTCTCCGGTCCGGTCGGAACCGGGAAGACCTTCATGGTCACCTGCTTCGCTGGTGACATCGGCGTGCCGTGCGTGAAGTTCCTCAACTTCCGCTCTCAGTGGCAGGGCGCCACCGAGGCCAACCTGGAGAAGATCTTCACGCTCTTGAAGGCCCTTTGGCCGGTGGCGGTGATGATCGACGAAGCCGACGCGATGCTCGGCAATCGAGACGCCGGAGGCGACTCGGGAACGTCCAGCCGCGTCTTCGCCACCATCGCCTCGTTCATGGGCAACACCGACTTCCGCGGGAAGATCATCTGGTTCCTGCTCACGTGCCGGCCCGACCTCCTGCCCATCGACTTGAAGCGCCAGGGCCGCGCCGAGGAACACCTGGCGCTCTTCTACCCGCAGACTGACGCCGAGCGAGATGAGCTGTTCACGGCCATGCAGAAGAAGACCCACGTGCCGGTGCAGGTCCCGTCCTTCGCGGCGCTGACGAAAGGTCAGACCCTGAGCGGTGCCGACATCGAGGCGATTCTGGTGCGGGCGAAGTTCCGGGCCGTGAGCGAGAACCGCGAGAAGGTCGAGCCAGCCGACGTGGAAGCCGTGGTGAAAGACTTCATTCCACCGACGTACCCGCTGGAGATCGAATTGCAAAACCTCGTTGCAGTTCAGGAGTGCACGAGCCGAGCGCTCCTGCCCGAGAACTTCGCCAAGATGGACCGCGCGGTGGTGACGTCACGCATCAAAGAGCTGAAACTGCTCATGGAAGAATACTGAGCGTGTAGGCGGCGGTAGGTGAACCGGCGTCGTTCCGCGCACATAGAAACCTGGCGCGGGTTCGACTGACAACTCCTGCAGACCCCCACTGCAGGAGTGCCCATGTCTGCCCCCATCGTTGGTTCAATCTGGAACGCGCTGTTTCCCCGGCCGGAGCCGCGGCCGGTCGAGAAGCCGCGCGCTCGCGTCGACAACTTCGAGACGAAGCGGAGCGATCGCAGCGCGCTGCCGACCGCCGATGCCGCCGGCTCGCAGGCGGAGACGCTTGCCGCCAGCGCGCTTCGCGAAAAGCTGGGGCGCGACGCCACGCCCGAAGAGCTGCGGAAAGCCACCGCGCGGTTGACCGAGCTGCTGGCCAACGGGACCTCGACGGCGGATGCGATGAACACCGTCGGCACCGAGGCGAAGACGTACGACGCTCGGGCGGCGGTGGTGAACGAGCGCTACAACGAGCTGCTCGCGCGGGCGCCCACCGCGGAAGAAATGGCCAACGCTCAGACGTTCTTCACCAACCTGGCCGCCGCGGGAAAGACGGACGCCGACTTCGCTCCTTCGCTCACCTGGTGCATCGCCGTGGGCGACGAATACAAAGGGCGCCACCCGTTCCAGCCCTTCATCGAAGACACCTACCAGGCCGAGCTCGGCCGGTGGCCGACCGTGGAAGAGACGAAGAACATGGAGGGCTTCATCGGGATGCTGGGCCAGCAGGGCAAGGACCTGGGCGAGATCGCCGCCGGCTGCCGGTTCGTGATCGCCATGTCTCCCGAGTGGCAGGAGCGCCACAAGCCGACCGTCAACACCAACCGCGACGACATCTACCTCCAGCAGCCGAACGGCTGGAGCTGCGGCCCCACCAGTCTCGCCATGGCCATGGCGGCCGTGGGGTTGAAGCCGCACTCCATGGACACCATGTGGGAGATGGCGAACGCGCTGGGCGCCCGCGCTGGCGTGGGGACGCCCGGGAGCGCGGCGCTCATTGCCCAGAAAGCGCGCGAGCAGGGCGCGAACGCCGAATACAACCCGAGCCGGGAGGCGGGCGACGTGCGCGCGGCGCTGGAGCGTGGCCACGGCGCGGTCGTCAATGGAGACCTGGGCGGCGGGGCGGGGCACTTCATCTACATCGCCGGGCTCGACGAGAATGGTCAGTACATCGTGTGCGACCCGTGGCGACCGGGCATCACGCGCTGGAACGACGACGACCTCAACCACTTCACCCACTGTGGCCCCAACCCGCCGGGCTTCGCCGAAATCTGGGCGCCCTGAACGAGACCGTCTCAAGGCGAACGCGGTCTAGCGCTTTCGCCCCAGCAACAGCCCGTCCGGGGTGGGAATGCACACCGTGTCGAGGGCCCGGGCGGCGTCTTCGTGAAACGTCCTCATGGCCTGCGCTCGCGGGGTGTTCTGGAGCAGCTCGCCGAAGAGAAACGCGTTGTCTCCTAACAACAGCCCACCCGGGCGCAGGTGGGCCGCCGCCCAGCGGCCGTAGAGCGGGTAGCTCTCTTTGTCGGCGTCCACGAACACCGCGCAGAACGGCCCGTGCTTCTCCAGGGTCGGGAGCGCGTCGGCGCCAGTCCCCTCCACGACCGTGATGCGAGCGGACTCGCCCGCCGCGGCGATGTTGTCGCGCGCGATGTGGGCGTGCTTCTTGTCGCTCTCGATGGTCCAGACGTGCCCGTCCGGAGGAAGCGCGCGCGCCAGTCGCAGCGCGGAGTAGCCGACGAGGGTGCCCACTTCGACCACGCGGCGCGCGCTGATCAGCCGGAGCAGCAGCTCCACCAACTTCCCTTCCGATGGCGCCAGTTGAATCGCCGGAATGTCGAACTGCTGCGGCGAGACGAAGGCCCGCTCCAGCGCCGCGTCGTGTGGCGCGTGAAGCCCCGAGGACCACTTCAAGATCTCCGCATCGAAGTACTGCTTTCCCGCTCGCGATGAGTTGTCAGCCATGGGGGGAGCGTCGCACGCGGCGCCAATTTCGCCATGTGTGTTTTTCGGTGCCATCTTCCTACAGCGAACGCGCTCGACGCGCGTGCGACGATGCGCGGCAGCGCTTCACCGGGAGTGTGTATGGCTTCGTTCGTCTCCAACCTGCTGGGTCGGCTGCTCCCGAAAGAGCCGGCCCCTAAACCCAAGAAGGGCGCTCGAAACGACGGCGACAAGTTCGAGAGTGCCCCGGCCACCGCGCGGCGACAGCGGGTTGAGCCGCCAGATCAGGGCTCGGCGGAAGAGACGATGGTGGTGGGGTTGTTCAAGAACTACACCGGCGAGCCTCCCTCCAAGCCGCAGCTGGCGAGGTACGCCGGCCGTGCCCGGGAGCTGGTCGCGCAGGGGGTCTCGCTGTCGGAGGCGTATGACCTCGTCGCTGCGGAGTTGGCGCAGGACCCGGCCTTCATTCACGATCACCCGTTCGCGCCGTTCCTCTTCACCGAATACCGGGCCCACCTGGGGCGCATCGTCTGGCCCGATGAGCTGAAGAAGCTCGAGGCGGAAATCAAACAGACCGCGGCGCAGGGAAAGAACCTTCTCGAGGGGGGCGCGGCGCGGAACGGCGGAGTCCGCGCGAGCGCCGAGGACGCCCAGAAGGTCCGGTGGGCCGCGTTCGTGAACGACGGCTACCAGCGACTGCTGGCGCGCCCGCCCACGCCCGAAGAGATGACCAAGGTCGAAGGCATGTTCCAGCGCGTCGTCAAGGACGGGGGAGGCACGGAGCAGCTGGCCGCTGCGCTCAACTTCTGCATTCAGATCGGCGACGAGTACAAACAGAAGCACCCCTTCGTCCCCTTCATCCGCGAAACCTTCGAGCACATGTTGAAGCGGCCGCCGACCGAGAAGGAGATCGCCGACACCGAAGGGCTCTTCCGCATGGTCGCCGCTCAGGGCGGGAGCCTGGGTGACCTGGCCTCAGCGCTCAAATGGTGCATCGCCTGCGGAGACGAGTGGAAACAGAAGCACCCGTTCAACGGCTACATCGGCCAGCTCTACCAGGAGCAGCTGGGCCGCGGCCCCACGGAGGCTGAGATCGACAGCCTGGAAGATTTCATCGCCCGGCTGAGCCAGGAGGGCAAGAGCCTCGCCGACATCAACGCCATCTCGCACTACGTGATCGCGCTCTCGCCCGAATGGCAGGCGCGTCACCGCCCGCAGATGAACGTCGACCGCGACGGCATCTACCTCCAGCAGCCCAACGGCTGGAGCTGCGGCCCCACCAGCCTCGCCATGGCGATGACCGCAGCGGGGCTGAAGCCGCACGCGCTCGACTCGATGTGGGAGATGGCCAACGCGCTCGGGGCGCGCGACGGCGTGGGCACCCCGGGGAGCGCCTCGCTCATCGCCGAGGTCGCGCGGCGCCAGGGGGCCAGTGCCGAATACAACCCCAGCCGCGAAGCGGGCGACGTGCGCGCGGCCCTGCAGCGCGGCCATGGCGCGGTGGTGAACGGAGACCTCGGCAGCGGCGCCGGCCACTTCATCTACCTCGCCGGCCTGGATGAGAACGGTCAGTACATCGTGTGCGACCCGGCGCGCCCCGGCATCACCCGGTGGAACGACGACGAGCTGAACCACTTCACCCACTGCGGCCGCAATCCCCCCGGGTTTGCTGAAATCTGGCGCTAGGCCTGGGCTTCCGCTGGCGCTGACTGTGACGCGCGAATAAGTGACGCCGGTGGCTGCCCAGTTCACCCCTCAGCAACGGCTCATCATCGGCCTCATCGCCGTGGTGCAGTTCGTCAACATCCTCGACTTCGTGATGGTGATGCCGCTGGGGCCCGACTTCGCCCGGGCGCTGGACATCGACCCGACCAACATCGGGTTCATCGGCGGTTCGTATACCGTGGCCGCCGCGCTGGCCGGGTTGTTGGGGGCGGGCACCCTCGACCGCTTCGAGCGCAAGCGGGCGCTCCTGGTGGCGCTGGTGGGGCTGTCGGTGGGGACGGCCCTGGGCGCCTTCGCGGTAGGGCTGAAGACGCTCCTGATGGCCCGCATGGTCGCCGGGTTCTTCGGCGGCCCAGCCACCTCGCTCGCCATCGCCATCATCGCCGACTCGATTCAACCTGAAATCCGGGGCCGGGCGATGGGCGTGGTGATGGCGGCGTTCTCGGTCGCCCAGGTGCTCGGTGTGCCCACCGGGTTGTTCCTGGCCGAGCACTACTCGTTCCGGGCCCCGTTCTTCGCCGTGGCGGCGGTCTGCCTGCTGGCGGTGCTGGTGGGCGCCCTCGGGCTCCCGACGTTCCGCGCGCACCTCGACGCGCCACCCCCCAGTCGCCCGGTGAGCTTTCGCACGCTGATTGAGCAACCCACCATGCGCTGGTCGCTCGCGTTTTCGGCCACCAGCATGTTCGCCGGCTTCATGCTCGTGCCCAACATCTCGCCGTTCGCGCAGTACAACCTGCACGTCGCGCGCAGCCACATCAACGTGCTGTACCTGTGGGGAGGGGCCTTCAGCTTCTTCTCGCTGCAGATTGGCGGCCGCCTGGTCGATGCGCTCGGCTCCCTTCGCGTCAGCGTGGTGGCCACGGTCGGGGTGGTGACGGCGACTGCGCTCCTGTTCTTCTGGCCCGGGGCCGCTGACATTCCGGTAGTGGTGTTCGTCGCCTTCATGACCTCGATGTCGCTGCGGAACGTGGTGCACCAGACCCTGACGTCGAAAGTGCCGTCGATTCATGAGCGCGCCCGTTTTCAATCGCTCCAATCGACCGTGGGACACACCGCCTCGGCCATCGGCGCCGGGCTCTCCTCGCTGGTGCTGACCATGGGGGGCGACCCGCCCCAGGTCATCGGCATCGCCCCCATCGCCCTGGCGTCCATGGCGCTGACCTTGATGATGCCCCTGTTGGTGTTTTCGGTGGAATCGCGGGTCTCGCGGCGCGAACTGCCGGTCCCTCAATTGCGTTGATTCGGCACAGCGCGCGCCCGGAGTTTCCCTATACTGCGTGCGTGCGACGCTTCCTTGCGCTGTGGGCCTGTTGCCTGACGCTGACCGCGTGGGCCGACGTCGGCGCTCGGCGGCTGCTGGAGGCGAAAGCGGCCCGCGACAAGTTGGACCTCGTGCTGGCGCTGCAGAAGGCCTCGGACGCGCTTCGCGCCGGCGACCTCGGCCCCAAAGAGGTGATTGAGACCTACGCCCTGCTGGGGGAGCTGCACGCAGTGACGGGGGATGCCGCCGAGGCCCAGCGGGTGTTCGGAAACCTGCTCACCATTTCGCCAGGCTTCGAGCTGCCGGCGACGGCCTCGCCGCGGGTGCGCGACCCGTTTCGGGCGGCGCGCGAAGCCAGCCCCGCCGAGCCGCTCTCCGCCGCGGTGGAATCCCGGCGCGAGCAGGACACGGTGTTGACCAGGGCGCAGGTGAAAGGGCAGGCCCGCCTGGTGAGCGCGGCCAAACTGTTCGTGGTGAGCGGGGGGAAGGTCGCCGAGCGGGAGATGGCTCGCACCGACGCCTTCGAGGCCAACTGGCCCTGCGCGCTTGAGGTGTGCGAGTACTACGTCGCGCTCTTCGATGGGTTCGGCAATGCCCTGGCGTACTCGGGAACGGCCTCGGCCCCCCTCCGCGCCGCGCGCAGCTCGCCTCCGGTGCGTGAGGCGGTCACTCCCGCGCCGGCCGCGGCGGTGGACGTGGCGGCGGCCGAGCCCGGGCAGAGCATCTTCTCAAGTCCTGTGCCCTACCTGGTCACCGCGGGCGCGCTGGTGGCGGTGGGGGCGGTGTTCGCGTGGCGCATGCAAGCGGACCAGGAGTCTCTGCGAACCATCACCAACGATCGCGCCAACCACACCTACGCCGAAGTTCAGACCCTCGACGGCGCCCGCCAGCGCAGCCAGGTGTTGATTTTCACCTTCTTCGGCACGGCCGCCGCGGCCGGCGCGGCCGCCATCTTCGTCTGGTGAGAGACCCATGAGCGACCGCGTGCTGGCGACCCTGAGCATCAAGGACGAGAACGGCACCTCGTTCGCCGAAGTGGCCCGGGTCGACGTGGTGATCAAGTCGGTCACCGGGAAGGAATCGCGCGCCACGCTCGAACTGCAGCCAATGGTGGTGGGCTCAGGGCCCGATGCGGCGCTCCAGGTCGACGACGCCGCGGTCTCCAAGCGCCACTGCGAGCTCCGTCTCGACGACGGCGGGGTGTTCATTCGAGATCTCAAGAGCCGCAACGGAACCTGGGTGGGGCAGGTGAAGATTCTGGAAGCGGTGGCTGGGCTCCAGAGCTCCATTCGCGTCGGAGGCTCGACCCTGACCTTCGAGCGACAGCGCGAAGTCTCACGCGTGCCGCTGTCGCCCGAGGCGAACTTCGGCGACGTGGTGGGCGCCAGCGTGCCCATGCGGTCGCTCTTCGCCACCCTCGCCAAGGTGGCCGCGACCACGCAGTCATTGGTGCTCTCGGGCGAATCGGGCTCGGGCAAAGAGGCCATCGCCCGCGCGGTGCACCAGCACAGCCCGGTTCGCGACGGCGCCTTCGTGGTGCTCGACGCCAGCACGCTCTCCGAGCAGCTGGCCGAATCGGAGCTCTTCGGGCACGTGGCCGGGTCGTTCACCGACGCCAAGACCGACCGGGCCGGCCTGTTCGAGACGGCGAACAAGGGGACCCTCTTCATCGACGAGTTGGGCGACGTGCCGCTCTCGGTGCAGCCGAAGCTGCTGCGGGCGCTGGAGTCGGGGCAGGTGCGCCGTCTCGGCAGCAACGTGTGGGTCGACACGAGGCCGCGCATCATCTCTGCCTCCAAGACCGAGCTGCGCAAGCTGGTCGCGGCGGGTCGGCTGCGGGAAGATCTCTACTTCCGCCTGGCGGTGGTCGAGCTGCGCGTGCCCCCCCTGCGAGAACGCGGCAATGACATTCCCCTCCTGGTGGAGAAGTTCCTCAAAGAGACCGAACCGCCGCTGAGCCTCGCGGCGCTCCCGGCCCACTCGATGGAGCTGTTGCAGGCGCACGACTGGCCGGGCAATGTTCGCGAGCTGCGCAACGTGGTGACGCGCTTCGCGGTGCTCCCCGACGTGGGCGTGAAGGCGCTGGAGCGCATCATGGTCGATCACCGCAAGGTGGCCTTGGGGGCGGCGGCGCTGATGCCGCTCAAAGAGGCTCGCGACGTGGTGGTGACGGCCTTTGAGAAGGCGTATCTGACGGAGCGGTTGCGCGAGCATCAGGGCAATGTGACCGCCGCGGCGAAAGCGATGGGAATTTCCCGTCAGATGCTGCATCTGCTCATCACCAAGTATGAGCTCAAGTGACGCGCCTCCCAGAACCGTCGGTCCGTATCGGCTGGTTCGATTCATCGCCTCGGGCGGCGTGGCCGAAGTCTGGGAGGCCCAGGGGCCCCAATCTCCTCCCAATGTCGCGCTGAAAGTCATCTACCTGCACGACGCGGGCGAAGACATGGCCCGCCGCTTCATCGAAGAAGCGCGCATCGGCGCGTCGCTCTCGCACCCCAACATCGTGAAGGTCGACGACCTCGGGCGCGAGGGCGACACCTTCTATTTCTCCATGCAGCTCCTCGAGGGCCAACCGCTCTCCCGCATGGTGCAGGCGCCGGCCCCGGTGGGCGCCGTCCTGGCGATCGCGGAGCAGGCGCTGGAGGCGCTCCAGTACGCGCACGCGCACGCCGACTCGCGCGGGTACGCATCGCCCATCGTCCATCGCGACATCAAGCCCTCGAACCTCTTTCTGGTGCGCGAAGGGGTGCTGAAGGTGATCGACTTCGGCGTCGCGCGGGTCATGACCGAGGCGCGCTCCAAGACCTCCACCCAGAACTTCATCGGCACGGTGGCGTACGCCTCGCCTGAGCAGCTCCGCCGAAAAGCGGTCGATGGCCGCAGCGACCTCTTCTCGCTCGCCCTGGTGCTGCATGAGTTGCTGACCGGCCGCCGGGTGTTCGACGGGAGCGAAGGGCAGGTGGTGAGCGACATTCTGTTCAGTCCCGTGCCCCCGGTGCGGCAGTCGCGCCCCGAAATGCCCGCCGGGTTCGACGCGTGGATCTCCTCGTGCCTGGAGAAAGAGGTCGACAAGCGCCCCAAGAACAGCCGCGAGGCGCTGGTGGCGTTGCGCAAGGCCACGCAGGACATTCGCCCCTTCGGCGCCGTTCAACTCTCCACGTGGATTACGGCTGTCCCTGAGCTCCAGACGACCGAGGGGCGGGGGCCGTCGCTGGGGTCCGACGAAGTCCGGCCGACGGCGATCGAGGAGCTGAGGCCCGGTGGGGAGCCTGGGCGCAGACCGTGGGGCTGGTTCGCCGGCGCCGCGGGCCTCACCCTGGGAATCTTCATGGCCGTGAACGCCGGCGGCCCCAAACCGTTGGCCACGCTCGCCGTCGCCCCGGTGATGAACGCGGTGGAGGTGTTGCCGGCCCGGGAGCCCACGCCCCTTCCCGGACCACTCCCCACGGCGACGGTTCTCGACGCCGGGCACCCAGAGCCCGTGGGCAAGCCCGTGCGCGAGACGCGCGAACCGGCGGGAATCGGGTTCATCACCGTCGATGCCAAGCCCGGCTGGGGCCAGGTGCGAATCGATGGGAAAGACATCGGTCCGACGCCCCTGTTTCGCCACGAGCTTCCCTCGGGGCGCCACCGGGTGGAGGTGCAGCGCCCGGACGGGAAACTCAAGTCGTGCCCGCAGGTCGCCGTGAGCCCCGGGCGCGAAGCCCGCTGCATGGTCACCTGGTAGCCCGCGATCTCCGGCGCGACGCGCGGAGTCGTCTGCTACGTTTCGCTCATGTGCGGCGTGAGGGCATTGAGCGTGGCGTGGGTGTTGGGCGTGACCGGGTGTCTCGGCTGCCCGGTGCCGGTGGACACCTCGCCCATCGGCTACCGCTGCGCGTCTGACCCGGAGTGCGGGGGGCTCGTCTGTCGCAACGGGTTTTGCGCCGAGCGTGGGCCCAGTGACGGAGGCGGAGGCGGCGCGGGCGGAGGAAGCGGCGGCGGTGGCGGCGGAACACCCGGTGGAAGCGACGGCGGTTACTACCTGGACGGTGGGCCTCTTCGCGCGGTCATGTACCGAATCGACTTCCCCGAGCAGTGGGCCAAAGACGCGGGGACGCCCCTGGAGCTCGGGCGCTACGACAACAACAGCGGAATGCCCGCGCTGGGTGAGCACCTCAAGCAACTCAAGTACGCGCGCCAGTCGATCGGGGTGGTGCGGTGGAACCCGTCGTGGACCCCGCGCATGGAAGCGCTGCTCACCGCCAGCGACGGCCAGAGCGACGTTCGCTGGGCGGTGGAGGACACCCTGGAGTTCGACAGCTCATCCACCGACGGGGCAAAGATCGCCCCGCGCCTGGCGCTGATCGCCGCGCTGGCGACGCACCCCAGCTACCTCAAGATCGACGGGCGGTTCGTGGTCTTCGCCAAGACCAAGCACAACCACTGCGACACGCCCGCCCGGTGGGCCGCCGGCAATGACGCCGGTGCCTTCCTGCTCATCGGCGTCGACCCGGCCGACCCCTTGAGCTGCTCGGACCCCCAGTGGCGTTGGTACCAGGTGGTGGAGGGGGTCTCGTACTTCGCGCTGCCGGGCCACAGCGCGGTGGCCAACCCCAGCACCGATGCCGGCACGCGCGACCCCGAGGCGTTTCGTGCGGCGGTGAAGAAGATGGTCAGCTCGCAGGCGCGGGTGCAGCTCATCAACTCGTTCAACGACTGGGCGGGGGGCTCCGCCAGCGAGTCGTCGCTGGAATTTCAGACCGACAGCGGGTTCGGCGCGTTTCTCGACGTCTTGCACGACGAGCTGCCGTAGCCGGCTCCCGCCGAGCACGGTTGAAACCGCTCCGGCGCGCGTATACACGCAGCGCCATGAAACGACTCTCGCTCGCCGTGTTGGTGGTGTCCGCCGTGGCCTTCGCACAGGAAGAGATGCCCGAAATCTCCGGCCCCAAATCGGTGTTCGGGACAGCCGACGCAGGCGCGTCCAAGCCGTCCGGCGGCCGAAAGGTGATTACGCCGGCCGATCGCGAAGCGGCGCTGAAGGCCGAAGCTGAACGCCAGAAGGCCGAGGCCGAGGCGAAAGTGAAAGCGGAGGCGGAAGCCAAGCAACGCGCCCTCGACGAACAGGACTCGAAGAAGAAGGCCGAGCTCGACGCCAAAGCGGCCGCCGAGGCGAAGAAGGCGCGTGAGGCGATGGAGCCCAAGGCACGTTTCGCGCGCCTCGCCGAAGAGCGCGCAAAACTCGACGCCCTGGCCCAGACCGTGGACGCCGCCATCGCCAAGCTGGCCGAGGTGCGCACCCGGGCCCATGACGCGGCGAAGAAGGTCTCCGAGGAATCGAAGAAGCTGCTCGCCGCCGTGAAGAAGTCGACCGCCCAGGTGGCCGCGCGGGCCAAGACGGTGGGGAAGAAGGCCGACGACGACAAGAAGGCGGCCGACAGCGCTGAGAACGAAGCGGAGAAGCAGAAGGAAGAGCTGAAGAAGCGCCTCGCCGCCGCCAAAGAAGCGGTCGAGCGCGAGAGCGAGGCCGCCAAAGCCGCGGTCAAGGCGCTGGAAGAGGCGACCGCCGCGGTGGAGAAGAGCGCCGCGCGCTGACCGCGCAAACGCCTTTCGACTTCTTCCCAGAACGGTAAGCTTCGCCCCGATGCTGAATGTCGGCACGGGCGAACTGATTCTGATTGCCGTTGCGGCGCTGCTCATTCTGGGCCCCAAGGGGTTGCCGGATCTCGCGCGGGGCCTGGGCAAGTTCATGCGCGAATTCCGTCGTCAGACCGACGACGTGCGCTCGGTGGTGGAGCGCGAGTTCTACAAGATGGATCAGCCGGAAGTTCCCGAGATTCACAAGGTGCCGGACGCCGTCCCGGCGCACGCGGAGGCCGACGGTGAGGCCACGGTGCCGCCGACGGGTGGCATGACCGAGACCAACGTCGAATCCACCGCGGTGACTGACCCCACGGCCGAAGCCACCGCGCCCACGTCGACCAAAGGGTCGTCGTCCACATGAGCGAGGCGACCCCCGACGAGTTCCGGATGAGTCTGTTCGAGCATCTGGCCGAACTGCGCACGCGGCTGCTGCGCTGCACCATCGCGGTGCTGGTGCTGGGGCTGGTGGGGCTGATCTTCGCGCGCGAGCTCTACGGGGTGTTGATGCGGCCGGTGCTGATGGCGCTGCCCCCTGATGCGTCGTCGCTCGTCTTCACCTCGGCGATTGAAGAGATCAACGTCTTCATGAAGGTGGGGCTCTACAGCGGCGTCTTCTTCGCCACGCCGGTGGTGCTGTGGCAGATCTGGGGCTTCGTTTCTCCCGGGCTGTACGAACGGGAAAAGAAGCTCGCCAGCCCCTTCGTGCTGTCGGGCTCCCTGGCGTTCGTGGGGGGGGCGCTCTTCGCGTACTTCGTGGTGCTGCCCTCGATGTTTCAATTTCTGCTTCGCGAGGAAGGCGCGGCCGAGAACGAGCTGCGCCTCAACGTGGGCCGGCAGCGCGCCGAAGACGTTCTGCGGCTGATGAGCCTGGGGCAGTTCGACGGCTCGTTGGTGGCGGCGCGCGCGGCCGTGGCGGCCGTCGAGTCCGGAGGCGAGGCCCGGGCCAACACCGACGGAGACTATGGCGTTTCGCTCGTGCCCAAGAAGCTCACCGAAGCCACGGTCCGGCTCGACGGGCTGGGGCGGCTCATTGACGCGGTGGCGCGTGGGGCGGGCGGGGGCGGCGGGCCCGTGGTCCTGCAGGCGGTGGGACTGCGACAGGAAGCCGTGGAGCTGTTGGCCAAAGACAAACTGTCGGAGGTGGCGGCGAAGTGCGACGAGGCCGTCCGGGTGCTCTCGGGCAGCGTGCCGCAGCATACCGGCGCGGTGACCGTGGCCTGGGACCTGCTGCGCGACATCGCCGCCGGGCAGGCGCTCTACGAGTCCAAGAACTGGACCCGGCCCATGCTGTCCATGACGGAGCAGCTCACCCTGGTGCTGGTGCTGGAGCTGGCGTTCGGCGTGATTTTCGAGCTCCCCATCGTGATGGCGTTGCTGGCGCTCGTGGGCTTGGTGAAGTCCGGCTTTCTCTTCAAGTACCAACGGCACGCGATCGTGGTGTGCCTGATTCTGGCCGCGGTGATTACGCCCACCGGCGATGCGGTGAACCTGGCGCTGATGGCCGGGCCGATGATCGCCTGCTACGAAATTGGCGTGCTGCTCGTCTGGTTGATTGAGCGGCGCCGCACCGACACGCCCGCCGCTTCGCCCCCATGAGCGTCGCCACGGCCGCAGCCCTGCGCCGTCCCTGGCCGCACCTGCTGGCAACCAAGGCGCGTTACGTGCGCGCGTTCATTCGGCGCTTTCGGGTCAACTTCCTGCTCGCCTTCGCGCTCTTTGCGATTTCTCCCATCGTCTTCATGCAGCGCTACCCGCACGTGATGGGCGGTGAGCTGAGCTTCGGGCGCGCGTTTCACCACGTGTACTTCCTGCTCTTCGGGCAGCCGTCGCTTGAGTACGTGGACGACTGGGTTCTGGAGAGCCTCAACCTGATCATCCCCCCGGTGGGGATTGCCACGGTGGTCGACGGCATCGTGCGGTCGGCGTACCTGTTTTTTGCGATGAAACGCGCGGACAAGGAGTGGGTCGAATTGATCTCCGAGAGCTTGAAGGGTCATGTGGTGGTGTGTGGGGCGGGGCGCGTGGGGTTCCGGGTGGTGGAACGGTTGCTCGCCCTGCAGCGCGACGTGGTGGTGGTGGAGAAACGCGAAGACGCGCCGTTCGTCGGGCTGCTGCGCGACAGTCGCGTACCAGTGTTGATCGACGACGTTCGCAGTCCCACCTCGCTGCGGCGGGTGAACATTGCCGAGGCCGACGCCCTGGTCTGCGCCACCGACGACGATCTGGCGAACCTCAACATCGGGCTGGACGCGCGCCGGGCCAACCCGAAGATTCGGGTGGTCTTGCGGTTGTTTGATGACGACCTGGTGGAGAGCGTGAAGGCCAACTTCGATGCCGAGGCCCACTCCACCTCGGCCCTGGCCGCGCCGGCCCTCGCCCTCGCCGCCCTGGACCCCCGCATCTCCCACTCCTTTGAGGTGGGAGAGCACCTGATGGTGGTGTCTACGTTCGAGGCCCGGGGGCCGATGCTGCAGCTGTCCGTGGGTCAACTCCGGGACCAGCACGGGGGGCTCGTGCTCTGCCTCCGTCGCAACGGCGCCAATGAACTGCACCCCCGGGGCGAGACAAAATTCGCGACGGGCGACGAAGTCACGGTGCAGTGCACGTTTCCGGAATATCTGGCGCTTCGCACGGCGTTGGGTGACGGTTTGCCGCCCAGATCAAGTCGAAAGGCCACGTCATGACTGAATCGAAACGCGTCGCGGTCATTCCCGGAGATGGCGCGGGGATCGAAGTCTGCGCCGAGGCCATGCGCCTTTTGGAGGCGCTCAAGGTCAAGGAGCGCCATCACCTGACGTTCGAGGCGTTCGACTTCGGAGCGGAGCGATACCTGAAGACCGGCGTGGGGTTGCCACCGGGGCAGATCGAGAAGTTCCGCGACGACTACGACGCCATCTTGTTCGGCGCGGTGGGCGACGCGCGCGTCAAAGACCAGGCGCATGCGCGCGAGATTCTGCTCGGGCTGCGGTTCGGGCTCGACCTGTACGTCAACTTCCGGCCGTGCCGCCTGCTCGACGATCGCCTCTCTCCGCTGAAGGGAAAGGGCGTGAAGGAGATCGACTTCGTGGTGTTCCGCGAGAACACCGAGGGCATGTACAACGGGGTGGGCGGCTTTCTGAAGAAGGGCACGCTCGACGAGATCGCCACCGCCGAGGAGATCAACACCCACAAAGGCGTGCACCGGATCATCCTCGCCGCGTTTCAGTGGGCGAAGGCGCACGGCAAGAAGCGCGTGGCGATGGCTGACAAGTCGAACGCCATCGGGGCGCACGACCTGTGGCTGCGGACGTTCCGCGACGTGGCCACCTTGTTCCCTGAAATCACCGCCCGACATTTCTACGTCGACGCCATCGCCATGGCTCTGGTGCAGAAGCCGGAAGACTTCGACGTGATCGTGACCACCAACCTGTTCGGCGACATTCTGACCGACCTTGGCGCCGCGCTCACCGGTGGCATGGGCATCGCCCCCTCGGCCAGCCTCAACCCTGACTCCACTCCGTTGTTCGAGCCCGTACATGGCTCGGCGCCGGACATTGCCGGGCGCGGGCTGGTCAACCCCATGGCCATGTTCCTCACCTCGGCGTTGATGCTGCGAGAGTTCGGGCTGGAGGCCGACGCCAGGCGCGTGGAGGAAGCCGTGCGCGGCACGGTCGTGGCGGGGAAGACCACCCGAGACCTCGGGGGCTCCCTCAAGACCGCCGACGTGACGACCGAAGTCATCGCTCGCCTCGAGTAACGAGCAAGCGACGTCAGGCTTGTCGCTTTGAAAATCGGCACGGGACTCGCTAAACGAGCAGATCCGATGCCGTTCCGACTCGAAACCGCCGACAAGTACCGGCTCTTCACGGAGTTGGAGAAGGCGCATGCCGATCGCTTGTTCATCGCGTCGGCCGAGCGCCCCCGGTTGGGCCAGCAGGTCCCGGTGGTGGTGACGGTGTCAGGTGTGCCGCTGACCATCGAAGCCGAGGTGGTGGGGCTGCGCGAAGAGAGCCGCCGTTTTGCCGCGGGCGTCTGGTTTCGCATCAGCGACGCCGAGTTGGAGAAGTGCCGGCGCATTCTGGGGCTGACCCAGACCGCCGAGCGGTACCGTGAAGGCCGTCACGCCCGCCGCGTGGCGTGCGCGTTCACCACCACCTTCCGTCGCCCCTTGTCGACTGATTCCGGCCTGCTCAAAGATCTCTCCGAGACCGGCGCGCGCCTCGAAGCGCCCTTCGTTCTCAAGGCGGGCGACTTCATCGAGATTGACGTGCACTTCGGACGCGGGCGGTCGTTGCCGCTCAAGGCCGAGGTGCTGCGCGAGGGAACCTCGGGCCGCCGCGCGGGGCTGCGCTTCCTCGACGTGCGCCCTCAGGTGGCGAATGTCCTGCGGGCATGCGTGCAGGCCCTGGCGAAGATTCGCCCGCGCAATCGCCCCTGCGTCCTGCTGGCGGACGACGAGAAGCCGCTGCTCGATTTCTTCCAGCGCTCCCTGTCGCGCTACGGCTACGACGTCCACCGGGCCAAAAGCGGCGTCGAGGCGCTCACCATGATTCGTGAGCTGAAGCCGAAGCTGGTCATGCTCGACGTGTTGATGCCCGATGTGGACGCGGTGGATCTCTGCAAGGCGATGCGGGCCGACGTGGAGTTGCTCGGCATTCCGGTGTTGTTCGTCTCGCACCTCGAAGAACTCCGGCTGCGCACCCTGGCGGACGAATCGGGCGCCACTGACTACATGGCCAAGCCCGCGCCGCTGCCAGAGCTGTTCAACCTGGTCGGCGCTTACCTGCAGGCGTAGCCGCGGGGACGACTTTGGGCTTCGGGCCCAGCCCCGCCTTCTTGCGCGCCTCGAGCAGCTTCGCCACATCGCCGTCTGCGAGCGGGGCGACGGGGCCCAGCGCGCGCGTCGCGTGGAGGATTCTGGCGTAGTGCTCGACCAGCTCCATGCGGAGCAGGGCCTGCTCAAGGTCCACGCCGCCCGTGAACGCGCCGTTTCCGTTGATGAGGAAGGCGTCGTACGCCGCGGCCGCCTTCGCGACCGCCTCGAGTTGTGCCGGGTCTCTGGGCATCGCGCGGGGGAGGCTGGGAATCTTCTCACCCAGCGAGACCACAATTTCCGGGAGCGCGACCGGGTCCAGTGACAACCCGGCGAGGGCGAAGGCGGTCGCGGTGGGCGGGTGCGCGTGAATGACCGCCTCGAATTCAGGCCGCGCGCGATAGATGGCGAGGTGCAGCTCGAGCTCAGAGAAGGCCTTGCGACGGCCTTCGACGACCGTGCCCTTCTCGTCCACGATGATCAGCATCGCCTCGTCGACGTCCAACTTCGACACCGCCGTGGGCGTGCAGAGGAAGCGATTGCCCGTGATGCGGACCGAGACGTTGCCGTCGTGGTTGGCGACCCAGCCCATCTGGTGCAGGCGGCGGCTGACCTTGACCAGCTCCGCCTTCAGCGTGGGAATGGGGGGGAGCGGCACGGCGGGTTACGCCTTCACGTCGATGGCGTCGATTACGCCGACAATCATCGACCGTATGCACGCCTGGGGGGCCTTGATCGTCTGACGAATGCCGTTGCCTTCGCGGCTCACCAGCACCAGGTCGCCCTTGCCGGCGTGCGACGCGTTGTCGATGGCGATGAAGCTCTTGCCCAGCGGCTTTCGATGTTCATCGAGCGGTTGCACCACCAGAAGCTTTCGTCCGGCGAAGGCCTTGTGCTTCTCGCTGGCCACCACGGTGCCCAACACCTGGCAGATGTTCACGTGTCGACCTCGTCCACGATGCCCACGATGGCGGCGTCGACCGGGACGAACCACGGGTCGCACGCCAGCGACGCTTCGCGGCTGCCCACCAGGTAGACGAGCGTTCTGGGGCTGGCCGAGACCGTGTCCACGGCCACTTCCGGGGGCCCCGAGGGTTGCCGCTTGTGATCGAGCGGCTGCACCACCAACAGGCGCTGGCCTTCCAGCCCCTTGGCTTTTTGACTCGCGACCACGGTGCCGATCACTTCGCCCAGGTACATAGAGGGCGAGTTACTACAACCCGCGCACGGCGGTAAGCGTCTCGTGAACCGGGGGGAAGCGAATCAGTTTGAAACGCCGACGATGATCGGCACTTCCAGGTCCACCGTCTCGTCGCCGCCCGGGGCGGGGAAGACCAGCCGCTTGCCGGCGACCTTGATGCAGCTGCCCCATGCGGAGCTGTCGTGCTGCGCGGGCTTGATCGAGGTCTGCGTCACCAGGCCGGACGAGCCGATGCCGATGGTGAGAATAATCTTCCCCACCTTGAGGTTGGGGTTCTGGCGCAGCGCCTGCTCCACGCAGCTGGCGAAGGCCTTGTTCCCCACCTGCTCAATCACCTTGAGGTACGGGTTGAGGTCGACATCGCCACCGCTGGACGACGCCTTGGGCGGTTCCATGCGGTTCTTGGGCCCCGCGTTGTCTTTCTTCTCCATCACCACGCCGCCGATGTTGATGCCCTGGGGAGAGCCGTAGAGCGAGTCCAGGTCGGCCTTGGCCACCGCGCCCGCCGTCCCGGTGGAACCGGCGTTGCCGCCCTTGCCGCTGGCGTCGATGGCGGCGCGAAGCGCGTTGGCGGCTTCGTTCCTCTTGCGGGCGGCCGCCTTGATCGCTTCGGCCTGGGCCGCGGCCACCTTGGCCTGTTCTTCCGCCTTCTTGCGCTTGGCTTCCTCGCCCGAGAGCAGGGCTCCGATGCCGTCCGTCTTGATCGCGCT
>CAZFXD010000012.1:0-7089 GCA_964522795.1 uncultured Myxococcaceae bacterium
GGCCGAGCGCGATGGCGCCCCCGTTGGGGTTCACCTTCGCCTGGTCCAGCTTGAGCTCGCGAATGCAGTAGAGCGACTGGGCCGCGAAGGCCTCGTTGAGCTCAAACACGTCCACGTCCTTCACGCTGAGCTTGTTCTTCTCGAGCAGCTTCTTCACCGCCGGCACCGGGCCGATGCCCATGATGTCCGGCGGCACGCCCGCCACCGCGTAGTCCACGAAGTAGCCGAGCGGCTTCACGCCCATGGCCTTCGCCTTGCTCTCGCTCATCATCACCGTCGCGGCCGCGCCGTCGGTCAGCGGCGAAGCGTTGCCGGCCGTCACCGTGCCCTTGGCGTCAAACGCCGGGCGCAGCTTGTTGAGGCCGTCGAGCGTCGTCTCCGGGCGCAGAATGGTGTCTTCGCTCACTGTGACCGTGCGGGCCACGCCGGCGTCGTCGAACACCTTCACCGTGATGGGAGCGATTTCGTCTTTCAGCTTGCCGGCCGCCCGGGCCGCTCCGGCGCGCTTCTGACTCTCGGCCGCGAACACGTCCTGGTCGGCTCGCTTGACGTCGAAGCGCGCGGCGATGTTCTCGGCCGTGGCGCCCATCGAGGTGTAGACCTCGGGGTGGGTTTCCATCAGCTCGGGGTTGGCCGACACCTTGTTCCCGCCCATGGGAATCATGGTCATCGACTCGACGCCGCCCGCGACGCCAATCGAGATCTGCCCGGTGGCAATCGACGCCGCCACCTGGGCCATCGACTGCACGCCCGATGCGCAGAAGCGGTTGGTGGTCATGGCGGGCACCGTGTCGGGCAGCCCGGCGAGGAGCCCGGCCAGTCGCGCCACGTTCATGCCCTGCTCGGCCTCCGGCATGGCACACCCCAGCACCACGTCTTCCACCTGCTCGGCCTTCAACCCCGGAACGCGGGCGATGGCTTCCTTGATGGCGTGCGCCGCGAGCGTGTCGGGGCGAGTGTCTTTGAACTCACCTTTGTGCGCGCGGGTGAACGGGGTTCGGGCACTGCTGGCGATGACGACGCGTTCCGGCATGGCAACCTCCAACGACATGAGTAACAGCCGCGCGGGCCCTTCGCCCGCGACGTGGCAAACCGCTCAATTGCGCAGCGGTTTTCCCTTCTCCAGCATGTGCATGATGCGGTCCTGCGACTTCGGCTCACCGCAGAGCGAGAGGAACGCCTCGAGCTCCAGGTCGAGCAGCTGCTGCTCCGTCACCAGGCTTGAGGCCGAGGTGTCGCCGCCGGTGATGACCGAGGCGAGCTTCTTTCCAATCTTGCGGTCGTGCTCGGAGATCTGGTGGTTCAGCTGCATGTCGTACAGGAGCATGTCGATGGTGGCCGCTCCCGAACGGCCCGGCAGGTAGAACGTGGCGGCGCGCGGCGGGCGGAAGCCGGCTTCAGCCAGCCCAATCGCCCGGCCCTTGGCGTCGGCGAGCAGGTGCTCGCGCGACATGGAGATGCCGTCCTGGGGCGAGAGGAAGCAGGCCTCGCGCGCCTCTTCGGCGCTGGTGGCCACCTTGGCCGTGCCGATGGTGAGGAACACCTTCTTGAGGAACGGGAGCGGATCAAAGTCCTTGTTGCCGGCGTGCTGTCCGAAGACGTTGCGGAGCAGCTGCAGGTTGCCGCCGCCGCCGGGAATCAGGCCCACGCCCACCTCCACGAGGCCCATGTACAGCTCGGACGCCGCCTGAATGGCGTTGCCGCCCATGGTGACTTCCGAGCCGCCGCCCAGGGTGAGGCCGAACGGCGCGGTCACCACCGGAATGGGCGAGTAGCGCATGCGCTGGTTGGCGTTCTGGAAGCGGCGCACCATGGTCTTCACCGCGGGCCACTCGTCGCTCTTGATGGCCATCAAGAGCGCCATGATGTTGGCGCCGGCGGAGAAGTTGGAGCCGTCGTTGCCGATGACCAGGCCGCGGAACTGCTTCTCGCCCACGTCGAGGGACTTCTCCATCATCTCGGTAATCTGGTCGTCGATGGAGTTCATCTTCGAGTGGAACTCGAGGAGCCCGATGCCGTCGCCCATGTCCCACAGGGTGGCGCTCTCGTTGCCGTGCAGCTTCTTGTTGCCGCGCTTCAGCACCTCAATCGCAATCTGGCGCGCGGGCGTGGGCACGGGCTTCGAGGCTTTGGCCTTGATGTCCCAGTAGGTATCGGTGACGCCGTCGACCGCGTAGAACTTCTCGCGGCCGCTCTTCAGCATCTCCTCCACCCACGGCGCGACAGCGAACCCGAGCGCCTTCATGCGCTCGACGCCCTTCTTCACCCCGTAGGCGTCCCACACCTCGAAGGGCCCCAGGTCCCAGGCGAAGCCCCAACGCATGCCGCGGTCCACGTTGACGTAGTCGTCGGCGATTTCGGGAATGCGGCGCGCCGCGTAGGCCAGGGTGTCGAGCGTCACCTTCTCGGCGAACTTCGCCGCGTCGTCGGTGCCATTCATCACCGCGGCGATACGCGCGCCGGTGTCTTCAATCTCCCGCGCTGCGCCGAGCGACTCGTAGCGAACCTTGGTCTGCGCGCGGTACTCGAGCGTCTTCAAGTCGAGCGCGAGGATTTCCTTCTCACCCTCCCCGCCCTTGTTCTTCTTGTAGAAGCCGGCGCCGCTCTTTTCGCCGAGCAGCCCCTTCTTCACCATGTCGGTCAGGAACGCGGGCGGCTTGAAGGCCTCGCGGTTCTCGTCCTTCGTCAGGCTGTCGTAGCAGTTGGTGGTGACGTGAATGAACGTGTCGAGGCCGACCAGGTCGGCGGTGCGGAAGACGGCCGACTTGGGGCGCCCCATGGCGGGCCCGAAAATCTTGTCGATGGCTTCGACCGTGAGGCCCGCCCCGCTCATCTCCGACAGAATGCGCATCATCCCGTAGGTGCCGATGCGGTTGGCGATGAAGTTGGGCGTGTCCTTCCCGTAGACGATGCCCTTGCCCAGCGTCTTCTCGCCGAACTCGGCGAAGCGCTGCAGCGCGGCTTTGTCGGTCTCGGTCCCGGAGACCAGCTCGAGCAGCTTCATGTAGCGAACCGGGTTGAAGAAGTGCGTGACGAAGAAGTTCTTCTTGAACGTCGCGCTGCGGCCCTCGGTCATGCCGGCGATGGAGAGGCCCGAGGTGTTGGAGGTGATGAGCGCGGTGGGCGACAGGTGCGGCTCCACGCGGGCGAACAGCTTCTTCTTCACCTCCATGTCTTCCTTGACGACCTCCACCACCCAGTCGCACTCCTTCAGGCGCGGCAGGTCGTCTTCGAAGTTTCCAATCTCGATCAGCGCCAGGGCCTTCTCGGTGAAGAGCGGGGCCGGCTTCTGCTTCTTCAGGTTGGCGAGGGCGCCGATGGCGAACTTGTTCCGAAAGGCCTTGGAATCAACCTTGTCCCCGTCGCCAGGCTTGGGCGGAACGATGTCCAACAGCAGCACCGGAATGCCCGCGTTGGCGAGGTGTGCGGCGATGCCACTGCCCATCACGCCCGCTCCGAGAACGGCGGCTTTGCGAATTCGATCACCCATGGCGCGCTCCGTGGCGACGCGAGGTTGATGCAGCGGCGTCGCGGCCCTGTGTTTAACCAAACGGGCCAAAAAGCGCGCTGGAAAGCGCCCCGGCTACTTGCCCAACAGGGAGGAGAGCCCCGTGATGGCGCCGTTGACGTCAATAAACATCAGCGCCGTGCCGTGCCGGCCATCAGGCCCCGGAACCACGTGTATTACCCGGGCTTCAAATGAGAGCGTGCGCTTCACGAAGGGCGCCTCGACCTCCACGTTGATGATGGTGTCGATGGGGTACTGCTTCTCGGTCCAGGCGAACACCCCGCCCCGCTTGAGCTCGGTCTCGAACGCTTTGGTGAACTCCTCCAGCGTTGGGTAGATGAGCTCGATTCGGGTCTTGTCCTTCAGGTGCGGCACCATCTCGGCCATCATCTCCACGCCGGTCAGATACCGAACGCCGAACCCGCCCTTCATGATTTGACGGAGCTCCGGCGCCACCAGCGCCAGGCGGGCCACCACGCCCTCGGCGTACACGCAGCGGTCGCCGTCGAGCATGATCTGCAGGTGCTGCCGCGAGCCCACCTTGGCCGCTTGCGCCGTCACGATGAACATGCCGGTGGCGGAGACGTCACCCGAGAATCCAGTGTGGGTGAAGCCCTTCTCGCCGAAATTGACCTTGAACCGCTTCGAGTAGCGTCGGTGCCGTCGTTTTTCCAAGTCCCACCTCAGGTCCAACCATAGCGTCGGTCGGGTCGTTTGGCGTGAAAGCAGCCCCCGGCGACGCGGCGCGCGAAAATACCCCACCGGACGGGTAAGGTGCGCGCTCGATGCGCATTCCTTTTCTGGGGAAGACGTCTGAACGCACCTCGGCCGCGGCCCGCGAGCGCGCCGACGGCCTGGAGCGGCGGTTGACCGAGACGCTGCGCACCATCGCCATGCTCTGCTCGAGCGCGGCGGACCAGATTGAGCGGCGCCGGCTTCAACGCGCGGGCTACGAAACCCCGGGCCGATTCCTCGAGCGCCACGAAGACAAACGCTAGTGCTCTACCGCTTTCTCCGCGCCGTTCTCGGCTTCTTCGTGCAGGCGTTCTTCCGCATCGCGCCGCTGGAGGGGAACCTCGCGGGGCTGCTCGGGTCGGGCCCCGTCATCTTCGTGGCCAATCACCCCAACTCGCTGGTCGACCCCGGCATTCTGTTCGTGGTGCTCGACCGCCAGCTGACCTTCCTCGCCAAGGCGCCCCTGTTTGGCATGCCGGTCATCGGGGCGCTCTTGCGCGGGCTGGGCGCGCTCCCCGTCTACCGCAAGCAGGACGACCCCTCGCAGATGGCGAAGAACGACGGCACCATCAACGCCGCCATCGAGGCCCTGGTCCGCGGCGGGGCCATCACCCTCTTCCCCGAGGGGAAGAGCCACTCCGAGCCGCAGCTGTCGGGCATCAAGACCGGGTGCGCCCGCATCGCGCTCGAAGCGCATCGCCAGGGCGCGGCGCTGCGCATCGTGCCCATGGGCCTCAACTACGAGTCGAAGCACCGCTTTCGCAGCCTGGTGCACGTGGCGGTGGGCGAGGTGATTCAGGTCTCGGCCTACGAGAGCGGCCGCGGGGCTGAAGACTCGGAGTCAGTGCGGAAGCTCACCCAGGAGATCGCCGACAAGCTGCGCGCCGTCACCCTCAACGTCGAACAGTGGGACGACGTGCCGCTCCTCAAGACCGCCGAGGCGCTCTACGCCCTGCACACCGAGCAGGCCTCGGCCCCCGAGCGCGTTCGCCTCTTCGCGCGCGGCATGGCGCTGCTCCGCCAGGAGGACCCGGAGCGCTTCGCCGACCTGAAGGAGCGCGTCTCGGCGTTTCAGGGGCGACTGTCCCTGGTCGACCTCTCGCCCCAGGACATCGCGGTGCGGTACCAGACCTGGCCGGTGCTGATGTTCATACTGCGTAACCTGTTCTGGGTCTTCATCGGCACGCCGCTGTTCGTGCTCGGCTTCGTGCTCTTCGCGCCGCTCTACCCGGTGCCGCGCATCACCGCGCGCATCGCCGCAGCGGAGTTCGACACCGTCTCGACCGTGAAGCTGCTCACCTTCATCGTGATGGTGCCGGCGTGGTGGTTGATTCTCACCATTGTCGCGTGGGCGGTGGGCGGCCTGGGCGCGATGGTGGCGGCGCTGTTCGGGCTGCCGCTGCTGGCCATCTTCACCATCAACTGGTTCGAGAACCGCAAAGAGGCCGTGCACGACGCGCTCACCTTTCTGTTTCTCGCGCGCAAGTCGCACCTTCGCACTCGCCTGAAGGCCCAGGCCGCGAGCATCGCGTCCGACCTGGAGACGGTGGCCGCGGAGCTGAAGCCGAGGTTGGTGGAGCCGTGACGCGGGCCGCGGGCAAGCCGATGGCCGCGTTCGACTTCTCGGCGCACCCCATCTTCCGGCACGTCAAACCCGAAGCGCTCACCGCGCTGCTCTCCGCCAGTGCGCAGCAGACGTACACGCGCAAGCAGGTGATGTTGGAAGAGGGCTCGACCGACCACCGGCTCTTCGTCCTCGCCAAAGGCTCGGTGCGCGTCTTCTACCGCGACCCCAAAGGGCGCGAGGTGGTGGTGAAGCTCTTCAAGGCACCGGTGGTGTTCGGTGAGATGGAGTGCGTGGTGGGCATTCCCTACCTCGAGTCGGTGGAGGCGCTGGAGAAGTGCCTCGTGCTCGAAGTGCCCCGGCACGCGTTCCTCCTCGCGCTGCGCCAATCGAGCGAGCTCACCTACAACATGTGCGTCGATCTCTCGATGCGGCTGTGCATCGCGGCCCAGAACGAGCGCGCGCTGGCGTTCAACTCGGTGGAGTCGCGGCTGGCAACCCTCCTCCACACGCACGTCAAGCTCTTCGGGCTCCCGGGCCACGACGGCACCACCCTGCGCATTCCGCTCTCGCAAGACGCGCTGGCGCAGTCACTCGGCGTGGCGCGGCGAAGCGTGACGCGGGCCCTGCAGAAATGGACGCAGGACGGCGTGCTCAAGAAATCTCAGGGGCACTTCGTGGTGCGAGACCTGGAGAAGCTGAAGGCGCTCGCGGACACCTCGCTCATTCCCATCGGCTACAGCCTGGAGAGCTGATCGCGGCGACGGCGGGCTAAATCCAACTCCGGGTCTTGTCGCCCCAGCCGTTCCCCTTCAGGAGGAGCCAGAAGATCGGCAAGAGGACGTCGATTTCCGTGCCCACCGCGAACCCCATCGGCAGGCTGGGTCGAACCAGGTGCTCGCCTCGGAAGTAGAACGAAAAGACGTGCGTCAGAAAACCGATTGGAATTCGAGCCTGAAGGCCGACCTTCCACCAGCCGGCCAGGCCCGCCTCGGTCGGAGTCTCGCTCCGATAGGAGGCGCCTCCAGCGAGCCCTAGCCCGAGTTGGTCGAGCGTTGGAACTGGCAGATAGACGAACGCGCCGAATCCCACCCGCCCGCGCGTGTCTCCGAACGTCTGGCCGAATTCGAGAATCGGACCCACCAGGTACCAGGCGTGGCTGAACGGGCGAACGCCAATTTCGAAGACGCCACCGAGTTCGAGACCGACGTTTCGGCCGACCCCCCCTTCGGCTCCCAGGCTGGGGCGAATCGCGACGAAAAGGCGAGCCTCGTCGTCCTGC
>CAZFXD010000012.1:7189-8941 GCA_964522795.1 uncultured Myxococcaceae bacterium
CGCAGATGAGTGCCAGAGACCTTCGCGCCGATTACGGACCGGCGAAGGTGGAGCAGCGGTCCTGCCCCGCATCCTGCTGCCAGCTGGCCGCGTTTCGGGCGATGCCCGCCCAGTTGAACTGCGGCGCACCCAGGCTGGCGAGTCGGTAGCTGTTAGCGAAGTAGCGGTTGTTCGATGACGGCGCCCAGGGGTTCTGCGGCAGCGAGCCGTCGGTGTTTCTCCACTGCACGCCCGTCACCCCGCCGTCGCTGGTGACGATGGTGTTGGCGTACACCTCGCAATCCGCCACGGCGGTGTACCCGTTGCCAGGTGAAGGACGCGTGGCCTCGAGCAGGCTGATGGTGTTCATGTTGAACTGAACCTCGTTGGCATAGATGCACGCCCGGTCGGCGTCACTCACGGTGATGCCGTTGCCGACCGTGTAACCCGACAGGCCGAGGTGCCCGCGCGAGAACGGGTGCCCGAACGCGTTGCCGATGACGGTGTTGTGGTGAATCCAGGCGCCGCTGGAGATCTCAAACATGACGCCATCGGACCAGTTGTTCCGCACCACGTTGCCGGCCACGGTGGTGTCGAGGCAGGCCACGTCGACCCAGATGCCGCGTTGGTGGTTGTCCGAGACGTCGTTTCCGACCACCGAGGCGTCCAGCGTTTCGGTGATCTTCACGCCGCCCGCCGCGCCATCGATGCTCCAGAAGCCGTCGATGTTGTTGTGGTGAATCGCGTTGTACCGAACCCGGGTGTTGTAGACCTTGCCGCCGATGCCACTCGCTCCGACGCCCAGTTGCCCGTTGTGGTGAATGTCTGAATCTTCCACAAGCCCGTGGTCGCCGAAGAACTGCACGCCCACCCCGTGGTTGAAGCGCACCTCGCAGCCGCGCACCGTGAACTGCGACGCCGCGGTGCCGCACTGCACGGCGCCGTTGTTGACCGGGTTGGCGAACTTCTCCACCCGCAGCGTCTCCACCGTCACGTTGGAGTTGGAGGTTCGAACTGCCGCGCTGGCCGAGGCGATCTCCACCAGGTGGCCCGAGGGGGAGGACCAGAGATACACCTCCACGGTGGCCCCGCCGTCGGGTGATTCGACCACCAGGAAGGTGCCTGCGTCAGCGTCGGCGAACGAGGTGACCCGGGTGAGCGGTTGATGGTCCAGAAAGACGTTCTCGGCGTGGAGGCAGAGGCCGGCATCGAGGTCCTCGCAGGCGGGTGAGCTGACCGGATTCACCTTCACCGGCGGCCCGTAGAGGTCGACCGAGGTGTGCCACGGCGCTGTCCCCGTCCAGGGGCCCGATGAAATGTCGATGGCGCCGCTCAGCACGGCGCCCGGAGCGCCGCGAAGGCGCTGCCCCACTCGAGGCGCCAGCGCGCCCTTCAGGCGATAGACCCCCGCCTGGAAACAGATGGTGGCGTTGTCCCCGGCCCCATTCAGCGCCGTCTGCAGGTTGGCCGTGCTGGTGGAGACCACGGTCTCGCCCGCGCCGCACGGCGCCGCCGAAAGGCCGCCGCGAATTCCGGCGTCGTCGAACCACGGCGAGGGCCAGGGACACCGCGGCAGCAACAGCCCGGCGTCGACCACGCATGCCAGGGCCGGACTTCCCCCGTCTCCCGCGCTCCCGCCCCCCGAGCCTCCCGCACCACCTCCGGTGCTGCCGCCTCCCGAGCCACCCGCGCCGCCACCGGTGGTGCCACCGCCTGAGCCTCCGGTGCTGCCGCCTCCCGAGCCACCCGCGCCGCCACCGGTGGTGCCACCGC
>CAZFXD010000012.1:9041-40426 GCA_964522795.1 uncultured Myxococcaceae bacterium
CCTCCGGTGCTGCCGCCTCCCGAGCCACCCGCGCCGCCACCGGTGGTGCCACCGCCTGAGCCTCCGGTGCTGCCACCGCCCGAACCGCCCGCGCCGCCCAACCCTCCGTCAGCGCTCCCGCCCCCCGCACCGCCTCCGCCTCCGTCCTGCGACGTGACGGGGTCGTTGGCACACGCCGTCAGCGCGAGGGCGGCCACCACGGCGACCGCACAGAAGATTCGGGTGTCAGCTCGGGCCACGATGCACCGCACGTTACTTTGCCAATGGCTCTACGACGCGCACTTTGGCGTCGCCGCTACTGGCAGGCGCCGGTGGTGGTGTTGCAGGTGCTCCCCGTCCCGCAGGAACCGAAACCCGGGTTGGTGCACTTCGGGTAGCAGATGCCCGCATCGGGTGCGCCGTTCAGCGGTGCGCAGCGGTACCCGGAGCGACACACCGTCGGACCGTTGGGCGGACAGGCCTGTTCACAGCGGCCTCGGAGGTACGGCCCGCCCGAGAGGTTGAAGGCGAAGAGCACGCAGCGCCCACCGGTGCCGCAGTAGTTGCTCGCCGGGTCCGTCGAGGTGAGCGTGCAGTCGGCGGTGCAGCTCCCGCCCGTGTATGCGGTGACACCGCCATCACTGAGCGTGCCGGGCCGGCAGAAGCCGTAGGCCGGAGGTTGGCAGGTGGCGTCCACGCTGCACGTGCTCCCAGAGAGATTCGGCGCCGCGCCAACGCCGGCGTCGAAGATGGGCGGCGGACCACCCGAGGAGGTCTTTATCCAGCAACCGTTGATGGGGTAGTTCGGATCAGGGCTCACCTGGTAGCAGGAGTAGCCGGTGGCGCGGCAATCAGTGACCGCCGCGCATTCCTTGAGGCAGATGTTGTCGATCTCTCCTCGGGGAATGATGAGCGTCGAGTTGCTGCAGAAGCCAGTGATGCCGCATTGCTGATCAGCCGTGCACCGCCGCGTGCAGTACCCGCCGGTGTAGGTGGCGCCGCCCGGCAGCGTCGTCTTCTTGCAGATGGGCGTGCCCCCGCCCGTGGTGGTGGGGACATTGATGCAGTCCGAGTCGGCGACGCACGGGTCACCCAGAGCCCCGGTCGCCGTGGTGCCGGAGCACACGCCCGCGTTGCAGGTCTGAGTTCCCGTACACGACGCGCAGGTCGCTCCGTTCTTCCCGCACGTCGTCTCGCTCTGCAGGAAGGTGGAGATACAGGAGCCGAGGTAACAACACCCGCTGCAGGTCGTCGCGCAGCTCGAGGTGGTGACGCAGGACCCAGCGGAGCAGGTCTTCCCCGAACCGCACGCGGCGCAGACCGCGCCGCTCTTCCCGCACGCCGACGTCGTCTGCTGTGAGGTGGACAGACACGTGTTGCCCTGGCAGCAGCCGCTGGGGCAATTCGAGGGCGAGCAGCTGGCGCTGCTGGAGCACACGCCGCTGGAGCAGGAGTTCCCCGCGTTGCAGGCCAGGCAGACCTGACCGCCCGAGCCGCAGTTGGCCGCGCTCTGCTGGGCGAAGTCGAGGCAGGTGCCGTTGGCGCAACAACCGTTGCAGTTCGCCACCGAGCAGCTGCCCGAGCCACCGGAGCCGCCGCTGGAGGTGCCGCCACCGAAACCGCCGCTCCCGCCGAACCCGCCTCCGCCGCCGAAGCCACCATCAGGTCCGGGCGTGCCGCACGTTCCCTGCGGGCTGCAGGACAGGCCGGCCGGGCACGAGGTGCACGCCGAGCCCTTCGCGCCGCACAGGTTGCTCGAGGTGTTGAGGACGCACGTGGTGCCGTTGGTGCAACAACCGTCACAGTTGGCCGGGCTGCACGTCAGCGGCGGCGCGCACCCGCCAGCCACGGACGTCGTGACACCGAGAGCGAGGCCTATGACGAACGCGCGAATGGGAGTCATGTCTGCGAAGGTGAGTTCAGCGCGGCCGAGAAGCTTTGGACACTGTCGTTGACCGGCCGCCGTCTCGTCAAGGCGACGATGCGCGGTGTGGATCAGCCCGGCCTTGTCTCGGCCTGGCCCCGCCGGTATGGCCAGCCCGTGTCGTCTTCGCCCACCCCGCTCCTGCGCCCGACGCTCGACGAATGGACGGCCCTGCTGTCCAGTCGAACCCGGGCCGTCGCGCTCCTGACCGAGCTGTACGCCGCCCGCGACGTGTGGGCCGAGGTGCCGGCGGCGGTGTCCGGCGTCTCCCAGCGGGTGTGGAAGCCCCTCGTGGCGACGCTGGAGCACGCGCTTCCGACCATCGAGGCGACCGAGGCCAGCGACGAAGGCACGGTAAAATACCGGCTCCGCTTCAAGGACGCCGCGGTGGAGACCGTGCGCATTCCGGCCCCGGGGCGCTCGACCATCTGCGTCTCGTCACAGGCCGGCTGCACGCGGGCCTGCGCCTTCTGCGCCACCGCCACGCTCGGCTTCTCTCGCAACCTGCGCGCGGAAGAAATCGTGGCGCAATATCTGGTGGCCCGTCGGGAGGCGCCGGCCGACGCCCCGGCCCGCAACGTGGTGTTCATGGGCATGGGCGAGCCGATGGACAACCTGGACGAAGTTCTTCGCGCGGTGACGTTGCTGACCCAGTCCCCCGCGCCGAACCTGAGTGCGTCGCGGGTCACCGTCTCCACCTCCGGGGTCCTCCCGGGCATGAAGCGATTTCTGGCCGAATCCACCGCCAGCCTCGCGCTCTCGCTCAACGCCACCACCGACGAGGTGCGCGCCCGGCTGATGCCGCACACGAGAACCTGGCCCATCGACGCCATGCTCAAGCTGCTCCGCGCCGACCGGCGGTCGAACCCCCGTCGGGTGCACTTCATCGAGTACGTCTTGTTCGAGGGCGTCAACGCCTCGGACGAAGACGCCGCCCGGTTGGGGGCGCTGATGCAGGGCATCAACGCGCGGGTGAACCTGATTCCGTACAACCCGAGGCCGGGGAGCCCGTTCCGACCGCCGTCACCGGAGCGGGTGCTGGCGTTTCAGCGACAGGTGGTGGAGCGCGGGCTCTTGTGCCTGGTGCGTTGGCCCCGAGGGCAGCACGTGGCCGCGGCGTGTGGGCAGCTGATGCTCGCTCAAAATGCAAGGGGCTTTTTGGCCGGCAATTCCGTGGCGTGATCCTTCCTGCGCAGTCTGTGATTGAATCGCCCCATGTCGTCCGCCGAAGTCTGCAGAACGTGCGGAAAGGAACTTCCGCCAGGGGCGCTGACGTGCCCACAGGACGGCACGCCCGTGGGCGTGGTGCCGGCGGCCCTGCAGACAGAAGGCGCGACCGGCCCGACGCGGCAGCAATTCCCCACGCTCCATGAGGCGCCCAGGCGCCCCTCCAACCCGGTGGGGCCGATACCCGCGCTGCTTCAGGGCAAGACCGGCGTGCAGTACCCCCAGATGGAGGAGCTGACGAGTCTCACCGCGACTCCCATGGGAGCGGTGGTGGGCTCGAGCCGCGACACCGAACAGACGCAGGCGGGCGGCCCGGCGCCGCAGGAACGCACCGTGTTGTCGCTGGCCTCCGCGGCCGAGCCCTTGCCGCCCCAGCGAAATGTCCCCACCGGCAAGCAGTTTCCAGCGGTCGAAGAGAAGACGGTCATCGGCCTTCCATCGCCTGATCCATCGCAGCAGCCCCCGCGCAGCCAGACGGGCAAACAGTTCCCGAACGTCGACGAGACGACCCGCATCGAGCCCATTCCGACCGCCACCATTCCGATGACGACGGCCCCGTCAGCGCTGCGGGACGCGCAGACGGTGATTACCGACCCCCGCGCCGACGTCCATGAGGCAGTCACGCGCGTGGGGACCCCCGTCGCCCAGATGGAGCTCGCGGCGCAGAGCGCGCCGGGGTCCGGCTCGCGGAAAGATCCACTCATCGGGCTCCACGTCGGCGAGTACGTCATTGAGGAGCGTCTCGGCCTGGGCGGCATGGGGCTGGTGTACCGCGCGGTGCAGCCGCTCATCGGCAAGAAGGTGGCCATCAAGGTGCTGCGCCCCGACGTGGCGCTGTCCGAAAAAGACCTGAAGCGCTTTCTGGACGAAGCGCGGGTGGTCAACACCATCGAGCACCGCTCCATCATCAGCTTCTTCGGGGCGGGCTCGCTGTCCGACGGCCGTCAGTACCTCATCATGGAGTACCTCGAAGGCGAGTCGCTGGAGACGCGCCTCAACCGGGACCACCGGCTGACCGCCCGCGAGGCGCTCCCGATTCTGGACGAGATTCTGAACGCGCTGGCGGCAGCGCACAAAGCGGGCGTGGTGCACCGGGACTTAAAGCCCGGCAACGTGTACCTGGTGCGCCAGTCAGATGGGCGGACGTACGTGAAGCTGCTCGACTTCGGGCTGGCGCGGCGCTCCTCCTCTGAGGTGTCGAGAATCGCCGGCACCCCCGACTACATCGCGCCCGAGCACGCCCAGGGTGAGCCGGTCACCTCGGCGTCCGACCTCTACGCGTTCGGCGTGTTGGCGTTTCACATGCTCACCGGCGACCTGCCCTTCAAGGGCGCCACGCCCATTCACGTGATGGAGCAACACGTGATGTCGCCCCCGCCTGACCCGACGTCCATCGAGCCGACCATTCCGCTCGCGCTCTCCCGGCTGATTCTTCAACTGCTGTCCAAGGAGCCCAGCGCCAGGCCCAACGCCGCCGAAGTGCGGGCCGAGCTCCACGCGCTCTCACGCTCGATGCGGCTGAACGACAGCCAGGCCTCGAGCCCGGTCGTCCCCGACGACGAAGCCCCGACGCGAAAATCGGAGTTCGCCGACGAGCTGGCCGCGGCGGCCAAGGACGTCCCCGCCCCCAGAGCGCCCGGGCTCTCGAAAATCTTCCTCGGACTGGCGATTGTCGGACTGGGTGGTGCGGCGGCCGTCCTGGCGCTGTCCGATTCGCGCCCCGGCGAGGAACGCCCCGGCACTCCCGAACCGATGGTGCCGTCGATTCCAACCACCGTGCCGGCAGAACCCGTCGCCGCGCCCACGGCGGCGGTGGACGCGGGGAGCCCCACGGCCGTCGTCGACGCGGGCGCAAGCCCCGTCGCGGTGGAGCCGCCGGTCAAGAAGACCCCGGACCCGAAGGCGAAGAAGCCCGCGCCCAAGAAGACCGCCCCCACCAAGAAGAAGAAGGCCGGGGCACGCGCCCCGTAGCGGCTATTTCGCTGACTTGCCTTTGCCGCGCTGACGCTCTTCTTTGAGCGTTCGTACCTCGGCTTTCAGCGCGTCCAGCTCAGACCGCAGCGCCGCCAACTCTTTGGGGGCGCCAGCCTTCGAGCGAATCGCCGCTGCTGCGACTTTGGCCGCGCGTCGGGCCCGACCATCGAGAAACGGAGTGCCGTCGAGCGCAGGGAGCAGGCGCGCGTCGCCCAGCGACTCGACCGCGCCGATGACCGCCATCTGCACGCGGAAGTTGTCGTCTCGCACCAGCGGCCCCAACACGTTGACGGCCAGCTGCTGGGACTCCAGGTGCGGCGCCAGGCGCGCCAGGGCACGCACGGCGGTGCTGCGCGCCTGCATGGAGTGGGCAGGCTTCGTCCACTCCACCAGCGTCGACCACACGTCTTTGCTGCGGAGCTCGGCCAGCCCATCGAGCGCACCACACGCCACCACGTCGGCGAAGGACGGCCGCGCCAGCACTTCAAGCAGACGCTTGCGGGCACTGGCCAGCCGGATTCGACCGAGCGACTTCGCCGCTTCGGCTTCCACGAAGTAGCTGGCGTCGCGGGTGCCGAGGCTCTGCGAGAGCGCGTCCGCCACGTCTTCAGCGCCTTCGAAAGCCCCCAGGGCCGCCATCACCGCGCGTCGGGCCTTGGGGTGCTTCACCTTCATCGCGCCCACCAGCGCCCGCCGAGCTGATTCGCTGCGAATCGCCGCCAGGCTCGCCGCCGCCGCCGCGCGCACCGCGTAGAACTCCTTCTCCTTCATCACCGAGCGGGTGAGGGCCTCAATCGTCGCCGGGGTGGCGTCTTTCTTGAGCGCTCGGGCCGCCTCGCGCCGGCTCACGCTGTGCGCCGCCGTGGCCAGCTCTTCTCGCCAGAGGGCGGGGGTCTTCTCCACCTCGAGGGAGGCGAGGAGGTCCCGGCGGGCGTCCACCACCACCCGCGTGGGCGGTGACTCACAGGGAATGAAGAATACGTGCTCTTTGTCGCTGATGGAGAAGCGCCGCTCGAGGTCCTTGCCGGCGGCGTGAACGTGCACCGGGAGCGTGAGCGCGTAGGGGTCCCCGGCTGCGGTCTGCGAGACGGCTACGCGGACGTGCTTCTCTTTGGCGTCGTACTGCACGGCGACCTTGAGCGCGGCGTGTCCGGCGCGGTGCACGTACTGGTCGAAGAAGCGGTCCAGGTTCTGGCCCGTGACGTCTTCCACCGTGCGAGCCAGGTCCACGGTCTCCACCGCGCCGCCCTGGTGGCGCTGCACGTAGGCGCGAATCACGTTCCGGAACGCCGCGTCACCCAGGCGCTGCCGGAGCTCATGCAACACCAGGCTGCCCTTTTCGTAGAGGTGCGAGTCGAACAGCTCGATGGGCTCGTTGAATTTCTTCTCCACGATGGCGCGCTGGTAGCGCGACGCGGCCTCGTCGAAGTACGCGTCGAGGTCCTGCATGCGGTGAAAGTCAGCCTCGTCTTCGCCGTCGGCGTGCTCCTTCCACAGGGTCTCGCTGTAGGTGGCGAAGCCTTCGTTGAGCCAGCCGTGCGACCAATCGCGGCAGGTGAGGAGGTCGCCGAACCACTGGTGCGCGAGCTCGTGAGCGATGAGCGGCTCGGCCGAGAAGTCGGCGTGGGCCTTCTCGTCGTGCAACACGGTGTCGGTCAACGTGGTGGCCGAGGTGTTCTCCATGCCGCCGAAGATGAAGTCCTGCACGAACACCTGGGCGTAGGCGCCCCACGCGTACGGGCGACCCGAGAACTCTTCGAAGAACTTCATCATCGCCGGGGTGCGAGCCACGCAGCGCAGCGCGTCCGCCTTGCGCCCGGGGGGAAAGAGCGTGCGCAAGCCCACCGCGCCGGCGTTCTCCCGGTGCTCCTCGAACGTGCCCACCACCAAGGTGACGAGGTAGGCGGAGTGCGGCGCGTCGAGGCTGTAGTGGGTGGTGCGCAGCTCGCCCTTCACCGTGTCCGACACGCAGCGGCCGTTGGACAGCACCGTCATCGCTTTCGGCACCGTGGCGACGACCTCGGTGGCCGCCTTCTGGGCCGGCGCGTTGAGGCAGGGGAACCAGTAGGGCGAGTCTTCGTCCTGCCCCTGGGTCCACGCTTCGGTGCGCCTCGGCTGAGGGCCCTTCGACTCTTGAATGAAGTAGAGCCCGCGCGTCGGCTTCGCCCGGTAGTCCACGCGAACCACGGCCGAGGCCCCCGCCGGGAGCGCCTTCTTCAAGGTGATGGTGAGCTTCCTCCCGTCGTTGTGGAACGTGGCGTCGACGTCGTTCACCTTCACCTTCGACACCTCGAGGTCGATGGCGTCGAACTCGAGCAATTTGGTGGCCGCCGTCGCCTCGAGCGTGGTGAGCGTGGTGCCTCGGACCGAGCGCGTGGCGAAGTCGAGGCGCACGTCGATGCGCAGGTGGGTGATTCGAATCAGCCGGTCCGCCGCGTAGTGGTGGCTGGAGCCAGCGAGAGAAAACGGGTGGGCTTCGTCGAGTGAGCGGTGCATGGCGCGGGAGTTAGCCAGACTCCCAGCGCTTTGGGCAGCGACTTGTGCAGGGCGGGCGTGGTGGCAGCACTCGCGCCCAATCACCTCCCCGGGTGCGCAGAACCGAGCGAACCAGCCTCAATCTGCTCTATACGTTCGCCGCATTCCCCCGGAGGACTTCGGCATGCGTGGTTCAGTGGCGATAGCGGCGCTGGCGGGCTTTTCCCTGGGGTGCGGCAGCACCGCGGCCGGAACATTCTGTGAGCGCTACAGCGCCTACGCCCAGCGCCACTCCGACTGCGTGCGCTGGAACATCGTCGACGGCGGCACCGGCATCATGGGGTGTGAGACGGCCTACGCGAGCGACTCGTGCCTGAACGAGGACCGCGCGGCGCTCACCGCGTGGCAGACCTGCCTCGACAAAGCGGGGGCCTGCTTCCGGAGCAGCACCGGGGGCTGCGCGGAGGACGCGGGGCTCGTGACCAACGACTGCACCTCCCTCGTGTTCAGCGCGTTCGACTGAGGCGCGCGGTCACTCCACCGTGACCGACTTGGCGAGATTGCGCGGCTGATCCACGTCGTTCCCGCGCAAATCCGCCATGTGGTACGCGAGCAACTGAAGCGGAACCGTGGCCACGATGGGCGCCAACATGGGCGAACACGGCGGAATCGAGATGGCGTCGTTGGCCCGCCCGCGGATTTCGGTGTCGCCGTCCTGCACCACCGCGATGACCGAGCCGCCACGGGCGCGCACTTCTTCGATGTTGCCCTGAATCTTCTCGTAGGCCACGCGGGGCTCCTGCGGCGCCAGCACCACGGTCGGCAGCTTCTCGTCGATGAGCGCGATGGGCCCGTGCTTCATCTCGCCGCCCGCGTACCCCTCGGCGTGGATGTAGGAAATCTCCTTCAGCTTGAGCGCGCCTTCGAGCGCCACCGGGTGCATGGGCCCGCGGCCGAGGTAGAGGAAGTCAGTGGCGTTGAGGTACTTCCGGGCGATGCGCTTGACGTCGTTCTCGCAGTGGAGCGCGCGCTCGACCAACTGCGGAATCTCCGACAGCTCCGTCAGGTACTTCTGCGCGTCGGGCACCGAGAGCCGGCCGCGCGCACGGCCCAACTTCACCGCCAGCAGGTAGAGCGCCACCAGTTGGGTGGAGAACGCCTTGGTGGAGGCCACGCCGATTTCGGGCCCGGCGTTGGTCAGCACCGTGAAGCTCGCCTCGCGCGTCATGGCCGAGCCAATCACGTTGCAGATGGTCATCGTCTTCGCGCCGCGCGCCTTCGCTTCTTTGAGCGCCGCCAGGGTGTCGAGCGTCTCACCCGACTGGCTGATGGCGATGGCGAGGTGCGTCGGCTCCACGATGGGGTCGCGGTAGCGGAACTCGCTCGCCAGCTCGACTTCCACCGGCAGCCGGGCCAGTGACTCCACGAACCATTTGCCGAGGAGCCCGGCGTGGTAGCTCGTGCCGCAGGCGAGAATGGTGACCCGGGTCAGGCCCTGAACCTCGGCCGGCGTGAGCGACCACCCCTCGAAGTACACATCGCCTTCAGACCGCAGCATGCGCCCGCGCAGGGTGTCGGCGACCGCGCGGGGTTGCTCGGCGATCTCCTTCTGCATGAAGTGCTTGTAGCCGCCCTTCTCGGCCATCTGCGGCGTCCAGTCGACCTTGCGCGGGATGCGCGTCACGGGCGCGCCGGCGGCGTCGAACATCTCGATGCCGGTCTTCCGCAGCACCGCCAGGTCGCCTTCCTCCATGAAGACGAATTCACGCGTGTACTCGAGGAGCGCCGGAACGTCGGAGGCGACGAAGTTCTGCCCCGCCCCGAACCCCAGCACCATCGGCTGGGCCACCTTGGTGGCGACGACCTCGTCGGGCTCTTTCTCGCTCACCACCGCGAGCGCGTAGGTGCCTTTGGTCCGGGCGGTCGCGGCGCGCACGGCGTTCACCAGGGTCGCGCCCGTCTTCAGCTCCGCGCCAATCAGGTGCGCGAACACCTCGGAGTCGGTCTCCGACGAGAACACGTGGCCCCTGGCCTTGAGCTCTGCCTTCAAGGCCAGGTGGTTCTCGATGATGCCGTTGTGCACCACCGCCACGCCTTCCCAGGTGTGGGGGTGGGCGTTCTCGTCGCTGGGGCGCCCGTGGGTGGCCCACCGGGTGTGGCCGATGCCCGTGGTGCCGGGCCGGGGCTCGGACTTCACCCGTTCCTCGAGGTTCTTCAGTTTTCCGGTGGCGCGCAGCGTGGCCAGCTTCCCATCGGGCCCGATGATGGCGAGGCCGGCGGAGTCGTAGCCGCGGTATTCGAGCTTCCGCAGCCCCGAGACCAGCACCGCGGCCGACTGTTTTTCACCGACGTAGCCAACGATTCCGCACATCGCCCGCGCTCCTTGCCCCTACTTCTGACGCCGCTTTTCGGCCCAACCTTCGATGTTGTTCTGCGAAACCCGCGAGACCGCGAGCGCATTCCGGGGAACATCCTTGGTGACGGTCGTGCCGGCGCCCACGAACGCGCCGTCCGCCACCTTCACCGGCGCCACCAGCTGCGTGTCGGAGCCGATGAAGACGTTGTTCCCGATGGTGGTCGGCAGCTTGTTCACGCCGTCGTAGTTGCACGTAATGGTCCCGGCGCCGATGTTGCTGCCGGTGCCGATGGTGGCGTCGCCCAGGTAGGCGAGGTGGTTGGCCTTGCTGCCCTTGCCGATGCGGGTCTTCTTCGTCTCCACGAAGTTTCCGATATGCACGTTCTCGTCCAACACCGTGCCGGGGCGGAGTCGGGCGAAGGGCCCAATCTGACAGCGGGGGCCTACCACGCACTCGTCGAGCACAGAGTACGGCTTCACGTGCGCGCCGTCGCCCACGGTGCTGCGCGTCACCACGCTGCCCTGCTCAATGGTGGCACCGGCGCCGACCCGCGTCCCGTTCGAGAGCGTGACCTGCGGCCCGATGATGGTGTCGAACCCGAGCTCGACGTCGTCGTCAATCCACGTGCTGGTGGGGTCCTGGAGCGTGACGCCAAACCGCATGTGCGCGGCGTTGATGCGCGTCCGCAGGGCCACGGCGCGCGCGGCCAATTCGGCACGGTCGTTCACACCCGCCGTTTCTTCGGCCGACGCTTCCACGCTGCCCACGTCGCCCTCTTTCGCCGCCATGGCCACGAGGTCCGTCAGGTACAGCTCGCCCTGCGCGTTCTTCGGCTCGAGGCGCTCGAGCGACTTCCAGAGAAACGTCGACTCCACCACGTAGATGCCGGCGTTGATTTCACCGATGGAGAGCTCGGCGGGGCTGGCGTCTTTGTGCTCGACGATGCGGGTCACCTTCCCACCTTCGCGAACCACGCGGCCGTACCCGGACGGGTCAGCGGGGCGGCAGGAGACCAGGGCCAGCGGCGCCTTCGCTTTCCGGAACGCCGCCAGGAGCCGCTCCAGCGTCTCGGTCGTCAGCAGGGGGACGTCGCCGTAGAGAATGAGGACCGCACCCGAGAAGCGGCCCAGCGCTGCTCGAGCCGCGGCCACCGCGTCGCCGGTGCCCTTCTGTTGCTCCTGCACCGCGAACGACAACGGCTGGCCCGGAAAGAGGGGCAGCAGCGCGGCCTTCACTTCGTCGGCTTGATGACCGACCACCGCGACCACCGGGTTGGCGCGAACCTCAAAGGCGCGCTCCAGGGGGTAGAACGCCATTGGGCGCCCGAGAATCGAGTGCAGGACTTTCGCGCGTTCGGACTTCATGCGCGTGCCCTTGCCCGCGCACAAAACGACTGCTGCCAAGCTTCCGTTCATTGGAGAAACGGGTTTGGCAGACGTGGGCGCCGCCCGTCAATTCTTCAGCGTGGGCAACACCCTCGAGGGCGACAACGGCTCGGCGTGGGCGTCGGCCCGGATTCCTTCGGGCGTCGCCACCACCGAGAACACGGGCCGCAGGTTGACCCGGGTGATCAGCGGAATGACGTTGTCGGGTTGCACCTGGGTCACGCGAACTCCACCGCGTGCTCGGAAACGAAGGCCGAGATCAGCTCGCGATCTTTGGCGGAGATGTCGAGGAAACGAATGCCCATGCCCGGCGGGGTGAAGAACCCGCCGCGCGCCGTGCGCACCACCCGACCGAGAACCGTGAAGGCCCGTTTCACACCGGGGAGCAACAAGCGCAGGGTGAGAAGTGTTCCCTCGGGGAGCGTCTCCTTCGCCGCCACGAACAGGCCGTTGGCAGACACCTCGGTGAGGTGACCGACCATGGTGTCGGCCCAGCGGAACATCTTCACTTCGGTCTTCACCCGGGCTCTCGGAAATTCGCGGTCGTTGCTCATGCGTTCGCCGTTGTGCAATCAGGGGGCCAGTACGCACCCTCTCCCCTCCCCATTTCCGAGAAAGACAAATCAATGCGTTACGCAAATTCTCTCGAGGGGCGGCCGTCAGTTGTCTGGCATTTCCGTCGCGATCGACGGTTTCTTGAACAGGTACGACATGTGGTGAACGCAATGAACCTTTCCACCCGCTGGTGTGTGGTGGCGGCCTCGCTCTGTGCCCTGGGCACCGCGCCGGCCGACGCCGCGCCGCAGTTTCGAGGGGGCGCGGTGGCCGCGGCCCACCCGCTGGCGTCCCAGGCAGCCGCGGACATCCTGAAGAGCGGTGGAAACGCGGTGGACGCCGCGGTGGCGGCGGCGTTCGTGATGGCGGTGGTGGGGCCGTACCACTCTGGCCTGGGCGGCGGTGGCTTCGCCGTGGTGCACCTCGAGGCTGACGCGCGCCGCCGAGCCGCCAGCGCCGACGGGGGCGTGCTCGACGTGGCGTTCGACTTTCGCGAAGTGGCGCCCGCCGCGGCCACGCGAGACATGTTCCTTCGCGACGGCGGGGTGGACGCCGAGCTCTCCACCGACGGCGCCCTCTCGGTGGCGGTGCCCGGCGCCGTGAAGGGGTACCTGGAGCTGTTGGAGCGGTACGGCACCCTGCCCCGCGCGCGCATCCTCGCCGCGGCGAAGGCAGCCGCGAAAGACGGCTTCGTGGTGACCTCGAAGTACCGGGGCATCGCCCGCGAACGCGAGGACTGCCTCCGGGCCGACGCCGAGGCCGCCCGCATTTTTCTGCGCCCCAACGCGAAGGGCGTGCCGTCGTTACCGGCGGAAGGCGCGGTGCTCACGCAGCCCGAGTTGAAGCGCACGCTGGAGCTGCTCGAACAGCAAGGCGCGGCGGCGTTCTACGAAGGACCGCTGGCCGACAAGCTCGTTCGCGCCGTGCAGAAGCGCGGCGGGGTGCTGTCGCTCGCGGACCTGAAGAACTTCCGCACGCGGGTGCGCGAACCACTCGTGGGCTCGTACCGCGGACACCGCATTCACACCATGCCGCCCCCGTCGGCCGGCGGGATTGCCGTCTTGCAGGCGCTGGGGGCGCTGGAGCGGCTGGGCCCGCTCGGGCTCGCGTCGCGCGAGGTGCCGGTGCTCCACACCTTCGTCGAGGCGTTGCGACGCAGCTACGTGGACCGCGCGCGCTACCTGGGAGACCCGGCGTTCACCGACATTCCCCTGGCGCGGCTGGTCTCCCCCGCGGCCATCGATCAGCTCTTCGCCAGCATTGATCAGAAGCGCGCCACGCCCTCTTCCGCGTTGTCTCCCACCCGCGGTCAGGCCAACGATGCCGGCGTAGGAAAGAAGAACACCACGCACATCTCCGTCATCGACCGGGCCGGCAACGCGGTGGCGCTCACCACCACGGTCAACTACGGCTTCGGCTCCTGCCTCGTCGCGCCGGGCACCGGCGTCCTGCTCAACGACGAGATGGACGACTTCGCCGCGGCGCCGCTGACGGCGAACGCATACGAGCTGGTGACCGGAGAAGCGAACACGGTCGCGCCGGGAAAGATTCCTCTGTCCTCGATGTCGCCCACGCTGGTCTTCAGCAGAGGAACTTCGCCCCGGGTGATGCTGGCGGTCGGGAGCCCGGGAGGCTCCACCATTCCCACCACGGTGGCGCAGGTGATTTCGAACGTGGTCGACGCGCGCATGAATGTCGGGCGCGCCGTCGGGTTCGGGCGCATTCACCATCAGTGGATGCCTGATCACATTCTCGTCGACGCGGAGGCGTTGGATCCGCTGACCGAAGCCGCGCTTCGGAACCTCGGGCACAAGATCGAGCACGAAGAACGCTGGGGCGACGCCGAGGCGGCCGCGTGGAGCGAAGAGACGGGGCTGTTCTCGTCAGCGTCGGACCCCCGCAACGAGGGCCAGGCCGCGGGCGTGCCCTAGAACTGAATCGTCTGGAACACCTTCGGCGCGTCTCGGTACTGCGCCTTGTCGGCGTAGAACTCTCGCCACAAGCGCAGGTACCCGCGCGTCACGTCGTCAGCGGTCATCTGCTTCGGTTGATACACGCAGTTGGCGTCGTTGTACTGGTCCCACCGGGTGGTGGTGATGCGCCCTTCCGCCTGGAGCCGCTCGTATGACGGAGTTCCCGGGTACGGGGTGAAGATGGCGAACTCTGCTTTGGAGATGTACGCGCGGGAGGCGAACTCCAGCATGCGATCCACCGTGCCCACGTCGTCGTCGTCGAGCCCGTACAGGAATGAGGTGTACGGTTCGATGTCGACTTCGCGGCATCGAGCGATGGCGTCGTACGCACGCTGCAGCGCCTTCGGATCCTTCCCGGTGAAGGCCTTCATGGTGATGGGGTCAAAACCGCCCACCAGGTAGAACATCGTCACCCCGGCCTGGCGCGCCTTGAGCAGCAGCGAGACGGGCGCCGCCAGAATCATCGGCATGGAGATACCGATGTAGCTGACGTTCGCCGCGTCGCCGCGCTCGATCAGCGCGTCGAACAAGGCCTCCAGCTGCCGCGCGTTCTTCCCGGGGAGCCACGAGGTGTCTTCGGTCAGGCACGCCCGCTTGCCTCGCGCGCCCAGTTGGTCGAGCTGCCCCAGCACGTGGTCCATCGGGTACTGGCGGAGCGCGGGCCCCATCGACTTCGGCAGAATGCAGGAGTGGCACTTGAGCGGACACCCTCGAGACAGCTGCACCGGGTAGTCGTCGGGGAGAAAGTTCGCGCCCTCGGCGCTGAAGTAGAGCGGCAGTCTGGGGAGCGGAATCTTCGAGAGGTCACACGCGGCCGCGGCGCGATACCGGGGCTGCAGTCGCCCGGCCTTCACGTCGCTCAGCACCTGCGCCCACACGCCTTCGCCCTCACCCTCCACCACCGCGTCGAAGTGTTGCCCGGCGATGTCGGGCATCGCGGTGGGAAAAATTCCTCCCGCCACCGTGGGCTTGCCCAGGCCCCGGAAGTAGCGGCCCAACTCAAACGCGCGGGTCGCCGCCGCGGTGAAGAACGAGAACGCGACCAGGTCGGCGTCGGTCGGCGTGTCCGCCGGAGTCACCCGGTCGTCGCGAAACTCGACCTCCCAGTCATCGGGGGTGACCGCGGCGATGGAGGCGATGCCGAGCGAGGGTGAACCCAGGTACTCCGTCATCGGCACGCAGGCGCGCAGCTCGGGGTGCGCCTGGGCGTGTCTGAAGAAGCGGGGGTACACGAAGAGAATCTTCATCCACGAACTCCCATGTCCGGCACGACGGTCAATTCTGCGGGGCGAACCCAGGCCACCGGCCGCGTGCGATGCGGCTCAGGCGACGCCGCGGCCGACAGCGCGCCTCCCCAGCGCCACACGCCCACCGGGGCGCCGAGGGTCTGCGCCACCGTCCACACCCAGCGGGCGCCAATCCAGTGCAACCAGCGGCGATGACGCACCAGCGCCATCTTCTTCTGGGCGCGGGCGTCGGAAATCTCCTGCTTGAGGTCCAGGAGCGCGTGGCCGTGGGTGACGCCCTGGGGGCCGACCAGGACCGCGTCCGGGTTGACGAGCAGCGCGAGCCCAATGCGACCCAGCAGCACGTCGTTGGCGCCTTCAAAGATTCGGGGCACGCGCAGGTCTCGCAGGATCAGCGGCAGCCCACTGGCCTCGAGGTACCCGACCGCGCCGTGCAGCTGCAGGCTTCGGTCTGTCACCGCCCAGGCGGTCTCGCTGGCGAAGATCTTCGCCGCCATGGAGATGAGCTCGAACCCCGGCTCGTCCGAGTGGTCGGCGGACAGCATGACCAGCCGCTGCGCGGCGCGGGCCAGCAGCCCGTCTTCTTCGAGTTGATGCGCGACCACCTCGAACTCGCGAAGCGGCTTTCCGAACTGGCGACGCTCCGCGGTGTACTCGAGGGCGAGGTGGTGCGCCCGCGCCGCCGCCGAAGCACACCCGGCGCCGAGCAGGGTCCGGCCCCACGCCAGCGTGTGCGAGACGGGGTCACTGTCATCGGCCGCGGTCAACAGCTGGGCGTCGGCGCGAACAGGGGCGGCTTCAAACAAGAGCCCCGTGGTGGAGCTGCCCTTGAGGCCGAACTTGGCCTCCTCGCGGCCCGACACCACCCCGCCGTCGCCGCGCTGCACCACCCACGCGGACAGGCCGCGCTCGCTGTGCTTCTCGTCGCGCCCGACGACGGTGATGACTTCGGCGAACGCGCCGTTGGTGATGAAGGCCTTGTTGCCAAACACCTGCCAGCCCGTGGGCGTGGGCGTGGCGCGGGTGCGAATGGCCAACAGGTCGCTCCCAGCGTCGGCCTCCGTCGCCGCGAACGCGCCCACCCACTCGCCGCTCGCCATGGCCGGCAGCACGCGCGCCTTGAGCGACTCGCTCCCGCAGTCGATGACGCCGCGGCTCCCGATGCCAAGGTGCACGCCGATGCTGACGGCAACGGAGCGGTCGTAGGCTGCCAGCGCGTCCACCACGGCGCACGCGTCGCGAAGGCGCAGCCCGGAGCCGCCGTACTCCGTGGGGAACGTGAGGCCATACACCCCCAGCTCGCGCAGGCCCTGCCACACTTCAGGCTCAACGGTTCCGGCCGCGTCAATCTGCCCCGCGTGCACGTGTCGTTCACAGAACGCGCGGAGGCTGCCGAGAAACCCGTCGAGCGCGTCGCTCATGACGCCGATTTCCTCATCGCCAGGAACCGGCGCGCCAGCTCGACCGAGTCCCGCACCGTCTTCACGTTCACCACGTCTTCGATTTCCACGTCGACGTTGAGCTCCTCGGACAGCATGGAGAGGAACTCCATGGAAGAGACCGAGTCCATGCCGAGATCCGCCGCGAGCTTGTGCTCCATCTTGATGGCCTCGGGCTTCACCGGCACCACCTGCGCCACGATGGCGATGATGCGGTCTTCAAGGGTCGTTGCGTCGTTCATGCGAAAGCCTCTTTGGTGACTGCGGGTGGAATGACTTCAAGTCGACGGGCCCATTGGTCGAAGTCGTCGAGCGTCTCCTGCAGGGGGCGGTAGCCCAGGCCGAGCGCCTCCGTGGCGAACTCGCCTGAGAGGGGCACGCTGTGAATGAGCAGATCGACAATCTCCCGCGACAGCCAGGCGCGATGGTGCCCGAGCGTCGCCAGCTCTTCTTCCGCGTCAGCGAGCTCGACCGCTTCCGCCGGGCTCAAGATGGTGGCCCCCGGAACGCCATAGCGGGCGCCCAGCATCTCCATCAGCGACGAGAGCCGCGCGTTGCCCGCGCTGAAAATCACCCGGGGAACCGGCGTGGGGTGGACCGACTGGCGATAGACGCCTTCGGCCACATCGCGCACGTCGACCCACGAGAGAAATCCGTCGGGGCATCGCGGCTGGAGCCCGCGCGCGAGCGCGACCAGCAGCGCCGAGGTGCCGACCTTGAGGTCGCCCGGTCCGAGGCAGGCCGAGGGGCAGGCCACTGAGACGCGAAAGCGCCGCTCAGCCAGGGCCAGCGCCTCCATCTCCCATTTCAGCCGGTGGTAGCAGCCGAACGCAGGCGCCGTGGGAAACAAATCGTGCTCGGTGGAGGGGCCGGACACGGCCGGCGCCACGGTCGCGGTGGAGGAGACGTAGATGAGGTGCTCGACGCCCGCGGCAGCGGCGCTGTCGAGAACGGTCTTCATCTGGCGCGTTCCTCGCTCGAGCGTGGCCTCAGGCGTGCGCGAGTCTTTGGGGTAGTGGCCCGCGAGGTGAAACACGGTGCGTTGCCCGGACATCGCGGCCAGGAGCGACGGGGCGTCGTCGAGATCTGCCACCACCATCGGCACGTGCAGTTTGCGCAGGCCGAGCACGTTCGAGCGGCGGCGCCGCGCGACGCGAGGCGTGATCCCCGCGAGCTGCAACCGGCGAATCAGGTGCAGGCCGAGAAACCCCGCCCCACCGAGGACGAGTACATCCTGAGGAGTTGAGGCCGGCGGCGCAGACACGGCTCGGTGCTATGGCACCCCGGCGCGGGCGCTCGCGTTGACGTAGATCAAGGGAACTCCACGTCGACTCGGGGAGGTTTACGCGCCATGGCGCTTCGAGTGACGGTGGCATCGGTCTTGGCGGGAGGCGGACACACGGCGCTGCGCGACTCATTCGCGCAGACGCTCGAGCAGGACCCCGACCTCCGCGTCAGCCGCGTCGAGAGCGGCCTGACCGACATGAACTCCGCGCACGCGTGGATGGTGCAGCGCGCCCGGGTGCTCAACGGCGCGCTCTTCACCTTCGCCAGGGTGGAGCAGTGCGTGCGCATGTACACCGAGGTCAATCGCCCGCTGCTCCGCGAGGCGGCGGACATGCTGCGGCGCGAGAACGCCGACGTGCTCATCAGCACTCACTTCATTCTCTCCATGGCGTTGGGCTTCGCGCGACACCAGGTGGGGAGCCACACGCGCCTCATCACCGCCATTCCCGACTACGGCCGGTCGCCGGCCGCCTTTCGCCCGGTTCGGAGCGACGTGGCGCCCGACGGGATTATCGCCATGGACGAGTCGACGCTCCCTTCGCTCGAGCGCGGGCATCGTCGCGCGGGGTGGAGAACCCACCTCTCGGGCTTTGTCACCCGCCCGGTCTTCGCGGCGGCGCGGCGCGGCTCGCCCCCCGGCACCCGACTCGGCACCGCCAGCCGCGAACAGGTCGCGCTCGGCTTGTCGCAGGCGCACCCCGAGCTGCGCACCTGGAATTCCCGGCTCTGCACGTTGATCGTGCTGGGCGGCTCCGGGTGGACGCGGCAGACGCTCCCGGTGTTGGAGAAGATCGCGGGCGACCAGGCGCTGGTCGATCGAACCAACATCTTCGTCTTGACCGGGAGTGATGCGACCTTCGCCGCGCAGGCTCGCGCGCTCTTCCACGGGCACCCGCGCTCGGCCGTGTTCGGGTTTCTCGAGCCGGCGCGCCTGGCCCAGTTGCTCTCGCTGGCCGACGTGCCCATTCTGGGGAGCGTGGCCCCGGCCACCATTCACGAGCTGCTCGACATGGGCGTCGGGCCGCTGTGGGTCTATCGCTACATTCCCGGCACTGAAGTGCCCCACCTGGAGTGGCTGCGAACACACCGGCTGGGTGAGTACGTCCCCAACGCGGCGGCGCTGCACGCCACCCTGCGCCGACACGTCGGCCTCGACCCCAAGTCGGTGGCGCAAGAGCTCTTCGAGAATGGTTTTCTTCGCCGAGCACAGCGCATGCGCCAGGCCCACCTGTTCCGGGCGTCGGCGCTGCCTCACTTTGTTCATCAGGTCGCAGAGCCCCGCGTTCCCGCTGCCACTGGTCTGACCTGGGCCCGAGCGACAGCGTAGTTTGTTGTCATTGATCTCGATCAAGGAGCGCCCATGTCGACCCCTCCGACCGAAGTCCGCCCCAACCTTCGCCTCCTCAACGGACAAATGGGTCCGGAAGGGTCTATAAACAAGGAAGTCGTTGATCCAGATCGTGCCGTCCGCAACCGCCCGGGAGCTCCCGTGTTTCAGCCACCCGTTGAGACCTGTAGCAGCTGCCGGCTGGGCGCCGCCGGCGACTGTCCCTTCTCCAAGAAACACTTCGACCGCGGCTCAACCGTGGTTCGACAAGGCGACGTGCCGCCGGCCGTGGGCTTCATCAAAGAAGGCCTGGTCGCGGTGTCGTCCCACGATCGCGAAGGGAACCACGTGGCGACGTCGCTTCGGGGGCCACGCACCCTGGTGGCGCTCGACGCCCTCTCGCACCGCGTCAGCTCGGACGACGTGAAGACCCTCGAGCCCACCGACGTGTGCGTCTGTCCGACGCCGGCGCTGGAGAAGTGGCTGAACACCGCGTCGGGGGCGCGCGCCATGACCGACCTGCTGCTGCAGGAGCTGGAGGCGCGGCGGTGGGAGACCGACTTGACCAGCGGCCCCGCCGACCGACGGGTGGCCCGCCTGCTCATCGCCTGGAATCGCAGCGTCGCGTCCCCCCGTCCCCACGTGTCGCACGCGCTGCTGGCCCGCATGGTCGGGCTTCGAGCCGAGACGCTGTCGCGCGTGCTGCGCCGCTTCAAGACCAACGGCCTGCTCAAGACCGACGCCGACCTGGAAATCGCCGACCTGAACCGGTTGACCGAACTCTCCGAACAAGTCGACGCCTGAAGCGAACTAAGAAGCAGGGCCATGCTTGTCGACGCGCGCCTGTTCGCGGGAGGCCTTCGCGATGGCGACCTCGAGACGTTGCTCGACTTTGGCGTGCGCCGCTGCGTCGTGGCGCCGCTGCTCCGACCCAGGGCGCGAGACGAACACGCCTGGCTGGAGGCCTTCGACGCGCTGTTTGAACGTGAGATTCCCCGCCTGCAGAAGTTCGGGTTCGACGCCCGGGCCATGGTCGGCGTGCACGGGCGTTCGATGCCCGAAGAGCGCTGGCGGTTGGTGGTCGGTCGACTGCCCCGCTACCTCGGTCATCGGGCCTGCGTGGCGCTGGGGAGTCTCGGGCTGCACAAGGGCACCCGGGCGGAATTGGAGCTCCTTCGCGAACAACTCGCGCTGGCCGCCGACCTGCATCGACCGGTGGTGGTGACGGCGTTCGGCCGCACCGGTCTTCCGGCGTCGCGGCGACTGTTGCTCGAGCTTCGAAAACACGGGCCAACGCCCGCGCGCGTCCTCGTCGACGGACTGGCCCGCACGCTGGTCCCCAGCGCGCTGGCGATGGGCTTTCACGTCGGCCTCACGGTTCACCCCGACGTGCTCACGGCCGAAGATGCCACCGCGACCATTCGCTCGCTGGGGCCGACGCGCCTTCTGGTGGAGACGGCGGCGGGCCGCGGGGCCTCGAACCTGCTGGGGCTGGCGCGCACGGAGCACCTGCTGGAGAAGAGCGGGCTTCCTCGGGCGGTGGTGGACCGCACCTGCGGCGACACGGCGGCGCGGTTTTTTGGAATTTCTGACTAGGCTCAACCTCGCTTGAGTTCCCCGCCCGTCGAAGAGACCGTTGTCCTGCTCGCCTCCGTGGGCGACGTCATCGACGACCGGTGGCGCATCGACAAGCGCGTGGGAATCGGCGCCATGGGCACGGTCTTCCGCGGCACGGACCTGACCCACGACGTGCCGGTGGCCATCAAGTTTCTCTCGCCCGAGCACTGCCGCAAGCCACGCGTGCTGGCGCGCTTTGAGCGGGAAGCCAAGCTGCTCACCACCATCGAGCACCCCAACATCGTCCGCTTCTTTGGCGTCGGCCGCCGCGGGGCGTTGCCGTACATCGTGACCGAGTACCTCGAGGGCCTGACCCTGGGCGAGCTGTTGTTGTTTCGGGGTGGCCGGCTGCCCATGGGCGAAACCCTGGCGCTTTTGGCACAGCTCAAAGAGGGGCTCGGCTTCATGCACGAGCACGGCCTGGTGCACCGCGACATCAAGCCGCAGAACATCATCGTCGACGTCACCGGCCACGCCACGTTGCTCGACTTCGGCATCGCGCGGGACAAGAGCGACCCCGGCCTGACCAAGCCCGGCACCATGGTGGGCACGCCGTACTACATGGCGCCCGAACAGATTGGTTCGCACGAACAGGTCGACCATCGCGCCGACGTGTACGCCGTGGCCGCGATGACCTTCGAGTTGCTGACGGGGCGACCTCCGTTTCGAGGCCCGACCAACTTCGAGGTGCTCCACGCGCACAAGTTCTCTCCGCCGCCCGACGCGTCGCACTTCTCTTCCTCGGTGAATGCCCGAGCCGCGGCGGTGCTCATTCGCAGCCTGGACAAGAAGAAGGCCCGGCGGCATGGCTCGGTGGCCGCGTTCGCGGATGCGCTCGAGGGCGCCGCGGGGGAGCACCCGGTCCCGCTGCGGGTGCCGGCGCCCAAGGCCGTCGCCGGGCGCCCGCGCAACGCCATCAGCCAGGACATCCCGCTCCTCGCTTCGGCCGACGTCCAACTGTTGCCGACGCGCGCGAAGATGAAGGCCACGCAGGGCCCGCCGACAAGGAAAGGGCCGTTCGAGATTCCAAGGCCGCCGTCGGGGAAGACCAGGAAGCGGGCATCGCACGACGACGCGAGCCAGACCCTGACGGACTCGTCCGAGCTCCGGGTCATCGCCATTCTGAGCGGGTCGAGCGTGCGGGCCACGGTGACCGTGGACGGGAAGAAGGTAGGCACCACGCCGATTGCCCTCTCCGTCGATCCCGGCATGCACCGGGTCAAGGTGTCCAAGCCCGGCTGCACCACCGCCCAGCAGCGGGTGGAGGCGAAGGAGAACTTCGTGACCATGGTGCGGCTGGAAATCTTCGCGCGGTGAGTGTTTTCTCAACGCTCGCGCAATCGCCTCCGCTTCGCGACGTAGAGCCCGGCAACAACCCGAACCGAGGAGCCGCGTCGCCCGCGCTCCGCCACAGGTCCTTTGGTGAAAAGGGGCAGCGGATTGTGTCGGAGCGTGGGTTGACGCCGGTCATCGGCCCCTGAGCCCGGGGCAATAGAGCTTGACCTCGGCAGCCGGGTCGCAGACGGTCGCGCCATGGCGCTCCAATCGATCGTTCGCTGGCTGCTCCCGAAGGAAGACCACTTCTACGACTTTCTCGAAAAGCAGGCCGACTTCACGGCCCAAGCGGCGTCGGCCTTGAGCGAGTTCAAAGGGGGCCGCTCGACCGCCGCGGCAGTGAGCGACGCGGTGCAGAAGCTCGAGCATGACGCCGACAGCGTGGTGCGGCAGATGGAAGACGCGCTGGCGAAGACCTTCGTCACCCCCATCGACCGGGAAGACCTGCAGCGCCTGTCGGGCGACCTGGACGACGTGGTGGACATGGCCAACCTCGCGGCTCGAGCTGCGGTGCTGTACGGGGTGGAGCGCCCCACCCCGCCGATGGAGAAGCTCATCGACGCGCTGACCGCCGCGTGTGCGGTCATCAAGACGGCGGTGCCCCGGCTTCGCGCCCACAAGTACGCGGAGTTGATCGAAGACTGCCGGAAGATTCGCACCATCGAAAAGGAAGGCGACGCGGTCTACCGCGCGGCGGTGAGTGTGCTCTTCCACTCCGACACGATGGACGCGCGCGTGCTCCTTCGCGAACGCGAGGTCTTGAACGACCTCGAAAACGCCATCGACAAATGTGACGAGGTGGCGGGAACCCTGAGCAACCTCTCCGTGAAACATGGTTAGCCTGCTCATCGTCGTCATCGTGATGGCGGTGGTGTTCGACTACATCAACGGCTTTCACGACGCGGCCAATGCCATCGCCACGGTGGTCTCCACGGGCGTCCTGCCGATTCGAACGGCCGTTCTCATCGCAGCGGTGTTGAACTTCGCGGGCGCGGTCACCGGGACCGCGGTGGCGAAGACGATTTCCTCGGGCTTCGCTGCCCCGGCCGACGTGACCCAGACGGTGGTGCTGGCGGCGCTCCTGGGCGCGTCTGCCTGGAACCTCATCACGTGGTGGTTTGGAATCCCGTCCAGTTCGAGTCACGCGCTCATCGGCGCACTGGCCGGAGCCGTGGTGGCACACGCGGGAATGGACGCGTTCAAGTGGGCGGCGTTGGCGCAGAAAGTCCTTATCCCGCTGCTCGCGTCACCCACGCTCGGCTTCATCGTGGCGTTCGCGTTGATGGTCGGGCTGACGTGGGGTGTGCGGAAGTTGAAGCCGCAGACCGTGCACACGGGTTCGCGGCGGCTCCAGTTGGTCTCGGCGATGATGATGGCGTTCTCGCACGGGTCCAACGACGCGCAGAAGTCGATGGGCATCATCACGCTGGCGTTGCTGTCGTTCGCCGCGACCGGCGTTGGCGGGCTTCCGGACTGGGTGCTTCCCAAGGCTGATGGTCACGTACCGATGTGGGTCGTGCTGGCGTGCGCAGCTGCAATTGCGGCGGGCACGGCGGCCGGTGGGAAGAGAATCATCAAGACGATGGGCTCCAAGATCATTCGCCTCTCGCCCCTGCAGGGGTTCGCCGCGGAGTCGGCCGGCGCGCTCACCATTCTCGGGGCGAGCACGCTCGGCATTCCGGTCTCCACCACGCACGTCATCAATGCCTGCATCATGGGCGTGGGGGCTTCCAAGCGCGTCTCCGCAGTTCGCTGGGGCGTGGCGACGAACATCCTGGTCGCGTGGGTGCTGACGCTCCCGCTCTCAGCCGCGATGGCCTGGGCGTCGATGCTTTTGCTGTCCGCCCTGCACGTCGGGGGCTGAGGCTTAGGGCCGTGAGGCTGGGGTGACCGCGAGCGGAGGACCTTCTTGACTCGCACCAGGACGGGCCGCTGGAGACGTCCACGTCTGGCTGCCGGGCCCGCTGCAGCGAATGGCTCTGGTGGGCGGCGGGCGGCGGTCATCACGAGCGTCGGCTCAAACGTCGTGGAGCGCCTCAGGGGCGACGGGGGCTTTGTCTGAGGCACACCCGTATTTCACCCGCAAATCTCAAATACGGGTGAAATACGGGTGACGACTTCGGAGACACACCCGGAGGGCCGAGCCTTCCGCTGGCCGAATCGATGCGAGCGTCGCGTTGGCGAATCGCCCAGCTTCGTTCGTTCCGGCTGACGACGCGGCGCAACCGGTGCGGAGGCGAAAACCTCCCTCTCACCGTCACACCGACCTTCCGCTCAGTGCGCCGGAGCGCTCACCGTGTCGGCGCCGTGCATCATCTTCTTCAGCATCGGAGCGAGAACGAAGAGCGCAATACCGGCCGCCACCAGGATGCACCCGATGGTGGTGAAGAGGCCGAACTCGCCCAGCTTCTCGCTGTACTCGCCGAGCACGCCGGCCAGCTTGTTGCCCACGCTGATGGAGAGGAAGAACAAGCCCATGATCATCGACGCCATGCGCGGGGGGGCGAGCTTGGTCATCGCTGACAGGCCGACGGGCGACAGGCACAGCTCGGCGAGGGTGGAGAACAGGTAGAAGCCAGTCAGCCAACCCTTGGAGACCTTCTCGCCCGGCACGAACACCGCGGCCGCGCCCAGCATCAAGAAGAAGGCGATCGCCTGAACGATGAGCGCACTGGCGAACTTCCCCGGAATCGACGGCTCGCGGTCGGCCCGCGCCAGGGCCAGCCACATCCACGCGAAGACGGGCCCGAGGCCCACGATGAAGAGCGGGTTCAAGCTCTGAAACCAGCTCGAGGGCATCGGGGACTCGATGTCGCCGATGTACATCCCCGTCCCGACCGTCAGCGCAGCCACCACCGAAGTCCCCACCACCCACACCACGAAACGCTCGACGCCCTCGAACGACGCGCGGTCCGCCCAGGCCCGAACGCACCCGCGAATCGCCCACGCCGTCACCGCCGCCAGGCCCGCCACCAACACGTAGCCGAGCGTGACCACCATGCCGTGGTCGAGGCTGAGGTCCGTCTTCTCGTCGGCGTAGAGGTTCATGAACCCGCCGGCCTGCTCGAACGCCGCCCAGAAGAAGATGTTGAACATGCAGAGCGCGAACACGACCTTCAACCGGTCCCACTCGTCGGACGTGAGAGGCGGAAGCTCGGCCTTCACCTGCCCCGCCGCCGGCGACACCTTCTTGCCGATGTCGCCCAGCAAGCGCTGGCCGAAGAGCAGGAACGACATCAACCCGAGGAGCATGCCCACGCCCGCCGCGCCGAACCCCCAGTGCCAACCGACCTTCTGCCCGAGCGTGCCGCACACCAGCGGCGCCAGGAACGCGCCCAGGTTGATGCCCATGTAGAAGATGGTGAAGGCGCCGTCGCGACGCGCGTCGCCCGGCCGATAGAAACCGCCCACCATGGTGGAGATGTTCGGCTTGAAGAAGCCGTTGCCGACGATGAGGAACAAGAGCGCTCCGTAGAACGCCGCCAACCCGGGGACGGCCATCAAGAAGTGCCCGATCATCATCAACACGCCGCCGATGGTCACCGCGCGCCGCTGGCCCAACACGCGGTCGGCGAGCAACCCGCCGAAGATGGGCGTGACGTAGACGAACATCGTGTACCACCCGTAGAGCGCCAGCGCGTCCACCTTGGTCCAACCCAGGCCGCCCTTGGTCGTCTCCGCCGTCATGTACAAGACGAGGAGCGCGCGCATGCCGTAGTACGAAAGCCGCTCCCACATTTCGGTGGTGAAGAGCAGGTACAGCCCCACCGGGTGCGACTTCACGAGGTCGGAACGGTAGGTGCCATGCGGCGCGGCGGCGGCGTCAGACATTCGAAGAGCTCCCCTTGGAAAAGGAGCCGCGCGCATAGCACCCAACCCCCGCCCAAGGCAGGCGGAGTTTCACTCAGTCACGAGGCGGGTTCGCCACCTACGGCGACGAGACCGTGAGCGAGCCCAGGTGCCCGGTGAAGGAGCCCAGGTACGCAGTGGCGCTGGTGCTGGCCGCACCGGCCGTCAGCTGCGATGCCCCGTTCGAGGACACGCCGCCCACCACCGCCGCCGAGCTCAACTGCACGCCGTCTCGCCAGAGTGAGAGCGTGTTCTTGCCCGAGACCTTCAGCTGGTACGTGTGCGGCACCGGCGTCGTGGCCAGGTAGTCCGCCTCGATGTGCTTGCAGGTGTTCTTGAGCGTCATGGTGGACGCCTCGTTGATCCACGCGCAGAGGGAGCCGTCTTTGTAGAGCTCCAACCAGTACCCGCGGAAACGTCCGGCGAGGAAGGCGGACTTCCCGGCGGGCGCTTTGTTGAGCGTGAGGCGCACCGAGAGCGTCACGTCGCCGGTGATGTTGAGGGCGCCGTTGTTGGGCGCGACGAAGATGGAGTTGCTCCCGTTGAAGTCGAGCGCGTAGCCGGGCGACGCGGCGGTCCACCCGGTGTTGAAGACCACCGCCTGGGAGTCGCCGTAGCCGATGATGTCGGAGAGCGTGAAGAGGTACCCCGGCCCCTCGCGGAACTCGTAGGTGGCGCGCGGCGCGTTCTTGCGCAGCTTGTAGACGTAGTGCCCCAGCGTCTTGTCCACGTCGGGTGACGGGTCGCTGTGCGCGTGGCCGCGCGAGGCGAACAGGTAGATGAAGCCGTCGGTGTCTCTGAAGATTTTCGGGTACGCGAGCGCGCACGCACCGGACTTATTGGGCGCTTTGTTGTCGGGCTCCTTGCTGGAGAACGCCATCGGGTTCGCGCTCCACTGGGTGAACGGGTGCGCCTGGGTGATGTCGGTGGTTCGCATCAGGCCCCAGAACCAGTGCTGGCCGGCCGCGCAGGGGCCAAACAGGTCACTCGCCTCTTCAACCATGTACCAGAGGTTGCCTTCCTTGATGACGGAGGCCGCCCCGCCGCCCCAGCACTTGTTGCCGTCAATCCACGGCACGGCCCACCCGTCGCAGTCTTGCTTGGAGAAGATGGGCCCGTTGTTGATGGCGGTCCAATTGACGAAGTCGGTGGTCTTGGCGATGCCGCGCACCAGACGGTTCGTCGAATCGATGCCGTGAAACGAGATGTAGTACTCGCTCCCCACCTTCTGGATGAACTCGGGCGTGCCTTCGTCGTGCATGGTGGTGCTGCCACCGAGAATCTTCTTCCAGATGTCCCCACCGCGAGCCGAGACGGGCCCGCTCCCCTGGCCATCGGGCGTGAAGGGGCCCGTGGGCGAGGGCGCCGTCCAGTGACACAGCTTCCAGCCGCCTGAGTTTCCGATGCACTGGGCGAGGAAGTGCCAGGTGGAGCTTGCGGGGTCCTTGAACACGTCGCCGTCGGTCACGCCGCACTCGGTCTCGCCGGCGGTCGGGTTCACAATCGCCGCGCAGTTGGTCAGCGTCTTGCCCTTGTCGGTCGAGGTGCAGACCGAGGTGCGAATGCTCGTCTTCCCACCGCACAACGCCGGGTTCACGACAATCTCGCGGATGTAGATGTACCAGGTGGTGCCGACCACCTCGACGTCCTGGCTGACGTTGAAGAACAGCCACCCGCCGCCCAGCGACGGGTGGTTGAACATGTTGATGCGTTCGAAGTTGGCGCGACCCGCCCAGTAGTCGGCCATGGTGGCCGGCGTCTCGGTGCACACGCCCGCTTTGCACGTGCTGTTGAGGCCGCAGGCCAGCCCATTGGCGGCGTTGGGGTGCACGCACACGCCGTTCTGACACGCGTCCTGGGTGCAGGGGTTGGTGTCGGCGCACGACGCGGGGCACGTCGGCGTCACCGCCACGCAGGCGCCGGCTTTGCATTCCTTGCTCGTCCCGCAGGCGAGCCCGTCGGCCGAGCTGGGGTTGGTGCACGTTCCGTTGTCACAGACGTCCTGAGTGCAGACGTTGCCGTCGTCGCAGTCGGTCGGACAGAGCGGCGGTTCGGTGCCCCCATCTAAGAGCACAGGAGGCTCGCCCCCATCGTCCGACGGAATGATGTAGCCCCCATCGAACGACTCGCCGCCGTCATCCGCGAGTTCGCCGCCGTCGCCGGGGTCTCCCGCGTCACCCGCGTCACCCATGTCGCCACCGTCGCCCCCCGACGCGGGAGGCTTCGCGCACGCAAGAATGCCGAGGCAGAGAAATGCGAACAGCCGCATGGAGTGGTTCAAACCTGCGTGGCCTTTTCGACCGCGAACAACACAGCCTCGGGAGTGCACGGCATGCGGAGCTCCACTTCACGTTTCGCCGGCCCGCAGGAGGCCACAGCGTACCGAAGCGCGGCCACCACCGACAACCCGAGCATCAGCGGTGGCTCACCGACGGCTTTGCTCCCAAACACGACGTCCGGTTGCGAGGCCTGCTCGAGCAGCCTCACCCGAAAGTCGAGCGGCGCGTCGCCGAACGCGGGAATCTTGTAGGTGTCCGGCGAGTGCGTGAGCAGGCGGCCCTGCGCGTCAAAGAGCACCTCTTCGGTGGTGAGCCACCCCACCCCCTGCACGAACGCGCCCTCCACCTGTCCCAGGTCGATGGACGGAACCAGCGAGTCGCCCACGTCGTGCAGAATGTCCACGCGCGTCACGCGGAACTCACCGGTGAGGGTGGAGATTTCGACTTCGCTCACCGCACCGCCGTACGCGAAGTAGTGAAACGGCTTTCCCCGCCCCGCGGCGCGGTCGTACGAAATGTCAGGCGTCTTGTAGAAGCCGGTGGCCGACATCGGCACCTGCTGCAGGTACGCCTCGCCGGTCACCTTCGAGAACGCCACGCGCTTCGTCGGCGCCGAGCGCAGAAACACCTCGCCCGCTTCAAACGCCACGTCGCCCGCGTTGGTCGAGGCGCCCCCGAGCAGCTTCAGCGCCACCGGGCGCAGTCGCTCGCGAATCGTCTCGCAGGCTGCCTTCACCGCCTGGCCGTTCAGGTCGGCCCCACTGGAGGCGGCGGTGGCCGAGGTGTTGGGCACCTTGTCGGTGGCCGTCACCATCGCGCGCACGGACTCCGCACGAACGCCCAGCTCGTGCGCGCAGATGGCCAACATCTTGGTGTGGAGGCCCTGGCCCATCTCCGTGCCGCCGTGGTTCATCTGTACCGTGCCGTCGGCGTAGACGAGGACCAACGCGCCGGCCTGATTGAGGAACGAGGTGGTGAAGGAAATTCCGAACTTCACCGGCGTGTACGCCAGCCCGCGCTTCACGTGTGGCGAGCGGAGGTTGAAGGCGTCGATGGCCTTCTTCCGTGCTTCGAAGTCTGACGAGTGCATCAGCTCGTCATGAATGCGCGTCGACCGGTCCGCCTTCACTTCCTGCTGATAGGGCGTCACGTTTCGCGGGGCCGCCCCGTAGTAGTTCTTGCGGCGAATCGCGTCCGCCGGAAGGCCGAGCCGCTCAGCGGCGCGACTGAAGATGTCCTCCACCACCGCCATGCCCTGCGGCCCGCCGAAGCCGCGGAACGCCGTGTTCGAGGGGAGGTTGGTCTGCACCACGCGCCCGACGAACTCGAGCGCGGGCACGAAGTAGGCGTTGTCGGCGTGGAACAGGGCCCGGTCGACAATCGCGCGCGAGAGGTCGTTCGAGAAGCCGCCGTCAGACACCACGTCGAGCTTGAGCGCCAGCAACCCGCCCTCGGCGTCGAACCCGGCTTCAAAGTGCGTCCGGAACGGGTGTCGCTTGCCCGTCTGCACCATGTCCTGGTCGCGGTTGAGCCACAGCTTCACCGGGCGGCCGGTAGCCCGGGCCCCGAGGGCGGCCATGGCCGCGAAGGGCGCCGCCTGCGTCTCCTTGCCGCCGAAGCCACCGCCCATGCGCGGCACCTCCACCACCACCTGGTGGCGCCCGACGTGGAGCACGTGCGCCACGATGGCCTGCACCTCGCTCGGGTGTTGCGTCGACGAGAGCAGCCGGTACGTCCCGCCCTCCTCAGGAATGGCGAGCGTGGCGTGCGTCTCCAGGTAGAAATGGTCCTGCGCGCCGGTGCGGACCTCTCCCGAGAAGCGGAGCGCCGCCGACTTGAGCGCGGCGTTCACGTCACCCCGCTTCATCACGTGCGGCTCGCAGAGGAATCGCTCGGCCTCCAGCGCCGCCTCGATGGTGGTGATGGCCGGGAGTTCTTCGTAGGTGGCCTTCACCAGGCGCGCGGCGGCGCGGCACTGTTCGTACGTCTCGGCCACGATGCAGGCGACGCTCTGCCCCAGGAACTTCACCTGGGACGTGGCGAACAGCTCTTCATCGTGCACCACCGGCCCCACGTCGTTGAGGCCGGGAATATCCGCGGCCGTGAGCACGGCGTGAACGCCAGGGGCCCGCTTCGCTTCCGCCACGTCGAGCGACTTCAGCCGCGCGTGGGCATGGGGCGAGACGACCACCCACCCCACCAGCGCGCCGCCGGGGGCGATGAAGTCATCGACGTAGCGCGCTTCGCCGGTCGTGTGCCTAAGCCCACTCTCGTGCGGCAGCGCCTGGTGCAGCGGCGAAGGCAGGGCCTTGAGGGGCGCGCGGCTGACGTCACTCATGGGGCACCGGCGCCTGCACCGTGGCGGCGTGGGGGTATGAGAGCGCGGGGACCGGTTGGCTCGAGGTCTCGGCGAAGAACCCGAGCAAGAGGTTTCGCGCCACCAACGATCTGTAGGCGCTGGACCCCCGGTGATCGCTCAGCGGCGCGAAGTCATGCGCCAGCTGCGCCGCAGCCGATTTCACCGTCGCTTCGCTCCACACCTGGCCCACGAGCGCGGCTTCGGTCAGAGTGGCGCGTTTGGGCGTGGCGGCCATGCCTCCATACCCAAGTCGCGCCTTGAGGACCTTGCCCTGAGCGTCGAGCTCCACGGCGAAGCCGGCAGCCACGGTGGAGATGTCGAGCTCGCGGCGCTTGGAGACCTTGTAGGCCAGGGCGCGCGTGTTGGGGCTCAGCCGGGCCACCTCCAGCGCGGCCAGTATCTCGCCCGGCAGGAGCGCGGTCTTGCGGTACCCGAGGAAGAACTCCGCCAGGGGGAGGCGCCGTTCGCCCTTCGAGGAGCGAAGCACCGCGGTGGCGTCGAGGCTCAGGAAGACCGGGGCGAGGTCGCCGATGGGTGAAGCGGTGCAGAGATTCCCGCCCACCGTGCCTCGGTGCTTGATCTGCCGCGCGCCGAAGTACCGCACCATGCGCGCCACCGGCGGGAGCCGCGTTTCGCAGAAGCGCTCCAGCTGGGCGATGGTCACCGCGCTGCCGATGCGCAACGCGCCCGCGGTCTCGGTGAGCTCGTGAAGCTCCGGAATCGCTTCGAGCGAGATGAGCGAGGCAATCGTTTCGAACTTCTTCGTCACTCGGAGCGAGAGGTCGGTCCCGCCGTTG
>CAZFXD010000013.1:0-38853 GCA_964522795.1 uncultured Myxococcaceae bacterium
TATACGTGAAAGCGTATCGAGGGTTCGAATCCCTCCCTCTCCGCAAGGACGCGCGCGCTGCGAGAATCGCGAGCGGCCCCGAGTTCAGTTCACGATCTCCGAACGCCCAGTGTGCGGGGCGCGGGCAGGGTTCTATCGAGCGCAACGCGAGTCGCCTCGGCGCCTATCGGCCCCAGGCGTCGTAGCTCGCATCCCGGGCTTCAGAGCGCCGTCTGTTCCCGAGCGCGGAATTGCTCGGAAACAACGAGTTGTAGTGCACGAACGCAACGTCACACCCGAGGTATTCCCGGCAGGAAGTCAGCGCGCCGTACAAGTCTCCCGGGTTTCCGCTCAGGCGCAGCGGACCAATCTCATACGCGATGGAACTCAAGACACCGGCGTCGCGGCGCAGCGCCTGAAATTTGTAGGACGCCAGGTTCTCTGACTCGCTCCAGTTCGCCGTGCCCACCGTGGCTGTCTGGGCATGGCGGGTCTGCACGCGATCGTTGATGTCGCGCAGGGGTCCCCATTGCGGAGTCCCCGAGGCGCTCTGCACGGCATCAATCATGTTCACCACCCGGGCGCACCGAAACTGACCGCTCATCGCATCGAGCACACCGAGCCACGCGGCGCCGAAGACGCCCCCGTCTGGGTCCAGCGGAGCCAGGGCTTCGTAGGTCCGGGAGGCAATTCCAACAGGTGCCGAGGCCGTTGCGTTTCTGAAGGCCGGGGTCCGGCCGATGAACCACATCTCCGGGTACTTGGCGTTCGCTCCTGAAAGGTAGAGGCCGGCGAAGGTCGGGCTCGCGTCGTAGCGGGCGGCCAATTGGGACGAGAGGTTCAGCCAGCCGTCAATCACGACCGGATCCCACGGGACGAGGTTGGTTTCTTCGACGTCGTACGCGCAGCCCGGGCTTGGCTCCGAGGGCAGCCACTCTTCGACGTTGAACGTGGTGGCGGTTGGCCGACTTGAGATGAGCCCGACGCTCGCGCCGCAGCGAACGGCGCTGCCCACATCGCTTCCAGAGAACGCGGCGCTGCTGTCGGTCAGCGACGAGGGCGTAATCGCCGTGGCGGTGCCCCGCGTACCGCCCGTTCCCGGATCCGGATCAATCACCCACGGGCGAAACAGCGGCGCTCTTCGAACGAACTGGGGGGCGCTGTGCTGGGCGCCTGCGCCGGTTCGTACGAGGAGAAACCAGGGGCGGTTGGCCACCACTGAGACCGAGTTCATGGCGTCGAGAAACGTGAAATCGAGCGGCCCATCCAGCGTCGGTTGGAGGTCACGCCATCGCTCGATGACCGCGAAGCCCGCCACGTAGTCGAACCCCGCGTCGAAGAAGCCCGCATCGAAGGATGGCCGGGTGGAGAAACCCGTCACCATGACGATTCCTGATGGAAACGGGCGCACACACGCCGCGTTGCCCGCCGTCACAGTCCACGTGCGTTCGGCGCAACGCGTGCCGCCATCATGAAATACTACCCGAAGTCCGAACCGGTGTTGGCCGCCATCGGCCCATGCGGCGGTGTCGAGGACAGTTCGAAAGACACCCGCGTCGAGGCCGCGCAGCCTCACGCCATCGACGAAGTGGTCGCGGCCGGCCACGCCCGCGTCCAGGTCAAAGAGCGGGCGAACGACCACCGGGCCCTGCACGGCCGCTCCATGTGGTGGCGCGAGCCATGTCGTGGGTGTGTCGCCGCACGCGAACGTGGCGCCACCTCCGCCCGAGCCTCCACCACCGCCAGCCCCGCCGTCGCCCCCTGCCCCCGCGCCTGCTCCGCCGGCGCCGCCGGCGTCTCCACCGGATCCACCCCCACCGCCGGATCCGGAATCGACGGAGATCGACAAGTTGGAGCACGCCACGCACCACGCGAGGGCAACCAGAGCAGAGAGCCAAGCGCGCCGAACATTGGCCACGAACCCAGAATAGCTCGTTGCTCGTGGGTCGCGCGACGCTTCCACGACTCGTCATTGAACGAACAATGCCGCTGGGTGGCTTAAGCCGGGTTCAGCTAGTGTCCCGCGCCATGCGCATCGCTCACCACGTCGCGGTTCGGGTGTTGCTCGCGTCGCTATCGCTCTCGGGCTGTGCGTTTGACAGCCGTGTTTCGTCGACGAAGAAGGTGCGGTGCGGACCGAACGGTGAATGCCCGCGGCCTCTGGTCTGCGTGCCGGACATCGGGCTGTGTCGAACCCCGGGCGATAACGTGCCCCCCGTCATCGCAGCGACCACCAACAAGTCGGCGTACAAGCTGGGAGATACCGTGCGGCTGGAGGCCGCATCCAGCGAAGTGCTGAGGGAAGTCCCGCGCCTCTACGCGTTGGTGGAAGGAACTGAGCGCTCGTTCGAATTCGATGGCCCCGGGGACACCGACGTGACGTACCGCTTCGTCAGCCAGGTGACCTCGAAGGACGCCGAGGGCTCGTATCTGGTCTTCGCTGATGCCGAGGACCTCTCGACCAACCCGGCGATTGCAGCTCGCACCGGAGCCAGCTTCGTCGTTGACAACACACCGCCCACCATCGACGTCACGCGCAGTGCCATCACACCCAGAATCCAGCGCGACGGCCTCACCGTCGCGGTGACGCTGGTACCCTCCGAGCCTGTAGATCTCGGAGCTCGGCTCATCGCCAAACTGAACGGCACCAGCACGGTGGTGGCCGACACCGCCCAACTCGGAACGAACAACACCCGCCTGGAGTTCGCGCTCTTCATTCCCAGCGGCACGCCAAACTCAGAGTGGAGCCTCTCTGTTTCTGGATTGATTGACCTGGCAGGCAATGTCGCCAGCGACGCTGGAGCTTCCGCCGGTCGTGTGACGGTCGACAGCACCGCACCGGTCATTTCCCCTCTCGGCATCAGCGGCCTCGTCCGGAGCGCGCGCCCCGGGTTCAACACGGTGCAAATCCCGCTTCAGGTCAACGACCCGGACGCCAGGGTCACATTGTGCCTGTCGTGGTCGGGCTGCACGGTCCACGACGCGGGCACCATCGTTACGTACGTCGTCAAGGACACTGACCCAGAGGGCAGTCAGGCGGTCACCGTGCAGGCCGAGGACCGCGTTGGAAACCGTGCCGTCCCGCTCAGTGAGACGCTGGTGTTCGACTTCACGCCGCCGTCGATTCAGGGCACACCGCGAATTGAGCTGACGCCTCCTCCTGGGTGCCCGTTTTCGGACGTCACCACCCTCGCCGCAGGAGCGACCGCGACTGCGTTCTTCACGGTGAACGAAGAAATGGCACTCCTGCCGCCGGTGGGGTCTGGCGATGCGGGGTGGTCGGGTGTCGCGACCGCAGCGCGCGAGTATCGGTACCAGCTTCTGGTCGACGGAGGACTGCCCGACGGTCTGTTCACCGTGACCGCGCTGTTCCGCGACGCTGTGGGAAACGAAGGCGCCCGCACGCTCGGCACCATCAACGTCGACCGCACGCCGCCGCCGCCGCTCGCCCCGGCCCTTCCGGGTCGCGCGTCGCTGGCCCGCTTTCCGTGGGGCTCGACAGAAGTGGGGTCGCAACCTCAAGTTAGGTTCGCTGCCGACGCCGGGACGTTCGAACCGAATGCTCGAGTCGTCCTCTGGGACGACTCCAACCTGGCCACGGCCTCCCAGATTGCAGTGTTTAAGGCCGACCCCAACGGACGCCTGGTCAGTTCACTGGTTTCCCAATTCGATCGCCTGAATGTCTTCGCGTCGCAGTACGACACGGCGTGCAACCGAGACTCGGCAACGGCCACGCTCGTCCGACAGCAGGAGTGGATCGCATCGCTTGGCGGCAAAGTGCCTGGCAGCACGGCCAAGAACCCGCATTCGTTTCTTTCGGGCGCACAGGAATTCCCCAGGCGGGTAACGCCAGCGTTCGCCCGAGAAGTTGCAGGACCCATCCTGGCGGCACAGGACGGCATCACGCAGTCGCAGACCGTCAGCGAACCTGCGGTCACCGGTGTTGACCTCGGGCCGCCATCCGCGGGGGAAGTCGTTTGGGACAGCCACGCCCAGAAGACGTTTCTGCACCTCGGCTATCTGAGTTGGTACGGCATCGCCAGCTACTGGGATGGGAGCCGACGCACCACCCAGTCAGGGGCCTTCGGTCCCGCAATCACGCTGCCCGGTTCGCTCTTCTTCGACGAAACCATGGCACGCGAGATCATGCTCGGCTTGAGCTACGGCACCACGTCGGGCGAGACGTGGACGTACGACGGACGTGCCTTCGATCGGATCGCCACACAGAAGACGCCCCCGCTCCGCGCGTCGACGGCATCAGCGTACGACCCGGTGCGCAAGCGAGGCGTGTTGTTTGGCGGATACTCGATCGCCAACACGCCCATCGGTGACACCTGGGAGTGGACCGGTGAAGACTGGGTTGAGGCAACTCCCACTTCGGGCCCTTCTCCGTCGCCCCGCGCGCTCCACCACATGGCGTGGGACCCCATCCGCAAAGAGATCTTGCTCTTCGGAGGACTCAGCACATCCACGGGGCAACTGGACGACCTGTGGGGTTGGAACGGCTCTCGCTGGGCCCTGGTGCCCACCAGCGGATCCCGGCCATCGGCTCGGGACGCCGCCGCCATCGCGTTCGATACGGCCCGGTCCGCTCTGATCGTATTCGGCGGGCGTGGCCCTCCCTCGGACGGAGGTTCTGCGGTCGAGTGGCTCGCCGACACCTGGGAACTGACAGGATCCACGTGGACTCGCCGTGCTGCATTCACACCATTCCTTGCGGAAGGATGCCAGACCGACCCAACGTCGAAGGATACTGGCCTCACCGCCGCCTACGACTCAGCCCGTCAAGTGACCGTCGCGTTCTGCCCGAAGCAGCGTTCTGTGTTCGAGTGGAACGGAACTGCGTGGGCCAAGACGCCAGTTTCGTTCGGACAGGAGCCGCAGGGTGCTGACGAGTCTTTCGCCTACCCCATGCCTTCGCGGGGGGGCTACGTTGGGGCCTCCCGTCGCGGTTGGGTGTGGACCTTGACCGACGCCGGGGTGGGCGTCACCGAGTCCGCCAAGTGGGTGACGGAGCCAACAGGCCAGCTCTGGCCGATCTGCCACACGTGGGATGACGCACGCGGCGTCATGGTCTTGATTCGCACCGATGGTCCGCCGTCTGGTCTCACAAGCACAGGCGGCCGGTGGGCGGCGATGACCAACGAGCCGCCGAGTGCGGCTCTCGCCGGCTGCCAGATGGCGTACGACCCGGTTCGCCAGAAGACGGTCCTGTTTGCGGTCGGCGACGGCTCGACATGGGAGTGGGCAGGCGGGGCGTGGACCAACAAGACGCCTGGGTCTCCGTCGCCTGCGGCGCGCAACGGCGCGGCCCTGTACTTTGATTCTGACCGCGCGCGAGTCGTGCTGGCGGGCGGTGTCGAGGCGTTGACAGGCATCTCTCCATCGAACGTCTGGGAATGGGACGGGACGTCGTGGGCAGAACGGACCGTGGCTGGTTCGGTCTCTTTTTCCGGATACCAAGCCATCGGCGCCGCGTACGACCCACTGCGAAAGCGAACGGTGTTGGCCAGCCCGGGCCCGGGGAATAGTGCGCGGGTCCTGGAACTCTACGACGGCGGCTGGACGCCACCCCAGGTGGTCGACATTGGCTTGTCGTCCATCTGGTATGGAAGCATCTTCTGGGACCCCACGCTGCAGAGCGTGGTGTTTGCTGGGACGTCGCAACGACAGGTGTCCTCAGGATCGTGGCAGGCACCGACCCGGTTGGAGTTGTGGCGTTGGACCGGCACGGGCCGCGGCGGCTTCATCGCCCCGCTCGCCGCCGGCCCGACCGCGTACGAGGGGCTCGCCTTTGACCCGGTCCAAAACGCCGTAGTCGTTTTCGATGGCTCCAGTACGTGGGCGTGGAACCCCTCGAGCGGAGTGTGGAGCCGTATCGCTTCGTGGAGCAGCCCGGGACCAGGCCCACGGGTCGGATCGTCGCTGGCGTACGACCCCCTGCGACAGAAAGTGCTCCTCTACGGAGGCTATGCGGAACGCGCCATCGCAACTCCCCTGGTCGTCGGCGACTTCTTCACCGACACCTGGGAATGGAACGGCACTGCCTGGACTCGGGTGATCGCGAGTGGCTCGGGCCCAGGTGCACGCCGCAACGCCGCCCTTGATTTCAACACGGTGAAAGGGCGCGTCGTCATTCTCGGAGGGGCCGTCTTTGGCGGCGGTGCGGTCTGGGAGTGGACCGGTAGCACGTGGGTCTCCACAGGCTCGGTCGGTGGAGGCGTCGATGAAGTCGCCGATTTCGGTCACGCCTTCGACTCCACTCGCGGGGTCCTCGTGGCGAGCGGCGGTACGCGCTGGAGCCCGTACGCGGGTTGGACGTCGGTTCGCGCGAACGTGTTCGGCGAGTGGGGAACGAGCTGGCAACCGCAGGCGGTGCCACCGTGGGCGTATTCCACGCAGAACACCAGCCTCGGACTGGCGTACGACCCCGTTCGCCAAGCCACCTGGGCGCTGAAGATGTTTGGCTCTCCAGACCCGTTTCACCCTTCGGTCCTCCTCTACAAGAGTCCAACCTCGATTTCTGAGGTTCCGCTGCTCGGCGTGACTTCGCAGATTGGAAATTTCGGAGCGCCTCAGCCGTCGGACCTTGTCTATGACTCGAACGGCGGGCGCGTGATTGCGATGCGGCCGTTCATCATGGTGGCCGGCACCGATCCCGACGTGGTTCCGATCCAGGTGATGAACGTTCAGACCGGCTACGCAGCGTTGCCGACCGGAAGCGTGGTGACAGCGCTTGAGGCCCGCTTCGTCTCGGGCGCCAGCGGCGTCGGTACAACCGGAACACGCCTCCAGCGTCACAACGGGATCGATTGGGTGAGTCGCGCCACCAACAGCGCTGCGGTGTCTGCTCCGGCAGCACTTGTGGACGTGGAAACCAACAGCACCGCCATTGCCGCGTTGATGAAGAGCCAGGTCCTCAGCTTCGGAGTTGTTCCGATCAGCAAGAACAGCACTTCGGTCCCCGCGACGTTGGCGACCGACTACTCTGAAATCAGGCTGCGCTACACGCTGCCCTAGCTGGACATCGTCGCTGCGATCGGGGTGCGCGTCATCCTCGAACGCGACAGGGCTCGCAAAACCGACGCATCGCGTAGTAGACAAGCCGGCGGTCAGGACAACGCGGGGCCGTGAACCCCGCCAGGTCCGGAAGGAAGCAACGGTAGCGTTACTTCGCGTGTGTCCTGGCCGTCTTTTTTCCCCTGTGGTTTGAGTTCGCCTGATTCGGCTGCGCGCTCCTCGCGGGGCTGGGCTCAGCGGTACCCGCGGGCCTGCATCTCAAAGAGGCGGGCATAGGTCCCGCCGCGCGCCACCAGGTCGACGTGGCTGCCAAGCTCAAGCAACGCCCCACCCTCCAGCACAACGATCCGATCGGCGAGCCGCACCGTCGAGAACCGATGGCTGATGATCACCGCGCTGCGATGCTTCGCCAGCGTGGCGAACCGCTCAAAGATGGCCGCCTCGGCCTGCGCGTCGATGCTGGCGGTCGGTTCATCGAGAATCAGAATCTCCGCGTCGCTTCGCATGAAGGCGCGGGCCACCGCCAGCTTCTGCCACTGCCCCGCGGACAGCTCGGCCGCGTCGTCGAACCAGGTGCCGAGCACCGTGTCGCCCTGGCGCGGAAGCCCCGCCACCACCTCGTCCGCGCCGCCGTCATGAATGGCCTGCGCGATGGCGCCGGCGTCCTCGAGCTTCTTCAATTCGCCCAGGCCCACGTTCTCGTTGGCGCTGAACTGGTAGCGGACGAAGTCCTGAAACACCGCCGAGAACCGCTTGCGAAAGTCGACCGGGTCCAACTCGCGCACATCCACGCCCCCGTAGAGAATGCGACCCTCGGTCGGCTCGTAGAGTCGGAGGAGCAGCTTGATCAGCGTCGACTTACCGGCCCCGTTCTCACCCACCAGCGCCAGCTTTTCGCCGGGAGCGATGGTGAGCGAGAGGTCTCGCAGCGCCCAGGCCGTCTTTCCCGGGTAGCGAAACGACACCCGCTCCAGGGTGAGCGCGTGGGGCCCTGGCGGCAGCATGGGTGAATTGGGCGGCGCGGCGGCGTCAGACACCGGCAGGCCGAGAAACGCGAAGAGGTTAGAGAGGTAGAGCGCGTGCTCATACTGCTGGGCGAAGAGCGCGAGCAGGTTCTCGAACGCGGTCTGGCCCTGACGAAGCACGGCGAGGGCCAGCGTGAGATCGCCGAGCGAGAGCCCTCCCACAGCGGCGCGATCAGCCAGCTGCGCGTAGCACGCGTAGAACGCGGCCAGCGCGATGCAGGCGGTGACCAGGTTCACCCCGAAGCGGCGCAGCGCGAGCGCGCGGTCCTCCGCGTAGAACTTCTCGAACAGCGCGTGGTAGCGGCCGAAGATGAGCGGCCCCAGCCCGAAGAGCTTCACCTCTTTCACGTGGGAGTCTCGGGTGAGAATCCACTCCAGGTAGTTGAGGCGGCGCCCTTCGGGGGCACGCCACGAGATGAGCTTGTACCCGTCGGTGGCCAGCTTGACGTCGGTGAGGAACGCCAACAGCGCAGCCCCGCCGAGGAGAAACACGGCCCACCAGGCGATGCTCCACAAGAGCGCGGCAAAGGTGGCGAGGGTGATGGTCTGGCGCACCAGCCCCAGCCCGCCCAGGGCCAGGGAGAGGGGCCGGAACGACGCTTCGCGGCGCGCGTTCTGCAGCTTGTCGTACACCTCGGGGCGCTCAAAGGCCTCCAGCGGGAGCTGCAAGGCCTTCTGGAGAATGCGCTCGTTGATGGCGTTGCCCAGCTGCGCGCGAAGCTGTTCCCGCACCAGCGACTCCACCGAGGTGAGCAGCGTGGAGACGAGCACGAGGCCGAGCTCAAGCAGCACCGCCTGAAGGACGGCTCCGCGAGAAGCCTCGCCCGGGTTCTGAACCGACAGCACCACGCGGTCGACGATGATCTTGCCGACGTACGCAATGCCGGCCGGCAGCGCGCCCTGGGCCAGGGTGAGCGCGGCCAGGGCGGCGGCTTTTCCCGGCGCGGCGTCCACCACGAGGCGCAGCGTGCCGGGGAACTGGCGGAACAGCTCACGCGTGGTGATGCGGGGCTGGTTCTTCTTCGGGAGCGGCGGGGGCATCGAACCCACAAGCCATAACGGCAACCCGGGCGCGATGCATCAGCGGATCATCGAAGCTGAGGCCCCGCGGCCCAACCTCAGTGCCCGTACGGGTTGCAGTCGTACGCGATGCACTCGACACTTCCGCTCACGCATTGGCAACGGTAGGTCGGCATCAGCACGCCATCGCACCACTGCGGACGAATGTCGCAGCCGGTGTTCGCCACGCACGCTTGACCGGCGAGCGTGGTGGGCTCCGAGACGTCGCAGGCCGGAAACAGGCTGCCGCCATCGCTTGGCTGTGAAAGCGCCAGTGCGTGGCCGTCGATTCTCTCGGCGGCGGCGAGGCAGCTCATTTGAACGACACCCAGGGTCAACCACAGCAGCAAGTGAGTTTTCATGCTCACTTGACCCGCCCGACGGCCCGACTGGGCCATCGCCGCGCAGCGCTCGCGGAAGCGGCTGAAACTACTGCTTGGTCTTCAAGGCGCCGTCGTTCTCTTTCATGAACTGACGAATCTCGTCCGCCATGTCGAGCAGCTTGGTCCACTGCTCCTTGTAGAGCGTGACCGGGAACCGGCCGAGGCCGTACACGGACAACCCGCCCTTCTCGCTCACCTTCATGGAAATGGCGCGCGAGCTGCGGGCCTTGAGTGCTTCGTTTTCCGCGCGCAGCCGCTCCAACTCCGCCTTCATGTCTTGTTCGCTCATGGCCGGCACTCTATCGCGCCCTGTGCGCAGGCGGGCGTTTGAACGTGCGGTGCGCAAGGGGTTTGAAGCGCACCGCGAACGATGCCATGGAGGCGCTCGTGGATGCTCCAGCCGCGTTGCAGCGCTACTTCGGTCTCGACGCGTTCCGGCCCGGCCAGGCGGAGGTGATCGACACCGTCCTCTCCGGTCGCAACACCGTGGTGGTCATGCCCACCGGCGCGGGCAAGAGCCTGTGCTACCAGCTCCCGGCCACCATGCTGGATGGGGTGACGCTGGTCATCTCGCCGCTCATCTCGCTGATGAAAGACCAGGTCGACGCCCTGGAAGCGCGCGGCATTCCGGCCACCTTCATCAACTCCACCTTGAGCGACGCCGAACGCGCCGAGCGTCAGCGCGGCCTGCGCGAAGGGAAATACAAGCTGGTGTACGTGGCGCCGGAGCGCTTTCGGAGCGAGGCCTTCGTCAGCTCCCTCACGGAAGCGAACGTGGCGCTGTTCGCCGTCGACGAGGCGCACTGCATCTCGCAGTGGGGCCACGACTTCCGCCCCGACTACGCGCAGTTGGGCCAGGTGCGAAAACGACTCCGCCCGCCGCGCACCGTGGCCCTCACCGCCACGGCCACGCCGGAAGTCCGCGACGACCTGGTGCGGGTGCTGCTGATGAAGGACCCGCGGGTGTGGGTGGCGGGCTTTGACCGCCCCAACCTCTTTCTCGAGGTGAAGAACGTCCAGGGCGACGCGGACAAACGGCGCGCCTGCCTGGCGTTGGCGGAGACGGGTTCGGGCGTCATCTATTGCGCCACGCGGAAACAGGCCGAGGGGCTGTTCGACGCGCTCAAGAAGAAGAAGATCCCCGCCGTGCTGTACCACGCCGGTCTGAAGGACGACGAGCGGGAGGAGGCGCAGAACGAGTTCATGCGCACGCCGGGCGCGGTGGCCGTCGCCACCAACGCGTTCGGCATGGGCATCGACAAGCCCGACATCAGGTTCGTCGCGCACGCGGCGATTCCGAAGGCGGTCGAGGCCTACTACCAGGAGATCGGCCGCGCAGGTCGAGACGGCCAGCCGGCGCACGCGGTGCTGCTCTTCAACCACGCCGACGTCTTCACGCAGCAGCGGCTGATCGAATCGAGCCACCCCTCCGAGGCGCTGTTCGCCGAGGTGTGGAACACGCTGGTGGCCGTGGGCGTGTTTGATCACAGCCTGAAGCTCCTGGCGGAACAGGTCGGCGCCAGGGAGTTCGAGCTGACTTCCGTCCTCCGGCGGCTGGAGCGCCTCGGGAAAATCCGCCGCGAGGGGCGCCTCATCGAATGCCTGCAGAGCGTGCCCTTCAAAGACCTGGGCGTGGACTTTCGCGGGGTGCAGCTTCAGAAGCGCCAGTCACTCCTGCTCCTGAAGCGCATGACGGACTACGCGTACGCGACCGGCTGCCGGCGGCAGTTTCTGCTGCGCTACTTCGGAGAATCAGGCGTGGTGAGCCACTGTCAGGGGTGCGACGTGTGTCGCGGCTCCCGCCTCACCTTCAAGTCCGCGCCAACCCCTGCACGCTCCAGTCGACGACGTTTCGGCGCCCGTCGGCGTTCCCGCTAGCACACTGTCTCACCCACGAAGCAGGGCCGCGAAACTCACTGGATACGTTTGTCCACGTTCAGACCAGGAACGCGTTGACGATTTCACGGTCGACGCCTGAAACGCGCGTCCATGACCTTCTTCGCTCGAGCTTCGGCGTTCTTCCTGCTCACGGCGGTCTGCTGCGGGTGCAGCACCGGGCCCACCCACACCTGTCCCGGGACCAGGCCCTGTCTGCCGTTGACCTTCCCTGAGAAATTCAACTTCGGCTTCGCCACGGTCGCCTACCAGTCCGAAGGCTCGACGGCGTTGGACGGCGGGCGCGTCCAGAGCAACTGGGCCGAGTGGGAGGACCTGGGCGGCCCGAGCGAGCATCAGACAAATCCGTTCGGGAACGGGTTTCGCGACGGCTACGCGCAGGACCTCGGGCTGTCCGCGGGGCTGGGGGCGAATTCCTTCAGCTACGCGCTGGACTGGGCGCGCATCGAGCCCGCACCGGGCGTGTTCGACGAAGCGGAGATCAAGCGCGCGGTCGAGCTCGTCAAAGCGATGCGCGAACGGAACCTGCGCCCGCTGATCGTCCTCTTTCACTGGGTCGCGCCGAACTGGGTGCAGTCGCCCAGGACCGGGCTCGACATGTTGGCGCAGCCCGACCTGGCGTTCGTTGATGCCTTCCTTCCGTTCGCGCAGCGCATGGTTCCCGAGCTGGCTGGGCTGGTGGACGACTGGGTCACCTTCGAGGAGCCGATGTCGGTGGTGATGGGAGAGTACTTGAGCGGCCAGCACCCGCCCGGGCACACGCTCGACTTCAACTCCTCGTACCGGGCCTTGAAGAACCTCGCCTACCTGAATGCGCGCACGTACAGAACGGTGCACGCGCTGGACACCACGGACGCCGATGGCGACGGGGTGGCCGCGTTCGTGGGCATCGAAAACCTCGCCTTCGACGTGCTGCCGCTCGACGGAGGCAGCCCGGACGACGTGAAGGCCGCGGCGCACATCGACTACATGTTGAATCACCAGTTCATGAAGGCGATCACGTCGGGCGATCTCGACCTGGACATGGACGGAAAGATCACCAACGTGCGCTTCGACCCGCCCGAACGCCACGACGACGAGCTCGCGCACACGGTCGACTTCATCGGGCTCAACTACTACCAGGAGCTTCGCGTGGAGAAAGGTGGCCTCTTCACCGGCGTCGCACCGCTCTACGCCACGCCGCACTACGACGTGCGGGAGTACGACGTGAACGTCCCCCACTCGGACCTCTACCAGGAGTTTTCCGCCCAGGCGCTGCGCCGGGTGATTGAAGCGTACGCCGTCTACAAGCTTCCCCTGGTGGTGTCTGAGAACGGGCTGGCCGACGGACCCAACGATCGCCTGCCGTTCTACTTGATGCAGCAGCTCTATGAGATCGGCCGGGCCATCGCCGATGGCTACGACATTCGCGGGTACTACTTCTGGACCATCAGCGACAACTTCGAGTGGTGGGAAGGCCACGCGCCGCGCTTCGGCATCTACCGGGTCGACTGGACGAGCCCCATGTTCCCTCGCACGCGGACCCGCGCCTGCGACGTGTACGAGGCCATCGCGAAGAGCCGGAAGATTGATCAGGCACTGTGGAACACCTGGGCGATGGACAAGTACCCCGCGGGACCGCCCTGACAGACGTGGTCGTTCGGCCCCCGGCGAAGCTCAATGCGCTGGCGCAGAGAACAGTGACCACCCGCCCTGCAGGTTGACGGTGGCGCCGGTCGTCCCGTCTGCACGCACCGCCACGCCACGAGCCGCGTCGCTCCAGGCCCACACGGTGTTCCCCTTGGGTGCCGGCGGGATGGCGTTCGAGCCAACCGCGAACGGGTACAGGCTGCCCCACAGGTCGACGACGTAGCCGCGCGTTCCATCAGGCGCGAGCGCAATGCCGCGCATGAAGTCCGAGGTGCCGAACGATTTTCCGCCGCGAACTGCGGGAGGCATGGCCACGCCACCACAGGAGAACCCGTGAATTCCGCCGTGGCCGTCGAGCACGTAGCCCGCGTTCCCGGCGGGGAGCAGCACGACACCGCGAGACAGGTCCTGCCCCGGCCAGTCTGCCGAGACGCGACAGGCGGGCGGCTTGGGCCCGCTGCCGATAGGAAACGCGTGCAGCCGCCCCCACCCGTCGAGCACGTAGCCGCCGGTCCCCGTGGGGAGCACGACGATGGCGCGGGCGATGTCCCAGCCCTTCCAATACGCCACCGGGTGCGCGTCTTCTGGCGGGGGGCTGCCCTGCATGGTGAAGGTGTGCACGCCGCCCCACCCGTCGAGCACGTACCCGCCGCGCCCGTTGGGGTTCATGGCGATGCCGCGAGCGATGTCCCAGTCGCGCCAGTAGACCGAGGCCACGGCGGGAGCAGTGAAGCCGTACGTCTGCAGCTCACCCCACGAATTGAGCACCACCGCGCCCGCGCCGCTGGGCACGAACGCGATGCCGCGCGCCTCGGGCCGCCGCACCAGAAACGGGCGCCCTTCTCCATCCACGCCCACCGGCAGCACGTACATCGCGCGGGCGCCGCCGGTCCGGTACGAGGTGTTGCCGGGCGTCCAGGCGTGAAAGGACATCCACGGGTGATTTTGTTCGTCGCGGAAAAATTCCTGACCTCCGGGCCCGGCGAAATCACCGAAAGAGGAGAACCACGGGCCGTTGAGCGTCTTCTTGGTGCACGGGCCAAGCGGTGAACTGCAGGCGGCGTAGCCCACGGCGTAGCGCGACGACTCCCACCAGTTGGCGGAATAGAACAGGAGCAGGTGGCCGTTCTCCCGCAGCATCGAAGGGCCTTCGATGAGCGGGTTCTCCCAGGCGCGATCGTAGTTGAGCAATCGGGTGGCCACGCCGCTGAGCGAGCGCCCCGTGCTGGACAGGCGCTGCGACCAGAGCGACACGCCCAGGCCGCAGCAGTTTCCATCGTTCTTCCACAGCAGGTACGCGCGACCGTCGGTGTCAATGAAGGGGCTGGCGTCGATGCTGCCGCCGCGCGAGAGCTGGCAGACGAGCGGGCTGCTCCCGACGGCGACGAAGGGGCCCTCGGGTTTCGACGCGCTGGCGACGCCGATGCACTGGCGGCCGGAGGCGCGGTGCCTCGCGGTGAAGTAGAGGAGGTACTTCCCGGCGATTCGCGCCACCGAAGGCGCCCAGGTATTGCCAGGCGTCGCCCACGAGGGCAGGTGCGGAAACGCGTCGTTCGCCCCGCCCCACGCCACGAGATCAGACGAGGCGCGGTGCGGCACATTCCCAAACACCGAGTTGGTGGAGTACCCGTGGTACGTCTCGCCCACGCGAAGGACGAATGGGTCGGCGAAGTCGTGGCTCACGGCGGGCGCGTTGAGCGAGAGCGCCTGCTCGGCTCCGGACTCGTCGGTGACGTCCGCGACGGCTGGGGAGTCCACGGCGAGCTGTGGACCGCACGCAGGATAGAGAACGAGACAGACGGCGGGGGCGAGCCATCGAAACGGGGGCATGTGAGGTTGTCGCGCCGGGGCCGCGCCGGTTTCCGGAAATCAGCGCGATCGTCACCGAAGGGTGGGCGACGAATTCAGTTCACCGCCCAATCGAATGGAGGCATGTTGCAACCCGTTGATTTCGGTACGGATCCCAACACCCTTCTCTCCTGGAGCGCCCATGAAACTCATCCCTGTGATCTCACTGTCGACCCTTCTGCTGGTGGCCTGCGGAGGAACGAGCGGCGGCAACGACGCCGGTGGAGGTGGGGTGGGAACGTGCACGGCGCTGCTCGCCGACGCCGGGACCCTGGGAGGCGGCGACGCGGGAACGGCGTGCCACCAGCTGCCCAACTGCGCGGCCGAAGTGACGTTCCAGACCGCCAGCGGCTCCGCGCCAACCGCGACCGGCGGAACGGTGGCCGACGGCCTGTACGCGCTGACGGCCGTTCGGGTGTACGGCTTGACGGCCTCGCCGGTCACCGTCCGGGTGACGCTGCTCAAGCAGGGCTCCACGGTGTACGGAGTCTCCAGCGCCAGCGGCAGCGCCAGCGCGCCGTACACCGCCACCGTCAGCTACGCCAACAACATGAGCTCGATGACGCAGAGCTGCCCCGGCGCCGGCATGATGTCGCGCGGGTACGCGGTGAACGGCGACGTCTGGCTCGACCTCGACGTCAGCTCGCAGCGCACCGTGGCGTACGAGTACACCCGCGTCCACTGACGCCAGGCTGCGTCACGCGCCACCGCGCCGACCGCGCAGGTTCTGAGTTACGGTGCCCCCATGATGCGTTCGAGACCTCTCGCGCGGATTTCGGTGGTCATCCGCAACGTGAGTTGGGTCGGCATCGTCGCGCACACCGCCTTCATTCCCCTCTTCGGGTGGCTGGGGCACCCGGCGCTGGCCGCGTTCAACGCGCTCAGCGTGTGCACCTGGCTGGCGGCCGCCGCGCTCAACCGGCGGAGCCACCACAACATCGCCATGTGGCTGTTGGTCGGCGAAGTGGCGACCCACGCCGTTCTCGCCACCACCACGTTGGGGTGGAACAGCGGGTTTCAGTACTACCTGATTCCGCTCATCCCCTTCGTGATGTTCAACGACCGCCTGAGCCAGGCGACCGTGGTCTGGTCCTGTGGCGGCGTGTTCCTCGCGTTTCTGGGGCTACACGCCACCGCGCCGGTCCTGCCCCTCGACCCCCGGGTTGGCGAGCTGATGGTGAACGCCAACATCGCCATTCCCTTTCTGGCGCTGGCGCTGGTGACGTACTTCTTTCGACTGGCCAGCGTGCACGCCGAGAAGCGCATGGAGCGCATGGCGCTCACCGACCCGCTCACCGGGCTGTTCAACCGTCGGCACATGGACGAACTGTTGGATGACTCGCAGCGGCGGTTCGCGCGCGAAGCCCGGCCGTTCTGCGTCATCCTGGCCGACATCGACCTCTTCAAGCGCATCAACGACGAGCTCGGGCACGAAGCGGGCGACCGCGTGCTCCGCTCGGTGGCGGGGTTGTTCAACGGCGAGCTGCGCGGCGCCGACGCCGTGGCCCGTTGGGGCGGCGAGGAATTTCTCGTCCTGCTCGACGACACCGAGCTGGAAGACGCCATCGACGTGGCGCACCGGCTGCGCGAAGCGGCCGAAGCGCAACTGGGCCTGCTCTCGGGCGTGAACGCCGGGCTGACGGTGACCATCGGCCTGTCCAGCTACGCCGCCGACATGTCGCTCAAGGAGCTGCTCAAGCGCGCCGACCAGGCGCTCTACGCGGGCAAGGCGGCCGGCCGAAACCAGGTGGTGGTAGCGAGCCCGCGAGACTTCGACTCGGCGATGGAGCCGCGCGGCGAGCTGCCCAACTAGGCGCCGTTCACGGTTTGGGCGCGTAGGGCCGGAGCGGCTTGTCGGCGAGCGCCTTCATCCACGCGTGGAGGGCCTTCGCTTCCGCCGGCGTCACGTCTTTGAAGGCGGGCATCATCAGCCCCTTCGCCGCGGCGTCGTACGGGCGATACTTCACGTGCATCAGCAGGCTGTCCGGGTCTCGCTGTTCAAACACCGGGAGCGGTCGAACGTAGTCCCAGCCGTAGCTCGCCCCCACCCCGCGGGCCCCGTGGCAGAACTGGCAGCGCCCACGAAACACCTCGAAGCCCTTCACCGCGGCGCCCTCACCGACGCGGAACTGGTTCCAGTACGCGCCGAGCTTCACGAACTCCACTCCGGTCAGGTTGTCGATGTGCTGCCAGGGCGAAAACTCCTCGGCGCTCTTGGGGTTCAACGCCGGGTGCCAGCGGGTGAGCGAGACGACCTTGTTCCCCTCGAAGAAGACGGGCCTGGAATCACCGCTCGCGCCGGAGGCCCGGGTCACCGTGGGGAAGACCGAGGACCAGGTGCCACCCGATTCGGTCGACTCCCAGAACGCGGTCGCCACGAAGAGTCCGAGTTTGGCCGCCGCGGCTTTGTCGTTCAGCGTGTACGGAACGGCCATGCCGTTTCGGAAGTGCAGAATCGCGGCGTCGCACTCGGGTGGAATGGCGAAGCCGCCCCACAGGGCATCGATGGGGACGCCGCGGAACTTCATCTTCTCGCGGAACTGCACGTCATCGGCGACCAGCTCCTGGGCGGTGAGGTCGGCCAGGTTGACGGTGGTGTGACGGGCCTGCGGCGTGGCGCCGTCGGTGCCGTACGTTCCGGCGGGCCGAACCCACAGGTCGATCTGCCCGGAGGCCTCCACGGGAGCGGCGGCCAACAGACATGTGCAGAGTGCGGCGATGCGCATACGACCTCCCCGGGGTCAGCCTTGAGAAAAGGTTGAGCAAGGCAGGTGCCAGCCGCCAGGTGCCCCCTGGGTGTCGTGGGAGCCCGGGGCTGGCGCATCGATTGCGTCGGCCTCTTGCGATCCGCACCGATTGCACGGCGCGCAGCGCCGCTCGGGCGGGCCCGGAGGCCCCACCTGGCGACGAAACTTGCAGCACTTCGTCCCAGCCGAGGAGGCCGCGCGATGCCGAACTGTCGATGTACGCAGGTGCACCATGCCTCGAGGGTGGTGCTGACCGGGGGCCCCGGCGCGGGAAAGACCGCCGTGCTGGAGTTGGTGAGGCAACACTTCTGTGAGCACGTGCGGATTCTTCCCGAGGCGGCGAGCTTGATCTTCCGAGGCGGGTTCCCGCGGGGAAACTCTCCGGGCGAACGCAGGGCGGCGCAGCGGGCCATCTTCAGCGTGCAACGCGAGCTCGAAGCGGCGGCGGAGGCCTCCGATAACTCGGCGCTGGTGCTGTGTGATCGCGGGACCATCGACGGGGCCGCGTACTGGCCCGGGCCGGGAGAATTCTGGAGCGCCAACGGCACCACCCGGCAGGTGGAGCTCACGCGCTACGCGGCGGTGGTGCACCTGCGGCCCCCGCATCGCGACGAAGGGTACAACCACGCAAACCCGTTGCGGCTGGAGACGGCGGCGGAGTCGGGCATCATCGACCGCGCGCTCGAGGCGGCGTGGGAAGGCCACCCCAGCGTCACGTTCGTCGAGAGCCGACCGCACTTTCTGGACAAGGCGTTCATCGCGCTTGAAGCGCTGCGCGGGCACGTCCCAGAATGCTGCCGCCCGCCGGCGCTGGGGTTGACGCGCGGCCCGGCCTAGAACGACGTGCGAGGAGTGACCGATGGCCGCCACCGAATCGACCATGCTGCCGCTGGGAACGCCGCTGCCGGGGTTTCGGCTGCCCGATGCCCGCACTGGCGCCTGGGTCGACAGTTCCACGCTCACCGGCGCGCGGGGAACGGTGGTGGTCTTCATGTGCAACCACTGCCCCTACGTCATTCACCTTCGCGCCGTGATGGTGCCGCTCCTCAACCAGGCCGTGGCCGACGGCTTCTCGGTCATCGCCATCAACGCCAACAGCGAACAGACGCACCCGCAAGACGGGCCCGTCCACATGGCCGCGCTGGCAGCGGAGGCGGGCTTTCGCTTTCCGTTCCTGTTCGACGCGACCCAGGAGGTGGCCCGTCGGTTTCAGGCCGCCTGCACCCCGGAGTTCTACGTGTTCGACCGGCAGGCGCGCCTGGCCTATCGAGGGCAGTTTGACGGGAGCCGCCCCGGGAACGAGGTCCCCGTGACGGGGGCCGATCTCTCGGCCGCGCTGGCGGCGGTTCGCGCGGGCGAACCACCGGAGCCAACGCAACAGCCGAGCATCGGCTGCAGCATCAAGTGGCACCCGAGCGCCAGGCCGTGAGGCCTGCGTCACGGACGACTACTTGAGGCCCGAGGACGCCCAGTGCGCCTCGTAGTCGAGCTTGAACTCGATGTAGTCCACGCTCAGCTTCGCCGCGTCGGGCCCGTTGGCGCCGAGTGGCTCCACGGCCATGTAGACGTACGGCCCAGCCGCTGAGAATTGCTGCAGCGTCTGGTTGCTGGCGATCTCACCGGAGACCGGGGCGTAGGCGGTCGACGGCGCGAGCGCCGTGCCGAGGGTCTCCCACCGCCCCGCGCGCCAGACCTTGAGTCGGAAACCGTCCTGCGTGAAGTACTGCACGTTGCCCGACAACCCGTAGCCGGTGCCGCCTGCCTTCACCTGTGCGGTGACCTTTCGAATCGACGTATCCAGGGGCAGCAGCGAGCTGCCGAGATCGAACGTGGCGAGGAGTGCGGGGCGCTCCTTCTCGCGGGACATCAGCCAGGTGTCGTTCAAGTCGGCGATGGGGATAATGCGGTCGACTTGCCGTTCCACGCAGTAAACGACCTCAGAAACGGTGATGCCAAACAGGCCGCGCACGCCGATGACCGTCAGGACGCACTTGGCAACAAAGTCTTCCATCTGGCTCTGGGTGACCTGGAACAGCCGACTCTGCCAGTAGCCCCAGTTCTCCACGTCCGAGCTGCCGCCCTGAATCACCAGCGCGCGCTGTAACGGATCGTAGCCCGCGGCGTGGGCCACTCGAGGCGGTGGCTGTCCGCTTCCGTAGGCGTTGCCCACTTCGACCGGCGTCGCGCTCGTCGCGGCCCCCGGGGTGAACTCCAACGCGACCATGGTCGGAGCGTCGCTGCCGCTGACGATGCCCCCGGTGGCCAGCCCCTTGCCTCGAATGGGATCGAACGACACCGCGCCGACCGCGCCCAGGTTCGCGTTGAGCAGCGTTCCGAGCGGGGTCAGGGTGCCTGGGCTCCCGCTCAGGCTCCAGCGTTGGGTGTAGAGCGCGACCGGGTCGGGGATGTAACAGATGTCCGGACGATCAGACGTGTTGTACGCCGTGTAGCCTTCGTTGCCCCAGAAGACGCCGAGCTGGGCGGGTCCATCGTACTGCGAACACGCCGTCAGGTAGGACCCCATGGCCGTTCCGCGCCGACGGGTGAACTGAATGCCCATCACGTCAGCCACCGCGGGCGCAGGCGAAATGCCCACCCAGTTCATCTCATTCTTGGCGCTCCCGCTTCCGGGCCGGGTCAACGGAGTGCCGGGCTGCCACGTCGCGCCGTCCCATCGGTAGGTCTTGCCGTCTCGACTGTTGGCGAACACCACGCCGCTGGCCGTCGATTGCAGTGCGCCCCCCCGGAAGTGCCCGGCGCTGCTCGGACCGCCCGCCGTCGGGTAAAGTCCGCCAGGGGGGGGGACGCCCGTGTCGACCCAGCCGGCGTCTGCTCTCCATCGCCACGTGCTGCTGTCATCGAACGCCAGCAATTCGCGGGTCTGTTCGTTCCACGTCGAGTAGAAGTGGCCGAACCATCCCGTCGGCAGGTTCTTCTGCGGAATGGAGGCGTCGGGCGCCATGTCCTGGGCTGGCGCCCAGCCGTACTTGCCAAGGCGCAGCACGCCAAATGGCACTTGTTGCACGAGCGTGCAGCCACCGAGTCCGCTCGAGCAGTTCATCGGAGGTTGATAGGCCAGCTCAGGCGTGGCCGCCGCGATTGGTCCAACCCAACCGGAATCGAGCGCGAGTTCGACCACCCAGGATCTTTCTCGAGAGACCGCCACGACCGAGTCGCGGGCGATGTCGTAGGCGATCTGGTGGTCCGCCAACCCGCCGTCCCCGCCGAGCGCGCCCCAGTTGAGCTGGAGCCAATTCGTGCCGTCGAACGACCACACGTCCGTGAGCACCGTTCCGTTCTGGGCGCGCCCGCCGACGAAGATGGCCCGGTGGCGCTGCGAATCCCAGGTGCCAGCCGCCCCGCTTCGGGCGACGGGACCGTTGGGCGCGTTCACCTGGCTCCAGGCGCCATTGACCCAGCGATAGAGCTCGTTGGACACGTTGCCGTTCGGGGTCAGGCCGCCGAACAGCCACACGGTGTTGGTCTCGAAGTCGGTGGCCACGGCGCCGTAGGCACGCGGCGGCAAGTCGCCGCCGTCCACCACGGTCCACGACTTCACCCGGAGACGCGCCGTGGTGCCCACGAACCCTGCGTCCTGACCGAGGCCGCCCGCGACGAAGAAATCCCCCGTGCGACTGTCGACGAAACCGGCCGCGCCGGTGCGCCACGGGCCGTCGGCGAGGCGGCTCCACGACTGGCCGTTGTACGACCACGCGTCGTTGAGCACGAGCCCTTGAACGGGATCGCCGGCATCGCCGCCTTCGGTGTTGGGTCCCTGGCCGCCCTGCAGGTACATCACGCGGGCGACGGGATCGAACGCCGCCGCGGCGCTGGTTCGCCCGAGCGGGTCACCGTCAGACTGGGGATCCTGCGTCGCTACGGTCGCCCACCCGTTTCCGGCCCACTCGAACGTCTCGGCCACGCCCAGGGGGGGACCAATTTCGAGGTACTTGTTGATGATGGGCGTGAACACGGAGTGTCGCTGCACGCCGCCGAAGCGAACCACGCGCGCCCGCGCGCTGTCGTAGACCAGCACCGGTTGGCCGACGGCGGCCGGCAGGGCGCTGCCCGCCTGGATCCACGTCGCTGTGCCGCTCACGGTGTAGCCCATGCCGTCGATGCGCCCGAGGCCGCTCTCTTCACCCAGCTCGCGCATGTCGTTTCGAATGGGTGAAATGCCCTGCGCGCCGACGACGCCCACGCGATGCGGATTCTCCGCCACACTCCCGGGCACCTTCTTGCCGAAGCTGACAATCCACTGGCCGTAGCGAACCGGCGCCCAGGGCGACACGTTGCCCGCCTCGTCGAGGCTGGCCACCTCGAGTTCGCCGGTGCGCAGCTCGGCGAGCGGGTCTGGACCAAATGACCAATCGTCCGGGTTCACCTTGAAGCGGCCGCGGGCGAACGAGCCGCCCGACCGGGCCAGCACATAGTCCGCGCCCACCGCGGAACCGGCGGTGCCCTTGATCTGATCGAGCGCCACGCCGTTGCTGTCGTTCGACCCCCACGGCGCGCGAATGTGGAGCACGTGGTCCGGCATGTCGGTGATGGGCACCACCGGGGGCTTGGTGTCGATCTGAATCAGCGCATGCGGGACCTCCTGCTTCCGCGTGTTGCCGATCACGTCGATCATATCGGCCGACAAGGTGGCGATGGCCTCGAAGTCGATCATGCCCATGGGCACTTTGCAGCGGTACTCGAACGCGATGGCCTCGGCGCTGTTGACGACGCAGTCGAGCGGAGGATCAGCCACCAACTCCGGTGGGCGCTTCAGCGGTTCTGTGACGGTGAAGTTGACCACCGCGGTGGCGTCGGCGTTCAGCGCCGTGGGAGAGGGGTGCTGGTTGTCGAGGCCGGGGACGATCCGAACGCGAACCGAGGACTCGATGATCTCCGGGGGGACGTCGTCGTAGTTCTTCGCCTCGACGCACAGGCCCTGGGTGAGCTGGCAGCGCCAGTCCGGAGGACACTGGTCGTCAGCCTTGCAGGTGATCTTCGCCGACGGCGGCACGCTCCGATCAAACCCGCACGAGACGGCGGCCAGGGCCAGGAACACCACAACGAGGTTCAGTGACTTCATCGACTCTCCGGGGGCAATGCTCACAAAGGACAGGCGTGCGGCCGTCGCTCGCGCAGGTACCGTGCGAGCGAAGACCGATGGACGAGCGGGGCTAGTGTGTTTCCTGCACGTAGTTCCAACCGCCGTTGTTGAGCCACAACTGGCCTCGCTCACGGTGGCCGGCGATGTCTGAGGGTGCGCTGCAGGCCACTCCCAGGTGAAGCGCGAAGGTCACTTTGGTCCCCGCGGGCACGTTGGGGAGCATGATGCGACCGTTCACAAACGGCGAAGGGACAGACGACGAGTGAAGCGCGTGCGTCGTCTTCCAATCGTCCGTTGAGTACACGAGCTCTTGCGAGAAGACCGACAGGTGGGTCCAACCGCGGGCCACCCAGCCCTGGCGCGTCGCAAAGTCGACGACCTCAGGCAGTCTCGGGTGGACGTCGAAGTTCAGGGTGCTGACCGGGGCGGGTGACGACTTCGCGGCGGAGCTCACCTCGAAGGCTGAAGGCGCCATGTCCGGCGGCCGGGTGGTGACGGGCGATGGCGCGGTCAAGCGCGCGGCGGCCTTTTCGGTCTTCCAGGCGACGTCACTGGGGGTGACCGACGGCCGGCTGGGGGGAATTCGTTCCATGGGGGGCTCCGGCGCTTCGAGAGTGGCGACAGTGTAGCGCCACCGCAGCGCGCGGAGAACTCTTCTGACAGCGGTGTTGGCCCCGCCCGACAACCGCAACGAAGCGCCCCGGACACGCGGCACGAGCGCTAATGTAGGCGCGTGTCGCGTGCCGAGGCGGCGAGGAACTGCAGTTCGCTCCGCGAGCCTACTTGGCGGTGCTGTTCACGGCGGGGCGCGAGTCTTTGACCGACGACACCGTACGGCCCGAGGTCTTCTTCACGCCGCTCTTCGACTCTTCCTTCTTGGCGGGCGCCTTCACGCCGCCCGCTTCGGTCTTGTTGGTCTTCACCTCAACGGCCTTGGCGTCGAGCTTGGCGCCAGTCTGCACGTGGTGATCCACCGCCGCCGCGCCGGTATGGGCGAGGTTGGCGCCGGCGTCGGCGGCCTGCACGGCCACCTTGGCTTCGGCCCCGGCCGCGCTTCCGGCCGCGACCGCACCGGTCGTCCCGGCGAAGGCCAACGACGCACTCAGAAATACAGCACCGACGATCGACTTCTTCATGACGGACTCCCTGGAGTGAAATTCAGTTTGCGTTTCAGTTTCGTGCTGAACCGGACCACCCGGCTCTCGGCGATGGAGACGGCGCCTTTCGCACTGCATTCAACCCGTGGGGGCCGATCAGCCTTCGCGCGGCGGCAGCCCCATTCGGAGTCGCAGGGCCTGAAACGGCGCCGTCCACTGCCCTTTCAGATCTCGCACCACCAGGGGCGCCAGGCGCTCCTCGACGGCGGCTTCGCGGCTCGTCAGCCAGAGGCACACCAGCGGCGCTTTCCCCTCGCGCGGCACGACGTACTGAAACCTTCGAATCGACAACCCGTGCTCGGGCAGCACGGCTCGAACCCGGGCTTCCTGCTTGACGCTGGTGCAGAACGCGAACAGCCCGTGCGGGCCGAGAATTCGAGACGCGGTGTGCACGTACGCTTCGGGTCCGCCGCGCAGTTCAAACAGCGCCCCGGGAGCCTGCGGGCGATTCGGGATGGAGCCTGTGCCTTCTGGAAAGTACGGCGGCGTGCCGGTGACGAGGTCTGCAACGGGCAGCGCGGTGGAGCGGAGGTCACCTCGCTCCACGCGAACCCGCGCGCCGAGTCCGTTGAAGGCAATGGACTTGTCCGCGAGGTCGGCGCTGACCGCCTGCGCTTCGACGCCGAGGCACCGGGCCTCGGGGAAGTGCCACGCCATCATCAGCAGCACCGAGCCAATGCCACACCCAAGGTCCACGATGGTCGCCGGTACCAGCCCACGCGACGACGCGCCCTCGGCGGCGAAGTCGGCGGTGGCGAGATCGTCCAGGCTCCACCGGTGCCCGCGCTTCTTCTGAAAAATCCTCCAGTCGCCCGTGAGGTAGCTCAAGTCCTCGTCGGTGGAGGCGCAGATGCGCGCGTCGGCCAGCGAAGGCGGCCCCGGAGGCACCCACCCCTTCGGTGCGCGACGTCTTCGAGTCACCGACATGCGACGCATCATGGCCCGTCTCGCGCAGCCGGGCATGCTTCGCGCGAGGTTCCTTGCGATAGTGCACGGGTGCCCTTCCCGGCTCCCATCTGGGTGATTCGCGACGCGCGTGCGGAAGACGACGCGGCGATTGGCGAGCTGCTGGTTTCTGCGTTCGTCGACACCTACGCGCGGAAGATGCCCCAGGTGGTGGTGACGCAGACGCGCATGGCCGAACTGCGAGCAGTGGCGGCGAAGCGCGCCGTGGCCAACGTCTGGGTGGCCATCGCCGAGGGTCGCGTCGTTGGAACGGTCGCGCTCTGGCCCGCAGGCGCGGCGGGCAGCGAAGCGTGGGAGTCGGGGGCGTGCGATCTCCGGCACCTGGCCATCGACGCTGCGCTGCGCGGGTCGGGGCTTTCGGCCGCGCTGCTGGACGTGGCGGAGGCGCATGCGCGCAGCCGTGGCGCGACCGCGATCAACCTCCACACGCGGCGCGGGGCCACGGGCGTGCAGCGGCTCTACCTGCGCCGAGGGTACGTGCGGGCGCCCGAGGGCGACCTCGACTTTCTTCCCGAGGTGTTCCTCGAGGCGCTACGGAAACCACTGTGAGAGACGAGACGCTGGCCATCACGCTCACGCTCACCGGCGCCCCACCGCAACCGGGCGAAGCGAGGGTGACGCACTGGTCGTGGGCAGACCGGGCCCAGCGCGCCTTGAAAGCCCTGGGCCTCTGCTGGGCCGCCGCGCTGGGGTGTGTGTTCATTCCGCTGGCGCACTTCATTCTCGTCCCCACGCTCCTGCTTGTCGGGCTGGTGCTCTTCGTGTCGAAGCTCCGCGCCCGGGTGACGCTGGCATCCATCGAGGCCTCGTGCCCGCGCTGTCTCACGCCCCGCACCTACGAGGAGAGCGGGCGGTTTCAGGACGGCCGCGGGGTGCACTGCGATGGCTGTGGGTCCACGCTGACCCTGAGTGTCGCCGCACCGCCCAGAGCGTGATCGCCACGCCGCGGCGATTGCTGGGGCAGCGCACGTAATTTTTCGTATGCTGCCCCTGCGATGGCCGCTTCTGAGCACAGCTTCTCCGAGGAAATCACCGCGTTCCGCCGCTGGTACCCGCTGCCCTGGCTGCTGCTGGTGATCGCCGTCATCGGGTGGATCGGCACGTTGTGGATCGCCCGCGGCCGGGTGGAAGACGAGCGTGCGAAGGTGGCCCAGGCGCTGCGCGCCAGCGACGAGGTCGCTTCCCGACTGCGTCAGGCGGAAGCGGACCGCAGCGCGATGGAGACGAAGTTCAAGGAGCTGGAGACCTTCGCCAAGTCGCTGGAGGTGAAGGTGCAGGGGTTGTCGGACGAGCTGAAGGCGCAGTCCGAAGCCAAAGCCGCCCCCCAGCGCTCCAGCTCGTCATCGTCGTCCAAGCGAACGCGGAAGTAGTCCGCGCCCGCACGACACCCGGGGCGAGAACGCCCCAGGCGCGAGCGTGCCCCGCCGCTGGAGCGGGTCAAGGCGTCGGGCTGACGTTCAGGCTGAAGGTCGACGCCTGGTACCCGTAGACGCCGACATACAGCGTGGTGGGGAGGGTCGCGGTGACCGTGAGCGCCTCGTTCCCCGTCGACGAGTCGGAGACCTGATCATACGCACTGGTGGACGGCGCGACGCCCAGCTTCACGTAGAGGTCCACGTCGTTGGGCGCCGACGTCTTCACCGACACCTTCTGCCCGGCCGCGAGGGGCACGGTGAAGATCTTGAGCTCATGCAGCGCCACCGCGCCCGAGGTGTCCAGCACGCCGGTGGTCGCCGGCGGCGGGGGCGGCGGGGTCACCGTGCCCACGCCAGAATCCACCCACGTCACCGTGAGCTGGAAGGTGCTGCTGGCGGCGTAGCCGTTCACGCCCACGTACACGTCGGCGGGTCCGGTCACGCTGCACGTCTCGGCGCTGCCCGTCTTGTAGGGGCGGCAGTCGTACGCCGTCACGGTGGGCGCGGCGCCTTTTCGAACGTAGAGGTCGGCGTCGCCGTTTCCGGAGAGAACCGCGGTGAGGGTGGCGCCGGCGGCGAGGTGATACGCGCCGTACTGTTTCCACTCAGCTCGCGCGACGGTGCCCGACTCGGTGCTGGTTCGGGAGCCGCCGCCCGTGCCCGCGTCGGCAGCGCCGCCTTCAGGGGCGACCGAGCGATCGAGCAGTGCTTTCACCTTCGCGTAGGCGATCGCCCCGCCCGCCACCGAGCTCCCCGCCACGCCGGTGGGCAACCAGAGAAAGTCGGGGTGCGCCTTCTTGCTGTCTCCCACCCACTCGCCACCGATGATCTTTCCATCCGCGTCGAGCTCCAGAATGTAGCGATAGCGATCGGTGCCCGTGTAGCTGTTGATGGAGGCCGCGAGGTTCCCATCGGTCGAAGCCGACGACTCGGTGATGTAGCTGACCTCGGTCTCCACATAGACGAACGACTTCGCATTCGCGTTAAACACGTAGGTTTTGGGCGTCGCGCCTCCCACCGTCACGGTGAGCGAGAAGTCGCTGGAGTCGGCGTAGCCCTGCACCCCGACGAAGACCTGCGTCGCCCCGACCGGAGCCGTGAGCGAACACGCCTCCACCGAGCCGCTCTCGTAGGGGCGGCAGTCGTAGGCCGAGGCCGAAGGCGCGGCGCCGAACTTCACGAACAGGTCGGCGTCGTTGCTGCCGCTCATCAGCACCTTCACCGGCTGCCCGGCGGTGACGGCGATGGCCGGTTCCTGGACCCAGGCGCCCTTCTTCACCGTGCCCTTGAAGCTGGTGTCGACCCCTCCCTCCACGGTGGCGCCGATGAGGGTGTTGGCCTCGGTGGCGGTGACCACCTTCTTGTTGGTGACGCGGAACCCGCGGAGCGGCTGATTCCACACCTCGGCATCGAAGACGCGATCTTCGGCGAAGGCCTGCTTCAGCTTGCCCAGATAGTTGGCGAGCAGCACATGGTAGGTGCCCGCGTTCGAGTCGCGGCAGGCGGCGTTGGGCCCGGTGGGTCGGCCGTATTTGTCGAACTGAATCTCCGACGAGCTCTCCACCGCGTTGCAGCGCATGGAGACGAACTTCGACGACGTGCGGTCGTGCACGAGGCTGGCGAGGGCCTTCAGGTCCTGCACCTTGAAGGTGACCCCGTTCTCAACCACCGGGTGCTTGGGCTCAGGAATGAGAATCGCCGCGGGCGTCCACGCGTGGCAGATGCCCCACCAGGTCGGGATGCAGCGCCCCTCGGTCTTGCCCCGGCGGAGGGCGCAGGTCTCGCCCTTCTTGGAGTCGCACTCGGACGATTGCCTGCACGCTTTCTGCGAGGTGTGCGCGTCGATGCCGTGAAACCTGGAGACCGCGTTTTCAACCGCGCTCCCGCCGTCGGCCAGGCCGGCCGCGGTGCCAAACGCCTTCTCGTACTTGCGCGCCGCGGAGTCGGAGTTGGGGCCATCCCACTGCAGGTTGATGCTGTCTTCGTAGACCGGCCAGTAGTTGCCGGCCCAGGGAATGACGGCCGCTTCGCCGTTGAGCGGGAGCGCGTCGAACTTCATTTCCAGCTGACTGGTGAAGAGCGACGGGCTGTCGTTCGAGGCCCACGCTTCTCCTTTTTCGGCGGTGCCGACCACGGTCGAATCCTGCACCGACGCGGTCGAACCACCACACCCGTACAGCCCCACCAACACCACCCCAACCGCCACTCGAGCCAGCTTCATTTTTCGAACTCCCCCTTGCATGTGCGACTTATGCCGACATGTGGGAGATGTCTTACATGCACGTACGTCCTGAGGCGAGGCCCGGGGGCGTACTGCGTCTCATTTCTGTTTATATCGTGTATTTACAGTGCCTTACGGCTCATGTTTGGCCGTGGCAGCGGGCCACGAAGGGGCATGAAATCGACTCGCAGACTGTTTTCGGGGCGCGCGGCCAAAGGCGGTCCGCCTCGGCGGAGGCGATTTCGGCCCCCAGGCGGGCGATGCGGGCTCGAACCTCGTCAGGCCGTTCCAGGCCCGCGCGCAGTGAGACGGGGGCCGGCTCGGGCGCGGACAAGAAGACGATGGCGCTCTTCACGAGAGCGGAGTCGCGGGGCGGGCTGACCGCGGCGGCGTAGGCCCCGAGCTGAAATCGATACGGCTCGGCACCCGCGGAGACGTTTCGCGTCGTCTTGTAGTCGACGACCCAGGTGGTGCCCTCGAGTTCCACCACCAGATCGATCTTTCCGCGCAGCGACACTGCCGGCGTCCCATCGATGTAGCGGGCGAAGTCGACTTCGCGCCCCACCCGCTCCGGGGGCGCGCGCGCCACGCTCGTCCCAAACGCGCTCGACCAGAACCGCTCGGCCATGGCGATGGCGCCGCCGGCGTCGGCCATGCCTTCAGCGCGGGCGAGGTCTTCCAGCGCGGGCGTCAGTTCCTTTCTTCCGACGAGCTCCAGCGGCGTCAGCTCGAGCAGGCGGTGCGCGGCCGTCCCGAGTTCTCGCGCCCCACCGCGGCCCGGCTCATCATCGCCAGTGATCGGTCGCCAACTGTCAGGCTCTGACACGCCGGCCACGTGCTTCAGCCAGTAGCGCTGGCGGCACAGCTCGAAGTCCTGGAGCGCCGAAACGCTGAGGGTGAGCTCGGACGGCAGGAGCGGTCGGCGCGCCTCGTGCCGGGAGATGACCGCGGCGAGATGTGTGGCGTCGATGCGCGGCGCGGGCGGCGCCAGGGTGATGGTCGGCAACTGTCGCGTCTCGACCGACTCGACCAGGGCCGCCACCGCCGGCTCCTCCAGAAACGAATGCACCGACTCCGGTTTCTTTTTTCCCGACAGCCCGAGGATGAGCACGTCGCGCGCGCGCGTCATCGCGACATAGTGAAGGCGGCGCCGTTCGGCAGCGGCGCGCTGCGACAAGTCGGCGAACACGGCCCCCGCAAATTCGGAGTTCAACTTCGTTCGCGGGCGCACGGCGAGCCCCTGTGTGCGGCTGAAGTAGGCAAACGCGTTCATGGGCGCGCTGCCAGCGAACAACTCCGGCAGCACCACCACCGGCCACTCCAACCCTTTGGCCTGGTGCATGGTGATGAGGGTGACCGCGTCGACCTCGTCGTCGTGCGGCAGCTCTCCGGGGCCGAGCAGGCGGTCGTCGTCGCCCAGCGCCACCAGCTCGCGCGCCGCCGACGCCACCGACCGGCGCCCCGCCGCGACGCGCAGCTCGAGGAAGCGGGCGAGGCGCTCCAGGTGGTCCACCGCCGCTTCGCCGAACGGCAAGCCGGCGTAGAGCGGGCGCAGCGAGAACCGCGCCGCCAGCGCGTGAAACATGGCCGCCGCATCCAGGCGGTCGACGTGAGCCGAGAGGGGCACGAAGCGTTCGCGGAAGGCATCGACCGCCGCGCGTTCGTCGGGGGCGAGGGGCGCCGCGGCGACCCCGGCCCACGACAACCGGCCCTCGAGCACGGCGTTGAGGAGCGAGGCGTCCGACAGCCCGATGAGTGGGCTGCGCAGAATGGCGGCCAGCGACAGCGGCTCATCGGGCGTGACCAGAAGCTGCAGCAGCTGCGCCACGTCACGCACCTCCGGGGTGGCGAAGAAGCCCCGCCCGCGAAACACCCGATGCCGAATGCCGGCCTGGGCCAGCGCGTTGCTGTAGGTCTGAACGTTGGTGAAGCGCGAGAAGAGCAGCACCACATCGCGGGGCCTCGCGGGAACCGGCGGCGCGAGGTCATCGTGAGACACCTTGAGCAAGCGGTGCGACAGTGCGTGCCCGAGGTAGCGGGCGACGGCCGTGGCGTCCTGCAGCACACGCTCCTCGGTGGGCGTCTGCTCTCCATCTTCCGCTTTCAGCTGCAGCACGCGCGGGGCCGTGCCGATCTCCGGCCGGGTGGGCGTGAGCGCGTCACCCGCAGCGAACCCCACGTCGTAGGCGGGCCGCCCCGGCAGCACCGGCAGCGCTCTGGGGAAGTAGGCGTTGAAGTAGTCGAGCAACCGGGGGCGCGATCGCCGGGAAGAGGTCAGGTTCGCCCGAACGCCCCCGGACGCCTCCAGCTGCGCGCCGAACGTTTCGAACAACGTGACGTCCGCGCCGCGAAACTCGTAGATGGCCTGCTTGGCGTCGCCCACGATGCCCAGCATGGCGGGCTGGATAGGCAGCTCAGCGGGGTCGGCGCAATCTCGCGGGGCGCCGTCGCGCCGCTCGCTCAGCAGCCGGACGATGTCCAACTGCAGCAGGTTGGTGTCCTGAAACTCGTCCACCAGCAGAACGCGAACTCCGCCCTGAACCTCCGCGCGGAAGTGGGGAGAGTTCAGGAGCGCCTGTCGGGTGAGGGACAAGAGCGCGTTGAAGTCGAGCGCCTGGTGTCTCGCCAGGGTCTGTTCGTAGCGCGCGCGGGTGTCGTCCATCAGGGCGTGGAGGGCGGCGGTGAGGTGGAACTCGAGCTCGGCCGCGACCGCCAGCGCGAGGGGGCTGGGCGAACCGCTCTTCCCAATCACCGCCTGTCGCGCGGCCGCGATCTTTCCACGGTGCGGCAGGCGTCGGGCCAGCGCCTCCAGCTCCTCCCAGGCCGACGAGAGCGCGGCGCCGTCGTCCGAACCGAGCCGCGCCACCAACGCCTCGGCGGCCACCTGCGCGTCGTCTTCGAACGTCCCCAACCAGAGACGAACCGTCTCGGCAGCTCGGCGGGCTTCCTGCTCGATCACCCCGCCCGCGCGAGCGTGGGGCGGTGGCGCGAAGCGGCGAAAGTCGACCCCCTCTTCGGCCACCGTGGTGGTGAGCGACACCACGCGGCTGACGACCTGCGCGAGTCCCCGGCGCGAGACGAGCTCTTCCACCGCGCCCAGGCGCCGCTCCAGCGCGGACAAGACGGCGTCGAGGGCGGCCGTGGAGAACCAGCGCGTGGCCTCGGCGGGGTCCGCCAGCGTGACGGCGACGGGCACGCCGGCGTCGGGCGGCGCGCGCTTGAGCAACTGCAGGCAGTGCGCGTGAAAGGTGCTGACGCTGGCCGCGCTCAGCTCGTCCAGCACGTCGCGCCAGAACGCGCAGTCCGGCAGCGGCTGACCGATGGCAGCGTACGACGCCAACAGGTCGGCTTCCGCCTCCTCGAACGCGGTGGTCTCCCGCCCTGGCGCGCGGGGCGTGGCGAGGCGCGCCACCCGGGCCTCGAGGCGCGAGCGCATCTCGCCCGCGGCTTTTTCGGTGAAGGTGAGCATCACCAGTTCTTTGGACCGCACCGGGGTGTGCCCGGCCCGCGCGCCCCCCAGCACGTGGAGGGCCATGGTGACCAGGCTGTAGGTCTTCCCCGTGCCCGCGCCGGCGGAGAGCGCAAGGTTGTGCTCCACGCGGAGCGCCTCGGAGAGGGGCGTGATCACGCGTCACCCCCGCCGTCATCCGTCCGCACCAGGCGGGCCGAGATTCGACACACCGCCGCGAAGTCACAGTGGGCGCAATCTTTTGAGTGCGGCCCCCACGCGCCCGAGCGAACGCCGGCGACCTCCCGCCACATGGCCTCCAGTGGCGGAGTCTCCGCGGCGCGCTCCGCGTCGCGCACCTCGCTCAGCGGCACGCCTTCGGTCTTCCTGAGGCCCATCCACGCCGCGTCGACCACCGACTCTCCGGCCTGCTCCAGCACCCAGGCGTAGAGCGGCAGCTGAAAATCGGTGACCAGGTACGCGTCGACGAGGCGCGCCTTGTCGACCGTGCGCTTGTAGTCGATCACGAACGTGCCCGAGGGGCCGCGGTCGATGCGGTCGATTCGCCCCTTCACGAAGACCGGCGCCTGCCCTGTCGGTGGGGACCCCAGCGCCACGCGGTCGAAGGGTCTGGGCGCCCGCGGATCGCCGAACTGAAACTCGAACCGATCTGGCTGCGCGGCGATCTCGCCTTTCACCGGGAACGGTTCCTGGAGCATGCGCACCACGCGCTCCCGGCCTGCCTGCTTCTGAAGGTTCCACACCAAAGGGTGCCCGGTGCTCGACTCGGCCTCAAACGCCGCGATCACCGCCGCGGCGACAGCCTCGACCGCTTCACGCGCGTCGGGTTCATGGACCACGCCGTTGGGCTGGAAGCGACCGTGGTCCTTCAGCCACGCGGCGGCCCGCGCCAACAGTTCGTGCTCAAAATTGCTCTCTTCTCGAGGGAGCGCTTCTTCCGAGGCCTCCTCGCCTCCGCGCAGGCGGAGCACGTGGGCGCAGGCGCCTTTGAAGCGACAGGTGGCCCAGGCCTGCAGGGTGCTCGCGTTGAGCGGTGCGTCTGGCCCGAAGGCGAGCAGCGCGGAGAGCCTGGGCGAGGCGCGAAAATCGCCGCTGTACGTCCCCGCCGCGGCGTCGGCGTTCTGAAAGAACCGGTAGCGCTCGAACTCCTGCGCCGAGGCCCGCGCCAGCCGCCGGAAGAACGGTCGAGCACCGAGGGCGGCGCGGAGATCGGCCGGACTGGCCAACGGCTCGCTCCACCGCGTCTCCGCCGGGCTCACCCCGTCCAGCGCGACCGCGAGCTCGAACTCGTCGTGGCCGACCGCCTGCTCGAGGGAGATGGCATTGAGCGCCGGCGCGGCGTCGACCTGGGCGTTCGCCAGCCGGCGAGGGCCTTCGAAGAAGACCGATGGCTGTTGCGCGTGACCATCGCCGTCGCTGGTCGAGAACGACAGGGTGAGCGACTGGGTGGCGGCTGCGGTGGCCGCGTGCATCCACAAGCGATCCTCCGCCAGCGCCACCGACAGCCGCTCGGCGTCACCGGTGAACAACCGAAACGCGCCGGGCACGGCCTCGTTGGTGGCGCGCCGCTCGGCGTCGGTCACCAGGGGCAGCGACCCTTCGCGTCGGGGAAACACGGCGTCGACGAGCCCCGCGCAGAAGACGTGCTCAAACTCGCGCGTGAGGGCGCTCCGGTACGCCAGCAGTTGAACGCCGCCGCGCCGCGAAGACGGGTGGACGACTGAGTGCTCCGCGGCCGCGCGAACGAGCCAGCGCCCGAAGTCCTCCAGCGACACCTCGTCGAGCGCGGCGGCCGGTTCACCCGCGGCGCGACGAAGCTCGTCTCGGAGCTGCACCAGGCGCTCCGCGGCCAGGGCGTCCGTGGCCTCCGCTTCGGCGAGCGTGACGTCATCGAGGGCCGAACGTTCAGACGGCGGAGGCTGCGCGAGACCGAGGGCCAGGACCACCTGCCACCAGGCGTCCACCAGCACGGCCAACGGCGCTCGGCGCGGCAACGTCCGGGCGGTGTCGATGAGCAGCGCGGCGCGGGTTCGAACGTCGTCGACCTGGGCGCGGGTGGGTGAACGGGTCTCGTCGGGGCGGGTGCGTTCGGCCAACTGGCCGAGGCGCACGCGGTAGGCCCCTTCGGTCCGGGTCGCCCCGCGAGCGTTGTCGTAGACCCCGGCGGCAGTGAAGATGGCTCGCGCGTGGCGCGTGCCGCTGTGCACCCGGGCGGCGTGTTGGGAATCGAGAAACTCAGCCATCAACTCGGCCGGAAACGCGGCGGCCATCAGCTCAGGAATCGCACAGGCGAGGTGACCGGCCGCGGTGTTGAGCAACGGCGTGGCTGGCGCGGCCTCCAGGGGCACGCCCGCCGCTTCGAACGCCCGGGCGAACCCGTGAGACTCCGTGCGAGGGTCGGTCACGAACACGGCGATGCGCTCTGGGGCCGTGCCCGCTTCAAGCAACACGCGACATCGGCGCGCCAGCTCGGCCGTTTCGCCGGCCGGTGTGGGCGCATGAAAAAACCTGGGGCGCCTGTCGCCCTCCCGGCCGGCGCGGCTGTCGAGCGCGGCGCCGACCAGGTTGTTGAAGGGGCGCTCGTCGGCGTGATCAAACACCAACTCATGGAGCGGCGACTGGGCCCACGCGCGCTCGAAGTGCGTCGCGAGGTTGTCGGGGAGTCCGTCCACCGACGGGTGCGCCGACCGAACGAACTGCAGCACGAGCGGTCGAGAGGCCTCGCCGGCCGCGCGCCCCAGCGCCGCCCAGAATTTCCGCCGCCGCGGGCTCTCGTCGTACAGCCCGTAGACCTCGATGCGCGAATACGGTCGCAACCGCTCGGGGAGCGCCGCCAGACATGCCTCGGTGGCGAGCGCCACGTCGTCGTCGTGATCGCGCACGCCGGCCTGGCGTTTCTTCTCTTCCATCACCGCCCAGCAGGCCGCCACGAAGTGAACGCGCCGCGCGGCGTGGTGGGCCGCCAACGCGTCGCGCAGTGAGGCGGGGTCAACGTCGTTCAGGCGCAGGTGGCGGATGACCTGGAGCACCGAGTCGAGGAACGCCGGCGAGCGAACCGCGGCGCCGAAGGGCCCCGGGCCGACCTGGGCCATGGCGCTCGTGAGGAGCCCCCGCGCCAACACGGGCGTCAGGCGTGCCTGCGCAGGCGTCGCCTGGGGAGCGCAGAGTTCGACGAGTCGGGCGAAGCGCACGAATTCATCAGCGGGCGCCGAGCCATGACGGCGCGCGTACGCCAGCAGCGCCGCCTGGGCCGCTTCGGAATCAGGGTACACGCGAAGAACACGGGCCGGCGACACGGGGGCGACAGACTAGCGCCGGCCCCTGACGAAGCGGCGCGAATCCGCTGACGCGGGAGCGTCGCGCCCCGAGAACCGTCCGGACGCATGCATGTCTCGGCGCCGACGCAGTGAGACGAGTTCGCCGCACGGCGGGCCGCTCCCAGACCCACATGTACGCCCAACGAAACTCGCCGTCGCGACCAACAGAATCGCGAGGCTGCGGCGAGGGCAGTGGGACCCTGGCGCGCGCGACGGCGGCACGCTGACTGCACTGGTGGGCGCATGACCCAGGGCAGCGTTGAGGGGTGGCAAGTCCACCGACGCCAGGCCAGCGCGGTCGGCGCGCTGCTGGTCTGTCTGGGCGCGGCGGCCTGCGGCCCCGGCGTGATTGACGTCGCCGCGACAGAGACACCCGACAGCGCCGAAGCCGAGATCAACTGCCGACGATTTCCGTCGCGGTGTCACCTCCCCGACGCCGGTTCATCGTGGGTCGACGCCGGAAGCGCCGCTCCTGACGCGAGCGTGGGAGTGATTGACGCAGGGACCTCGGCGGTAGACGGCGGAGTCACGCGCGCAGATTCCGGGACTCCGCTGACCGACGCCGGGGCGAGCGTGGCGGACGCCGGCGCTCCGGTCGTGGATGCCGGACTGCCACCCACCGATGCGGGGGGCGCCGTGATCGATGCCGGCGCACCCGTGGTCGATGCGGGCACCCCACCCAATGACGCGGGTGTCCCTGCCGACCAGTTGGGCAGCGCGCTCCCGCCCCTGCTGGGGCCCTCGCCGGGCACCGCGCTCTACGTCGCGACGACCGGTTCAGACTCGAACGCCGGGACACTGGAGGCGCCGCTGAGAACGATTCAGCGAGGCATCCGGCAAGCGCAGCCGGGGCAGACCATCTACGTGCGCGGTGGGACGTACGCGGAGTCGGCGGCAATCGAAACGAACGCGTCCAGTCCGGTGGGGCGCCCGGGCACCGCAGCCAACCCCACCACGCTGCGGGCGTACCCGGGCGAGGTCGTCACCTGGCACGGAAATGGGTCCTACCTGCTCCGCCTCAGCTACGGGACCCGCTACTGGCGCGTGCAGGGCTTTCGCTTCGAGGCCGACACGGGGCTCCCCGCCATTGCCGGCAAGGGGAACTACATGGCGGTCTGGGTTTCTGACTCGCCGGGGACCGACGGGCTCTCCGCGAATCACATCGAGTTTTCTGGGAACGAATTCGACGGCCGCAGCCGCAACAACACGGCGTTTCTGGTCTCGCCAAAGACCAACGCGGTCCACATCATCGGGAATCGCTTTCACCATTGGGGCGACAACTCTGAACAGCGGCAAGGGCTGTACCACCAGGGACAGAACGGGTTGATCATGAACAACATCGTTCACAACCTTCCTCAGGGCTTCGGCATTCAGGTCCGGGGCGACGACGGCTCCAATCGCGCGGTGGGCACCATTGTCACCAACAACACCTGCGTCGAGATCGGGCTGAGCGGAATCGTGGTGGAGGACACGGCGTACAACGTGCGGGTGGTGAACAACATCTCCGCCTTCAACACCCAGTCGGGCGTCTACGGGTACAACCAGTTCTCGCTCAACCCCGGCAGCTTGAACCGCGCGTTCAAGAACGTGGTGTTCAACAACGGGAACAGCGCTCAGATGAGCAACAGCAGCGGCACGGTGATCGATTTCTCCAACGGCGCGGGAACCTGGGTGGGGCCCGGAGACAACGCCACCGGCGACCCGCGATTTGAGAGTCGACTGACCAACAACTACCGCCCGACGGCCGGAAGCTCCGCGATTGGCTACGGCCTGGCTGAGTACACGCCGCCCTTCGACTTCGACGGCCAGCCCCGCACGCGTCAGGGCGCGGGGGCGATCCGGGAGTAGGCCGCACTCAGCTGGGAAGCGGGGGCCTCTCCACCATGATGCCGAGGCGCTCGAGCCGCGGCTGAATCAAGCGATCAAACGCGCCGACGGCGGTCTTGCGCTCCAGCGCCGGGGGCACCGCGCCGAAGGGATGATCGACGAAATCCGGCTGAGGCTCGGTCGATAATTGCCAGCCGAACAACACGGCGTCGGCAATGCGCGCTTCCACCCGCCGACGTCCGGCCGCGCTGAGCGCCGGCCACATCACCTCGAGCGCGGCGAAGCCGAAGGAAGAGTGGAATGACTCGTCTTTCGCCATGCGGGTCAGCACCGCGCGACTCATGGGATCGACGGCCGATCTCCGGGCGGCATCGATGAGCAGGCAGGAGTAGGTCTCTCCCACGCAGAGCGACGTGGCCACCATGTCCACGGCGCGCTCCACGGGGTCGAGCGTGGAATCGGGGAACACGTAGTCAGGCGTTCCCACGATGAAGTCGTCGCCGCCCAGGTAGCGGACCATGCGGCGCGAGAGCTCCACGTGAACCGCTTCGTCGCGAACAACCCGGGTCGCGGCGACGAGCAGGTCTCTGGGGAAGCCTTCCACCGAGAGCAGCTCCAGCAAGGCGCAGAACCCGGCGTGCGATCGATACTCGTTGAGCGTCGAACCGCGCCAGGCGTCGAGGCCGCGGCGACGGGCCTGGAGGGTGGCGGTTGGCCGGTTTCGGGCGAATGCCCGCAGCCGGATGTTGGCGGGAAGCGTCTCGTCGATGAAGTGATCCGCGAAGGTGCTGAGCGGGCGGCTGGAGCCGCGGAGGTCCAACCCAGGCGGGCGACGACTTCTGGTCAAAGGCACCTCGAACGAGACGCGTGAACGGTACCCGCGTGCCTGCGACACGGCAACAAGCCTCGGGCGTGGCGCCTCCGCCACCGCCAAAGAACCGTGCTTGCAACGCCTCGTTCAAGCTGGCAATTGCGGCCCGTGCCCCTGCCCCGCCGCCTCACCCTGCTCGTGCTCGTGATGGCTGCGACCATCGGGCTCGACCAATTCACCAAAGTGCTCGCCAACACGTACTTGAAGGGCAAGCCGACCGAGACGTACCTCGGCGACATGTTCCGGCTGCAGTACGCTACCAACGACGGCGCGTTTCTCTCGTTGGGGTCCAACCTGCCCGACTGGGCCCGGTTCTGGGTGCTGACCGTGGGCGTCGGCGCGCTCTTGCTCGGCATCGTCATCTACGTGGCGCGCACCGCCATTCTCGACGCGTGGCACGTGACGGCCTACGCGCTGATCGCCGGCGGGGGCATCGCCAACTGGGTGGACCGCGCGCGCTTCGGCGGCTCGGTGGTCGACTTCATGAACATGGGCATCGGGCCGCTGCGCACGGGCGTGTTCAACGTGGCCGACGTGGGCATCATGGTCGGCATCGGCCTCATCTTCGTGGTGGGGTGGGTGCAGGACCGCGCCAAGGCGAAAGCCGCCGCGGCCACGCCGCCTGCAAACCCTCCGTCCGCTCCGGCGAACTAGCGGCTAGAACTCGGCCGAGCCGGGCACGCGCGGGTACGGAATGGCGTCTCGGATATTGCCGAGCCCGCACACGTAGACGATGAGCCGCTCGAACCCGAGGCCGAAGCCGGCATGGGGCACACTGCCGTAGCGGCGCAGGTCGCGGTACCACTGGTAGTGCGCCGGGTTCAGCCCGAACTGGGTCATGCGCGCGTCCAGCACGTCGAGGCGTTCTTCGCGCTGGCTGCCGCCGATGATCTCGCCGATGCCCGGGGCCAGCACGTCCATCG